>CBINHE010000092.1:0-16669 GCA_966250375.1 uncultured Oxalobacteraceae bacterium
AAGCTGCCCGAGGACGACGCCTGCCGGGGCGCGCTCGCGGCGCTGGCCGCGGAAGCGGCGAAGCGCGCAAGCGAAGGCGGGATGGGCCGCTTCACTGAACAGAATCTGGCCAACCTGGCCAACGCGTTTTGCAAGCTGCCCGAGAACGGCGCCTGCCGGGACGCGCTCGCGGCGCTGGCCGCGGAAGTGGCGAAGCGCGCAAGCGAAGGCGGGATGGGCCGCTTCAATGAACAGGCTCTGGCCAACCTGGCCAACGCGTTTTGCAAGCTGCCCGAGGACGACGCCTGCCGGGGCGCGCTCGCGGCGCTGGCCGCGGAAGTGGCGAAGCGCGCAAGCGAAGGCGGGATGGGCTGCTTCACTGAACAGGATCTGGCCAACCTGGCCAATGCGTTTTGCAAATCATCGGCCCCCGAATGTCGCGCCGCGAACATGGGCATCGCCCGCCATCTGCTCGCTTCCCCTGCCTGCCTGGCATCCACCATAGTGCAACACTGTTCGATGCTGGCCCACGCCTTCGCGTGCCACCTCGATGATGCAGACGAACAAGCGCAAGCCACGCTGGAAGCGGCGCTGCGCGCGCTGGTGCCGCCGGCGATCGACGACATGTCGCACGCCGGCGTCCTTGGCGTCGCCAACCTGCTGCGCGCGTACGGCAAGGTCCGCCTGACCAGGGAACTGGCGGCGCTGGCCGAACCCGGACTGCTGCGCATCGCCGCGCTGGTCGCGGCCGACGGCCTGCGCGGCAACGGTTTGGAAACGATGGGCAGCCTGTGCGCGAGCTTGGCGCCGCTGGTGCGCAGTAACGACTTGCGCCGGTTCCGCCGCGACGCGCTGCACCTGCTGCAGCAGTTGCAGCCGATCATTACCCGCAAGCTCGAGCTGTACCTGGCAGGCGAGGGCGGCGCGGGCGCCCAGCAAGACGAAGCCTGCGCCAGCCGCTGCCCGGCGCTGTCGGCGTATCACATCCTCAAGACCTACGTGCAAGTCAGGATTCACTGGACAGGCAGGGAAACCGGCATGCGCAACGCGCAAGCCCAGGCCGGCGCGGCCGAACTCGATGCCTGGCTCAAGGACGTTTATGCGCGCCTCGCCCCCCTGATCGAACGCGACCTGTCGTCCTACAGCTGGAACATGATCGCGCAGCTGGAATCGGAAGACCCGGCCGACGCGCTCGACCGCTTCATCGTCGAGCACAGCGAACAAATCGCTGCGCGCTATGCACCGGCAGCGTTCGACCACGACAGCGTGTTCGATTCCTTCGACCATGCGCCGCGCCCGCCCGAAGCCGGTTCCGGCCTGCTGTCCATTCCCACAGTCGACCCGCAGGGCAGGGTATTGCATACCGCACCGCCCCGCTATTCGCTGTTCGCGCGCCTGACGCAAGGCCAAATCCAGCCGCTGTGGGTGCAACTGCCGGAGCGCTTCAGCAGCTTCCTGCTGGCGCGCACCTTCATGCACGACGGCCAGCCATACCGCTTCGACCTGGTCGGCGGCAGCCGCATGAAAGCGGGGCGGCGCAATATCGCGCAGCTTTTCGCGCCGGGCGAGAGCAAGCCCGAGCAAGGCGGCATGCTGCTGGCGCTGCCGGCGGCTGAAACCCTGCCCGGCAGCACGTACGGCCGCATGATGGCGGAAATGTTCCCCAACGAGGAAAGCTTTTACTATTTCCAGCGCGCGATGATGGGCTCGCCGCCCAATCTGGCCAACAGCGCCACCCCGGCGCCGCCCTCTGCAGCGCAGGAAGTCGCCCCGGCGCCGCCCGGCCATGTGCTGGAAGGCCGCTTCCGGGTCGCCCTGCTGCCCGACCGGCGTCCCGCCGGCGAAGCCGCGCACCCGTTTGCGATGACCAATGAACACGGCGAGCCGATCGCGCTGCGCCCGTTCGACGGCTGCGGCTTCATCCGCGAAGACGTCGCCAAGCGCATGCCCGCCTTTGCCCATGCCATCCGCTATGGCCGGGAAACCGAGTCGGCCAACCTGCCGGCGCAGGCGCTGCAGCATTACCTGCGCAACGAGGCGGTAGCCGACGAAGCGGCTGAACGCATGATCGAACGGCTGCAGGCGCAAGGCAAGCCGCCCACCCCGGAACAAGTGTTCCGCAGCTTGAGCGCCGGCCTGATCAAGGGCGACATCGGGGTCGCCGTACCCTCCGCCGACGGCCAGGTCCACCTGCCGGACGCCAAGAGCGGCGCGTTCCGCCGTCACGGCGGCGACCTGATGCTGGGCAAAAGCCCGTACGACAAGCCCAACCTGGGCTGGTTCGCCCACGACCAGGTGCAGACCGGCGACGCCACCGCGCGCTTCCTCGACCGCTGCATCACGCTGCAGTACAGTTTCTGGATCAAGACTGACCCCGTGGCCGGCAAGTCCGTCAAGGCGTTTGCCAAGGGCTTGCTCATCGCCGTGCCGCAACACATGTGGCCCGCCGCGTTCGGCGACGTGGACCTGTGCCTGTCGGCCGACGACGTCAAGATGCAATCGGACTGGCGCCACGACAAGCAGCGCGCCGCGCACGATATGCGCATGGAAGGGCCAGGCCAGCTGCAGGCCGGCGAACTGTTCGCCGGCGGCTCGCTGGTGGCGCTGCCGCCGCAGTCGCAGCAAAAACGCGACGGGGATTTCGATGGCGACCCGATGCTCATCCTGGCCGGCTATCCGCACTTGGCCGACGATGTGCGCCGCCACAACGAACAGGAGGAAGCGCTGGCGCTGCCATCGCTCAAGCCGCCCAAGAGCCATACCCCGGCCGTCGGCCCGGACGGCCAGTACCGCCATGGCCGCACGCGCGCCATCATGTCGATGCAACTCAATGTGCTGACCGATTTTGTCGGCCTGCAATACCTGTATCTGGCGCTGCCGCGGGAGCAGCGCCGGCGCTTCGCCGAGCAGGCGCTGTTCGGCGTGCAGGAAGGATGGGAGCCGGGCCGCGAGGACAACGAAGGCAACTGGCAACCCGGGCTGCGCCCGCTGGCGGGACGCCTGCGCGATGCCGAGACTGTGCAGGACAGGCAGGCGGCGCTGGAGAACGTGACGGCGATGCTGCGGCGCCAGCATGACGCCAGCGAGCATCCGCAGGCGCGCCAGGCTGCCGCGCTGCTGGCCGAAGCTGTGCGTGCGTGGGCGGCTCAAAAGTTGCCGCAACAGAAAGTGCCGGGCCTGGACTTGGCCGTGCCGCCGGCGGACCCGGCCTTCGAGGCGCTGTTCCCCGGCTTGCGGGAAGAACTGGGTGCGCAGCCGGACCCGGCGCTGCGGATGAACGCACTGCTGCAGCGCGTGCCCAACCGCGTGCCGATGCCGGGCCAGCACTGGCAAGTCCCAGGCGATGCGGAAGCCAGCTTGAACCGCCTGCTCGCCATGGGCGTGAAGATCGGCACCGATGCGCTCAAATCGAACACCGGCAGCCGGCAGGCGCAGCGCACGGCCGACTACCTGCGCGGACTGTACAGCCGCATGCACGGCGGCATGGAAGCGCCGCCGTACACCAAGCTGCTGGCGCGCCAGATCCGGGACGGGCGCTTCGATGCGAAAGCCGCGCTCGAACAGTTGACGGACAACCCGACGCTGGCCGCGCAGATCATGGAAAAGGCGATCGCGCGGCTGGAGCAAAAAGGCTGGCTGCCACGGCCGGAAGGCGCGCCGACGCAGCACGCGGCAGCACGGCCCGGCGACGCAGCGATGGCGCAGTACCGGTTCGCCTCGATGCCCGTCGGCAGCAGCAACCGCCGCGTCCTGGACCGGGTGTCGCTCGCCATCCGCGAGCGCGCGTTCGCGCTCGAAAAAACCGTCACCCCGGTGCTATCGGCGTTGTTCGCGGCGCTCGGCGGGCGGGAACACAAACCATCCGAGCGCCTGAAAAGCGACTGGTCGATCAAGGACAAGATCGCCCGCGCCTACCCGGAGCGCGGCATCAAAGTGACGCAGGCGCAGGCCGACGAACGCGTGCGCGACGGGCTGCGCTATGCAATCGTGTTCGACCATGCCGGCTTCACGGACAAGGCGCTGCAGGCGCTGGAGCAACTGCGCGCGCAATTCGACATCGAACGCGTGAAAAACACCTTTGCCCAGGGCGCGGTCTACAAGGGCATCAACATCACGCTGCGCGACAAAAAAAATAACGCGCCGTTCGAGATCCAGTTCCACACCGATGACAGCATCCGGATCAAGGGCGAGACCCATGCGTCTTACCGCAAGAGCCTCAATCCGCACCAGGCCCCGGAAGAACGCGCGCAGCTGCTGCGGAAGATGCAGCAAAAGAGCGACACGGTGGCGCTGCCGGACGGGGTGGAGCGCATCGCGGAAGAGCCGGCGCGGGCGGCGCCTGCCGCTTCCCGCCGTCTGCCGGCGCGGGGCCGGGCGCAGCACGGCGACCGGCCCGTGGAAGAGCCGCGCCGCGAAGGGGATGTCGGCGCACCGCCGCAGGCGGTGCGCGGCAGCGCCTTCGCGCATGCGTTGCGCACCCGGTTCAACGAAAGCCAGGGGGCATCGGCCCGGCCGCCAGGAAAGCCGATGGACAGCGGCGCATCGATGGCGGCGAGCCGGTTCGCGTCGCTGTCCGGCAGCAGCAAGCGCGGCGAACCGGACCGACACCGGGCGGCGACGTACGAGCCGGTGCCGTCCGGCAGGACAGTCGACGGCGGCGTCAGAAATCGGAGGGCGCAAGAAGATGCTGCCAGGGAGCGAATGGAACAAGTGCGGGGGCAAAGGCGCGCGCCGAACGAGTTCCTTCCATGACGCGAGAGGCGATCAGATCAGCGGCAGCACGCAATATGCTGTTCTGCCAATTGCAGGTAGTCCATGGCGCGGCGCGGCCATTCTGGCGAATAACGAAATTTCTCCTCGCTCAAATGGCGGATCGCGATTGTCGCGCGCAGCATCGCGCGATAACTCTGGTAAAAGTGGATGAGCGCAATCGCCGGCCAATCGCCTGAGATATCGCTATAAGTGCGCAGCAGGAGGGCGCCCAACTCGGCTGCGCCCAGACGTTCACACTCCAGCGCCAGGAAGGCGAGCTCATCGGCGGTATCGACAATCCGCAGGTCGCGCGAAAATTCGAGGCAGTCGATGATGGCCAGTGTCGGCTGGAGGCAGATATGTTCTGGACGCAGGTCGCCATGGCCTTCGACAATTTTTCCTGATTGAATTCGCTCGTCAAACATGGCAGCTATTTGCTGTAGCACTGTACGCTGCGCCAAGCAAATGACGCTCACCCGTTCGGTCGGCAGTTGATAGGCCGGTCGGCTCAATTCCTGTAGGTTGGAGTCGATATGGATGAGGAATCTTCTGCGGTATTCGACTGGATTGATATCAATGGGGGCGCACGTGCGATAGAAATCGGCAAGCCGTGCCGCGACTTTGCCGATATCCTGTTCGCTTGCCGTTTGATGCTTGATCGCATAGTCCAGCATGTACTCTGTCGGCAGCCGTCGCATTTTGACCAGCCAGTCGACGACGGTTCCATCGCCATCCAGTTGCAAATGTCCTGACGTGTTGAATGCAAGCGGCACAACGCCTAGATAGACGTCGGCGGCCAGGCGCCGATTCAGGCGTACCTCTTCTTCGCAGTAATAGCGCCGCGCGGCGGCCGTGCGGAAGTCGAGAAATTCGTGGTGCACCGGTTTTTTCAGTTTGTACGCATAACCATCCGTCAGAAAAACCCATGACATATGCGTCTCGATTGCTTCCACGCGATAGGCTGGTTCCGAGAAACTCGTCGGCTGCCGTAAAAATGCCACTTTGGACTCCAGCGTTACTGCATCAGTGGCGGGTGGTAATGCCATGGTTTGTATATTCGAGCGCAGAACTGCCCCTATACGCGTCAACTGGCGAATAAAGGTAAGGCGAACCCCCACCCACCAATGCATCATCGAACGTTTCGGTGCTCGGGCCGCAACTGTCCTCGGCAATTCACTCTAATGTGTCGGCAACGAATGAATGATGTTCTTGAAATTTCCCCATTCTGTTGCGCCCTATATTTTTGAATGCGCACGGCCAAACGTGCAAATCATGGCGGACGCTTTGAGCGTTGTATCGGGATCGGGCGCTCTCTTTGAATATTTCCAGGTAATCATGGGAGCCCAGCAAGGCATGGCCGTGCAGCCATTTTACTTCCGGGCATTCTTGCTCGATATGCTCGACTGCGCGTTTTTCGAAATCTTCGATGGATGTCGGTGACCTCAACATACCGGGCAAGAGCCGTGTGAGAAGAATAAATGTTTGCATGAAGTTTTCTCCATTCAGGCATGACTGGGCTCCTGTTTCGATCGATAGACGAGCACAGGAATCTGGCAGATCGCCAGGACTTTCGACGTCACGCTGCCCAGCAACAATTGCCTCCACCCGCTGCGTCCATGCGACCCCATGACAATCAAATCGCAGTGCTGTTCTTCTGCAGTGGCGACGATCGGTTGCGCGGTCGCCTCCGAAAACACGGTTACGCCGGAAAATTTCAAACCGGCATCGGCAGCGGCGCGCCGAATCTCTTCGAGATACGCTTCTCCTGCCTTGCACATCGACGCTTTATATTTTTCTTCGGAAGGAAAATCGGGCGGAATCATTTCCACATAAACCGGGTACTGGTATTCGGGGGCAACGAAGATGCCGACAGTCTCTGCTGCCAGTTGCCGGGCCAACTCTATCGCCGCATACGCAGCTGCGGTTGCAAGCGGAGAGCCGTCGGTGGGGATGAGAATTTTTTTGTACACAATACCGCCTGGCATCACGACTAATTCTGTTCAGTTAGGATCGGCTTTTAACAATTTACGTTAGCAGATAAAAGAATCAGATATTTGCGGCGGCTCAAAGTGCTTATAAGGGGGGCTGGATTTTCATTACAACAAAGAGACGTATTTGCTGCGGCTGCGCTGGCGGCGTTAAAGAAGAAGGAGAAGGGCGAAGAAGGGCGCATCGCGATGTGCCCTACCGATTGACTAAGTAACCGAGCAAAATTAATTGTGATTTCTACGCGGTACTTTTTGTAGGAGCGGCCTTTCCCGCGATAGGTGTTAGCCCATGCAAGCTATCGCGGGCAAGGCCCGTTCCTACAAATTCACCGTTTTTTGCATGGCTACTTACTACTGCGTCAACGGGTCAAATTCGCCCGACAACGGCGCCATCGCCTTGCGCGCAGCAGCCCGCATGCGGGCCGTAGCGGCCCAATCATAGTCAGACGGCATGAGGTGCTCTTCAACTTTGAATTCGATCACGACGCGGCGCGGCAACCCTGTTCCGCTCCGCAACGCAGTGCGCTTGCCGCGCAAACCCGCCACCACGACTGGTGCGTTGGCCAAGGCCGATCCCGCGAAAGCGCCGGCATGAAAAGGTTTCAGCGCGCGGCTTGCGGCTGAACGTGCCTTCCGGAAAAACCAGAAGATGGTCGCCGTGTATCAGAGCGGCCACCATCAAATCCACATCTTCCATGCTGCGTTTGACGTCAAAGCGTTCGATGAAAATGGCGCCCAGGCCAGTGAGCAAAGCGCGCATCAAACGCTGGCCGGCAAATTCCCGTTTGGCCGTGAAGGTGTAACCGGGAGCCGGGGGCAGTAGCGCCGTGAGCACAATAGCGTCCAGATAACTTGCGTGATTGACCAGCAGCACGTGGGCCGGTGCGGCAACCAATCGAGTCCGCTGGCCGCGCTCGTGACGCCCGCAAGGCGCAACAACATGTGCGCTGCCCAGTGCGCAATGCGCCGTCCCAGCGGCGGCCGCTGCAGTAGCGCGATCATCGATCCGCACGACAGCGCGAGCAGCGCGAAGATAGTCCATGCATAACCGGCGTAGCCCCATGTGCCGGTTCGCCTTGCGATCAGCGTAGCGCGCCGCCCGCACGGTAGCAGCCATGAAGCGCGCAGTTTGCAGTTTGCAGCCAGAGTGCCGGCCGGGCGAGGAAGGCGAGCGGCGACATCAGAACCAGTGGAATGCCGTGGTACAGGGAGCCGAACCAAGCGCCGATCAAGCCCATGTCGTGGTAAAACGGCAGCCAGGACACGAACACGTCATCCGCCGCAACCTGCGACGCTTGTCCCAGCGCGCGGATGTTGGCGAGGAGGTTGGCATGCGTTAGCACAACGCCCTTGGGGTCGCCTGTGCTGCCTGACGTGTATTGCAGAAATGCGATGTCATCGTGATGCGGGCGATAGTGCGGCGCTGTCGGCGTTGCAGCATTGATTTGGCCCGGAAAGGGCTTTATTTTTCGGTCCGCTGTTCTCCCTCTTTCATTCTGGAAGAGGGGGGCGGTTCTAACTGTATTCGTTCCGGACCTGTAAGTTCAGATGGGGTAATAATGGCGGCCAAGCTCGGTACCGTCGCCTGCAACATGCGAGCGACCGGCTTGGCCTGTGCCACGGTGATGATGAACACTGCTCCAGCATTGGACAAAATGCGCGCATGCCGTTTCAGGTGATCCTCGATCTGCGCCAGGCGTGCCGGCGGATAGATCGGCCCGGGATGCCGCCCGCGATCATCACGCCGAAAAAGCTGGCCAGATAATCGCGCCCGGTCGGCAGCATCAATGCCAGGGTTTGTCTCGGCTGCAATCCTTGTGCGACCAGACCAACGGCGATGGCCTGCGCTGCGTCGAGCAGATCGCGATAGCGAATCGGGTGCTCCCGATGCTGTTCGTCATGCAGGAGGATGTGAACGCGATCCGGCTGGCGCGCGGCGTGCCATTCCAAAACCTCCCGCAGGGTTTGCGCGCTGTCGGGAACGCCGGCAGTGTGCGTTTCGCCCAATACGGCCGCAATCAGTGTTGTTTTCTCCTGCGGTACCTGTCCCAGAAAACGCAACAGATCGCCCGGCGTATCGGCCTCCGATAGTAGTGCTGCGCCCGGTAGTTCAACGCTGAAAGCCTTTCCGACACGCAGCATCAGTTCCACCCGTGCCAAGCTATCGAGCGCAAGATCTTTTTCGAAAGAGGTGCGAAGCGTGACCGTATGGGTGCGGCCTGGATGCGTGTTGTCAGCCAACTGCCGCACTACTGCCAGCAAACGCTCGTCTGCCGGCATGTCGGCAATGGGAGCTATGGGTTCAGTCACGGCGATTCTTGCGGGGCGTCATGCAATCGGCTTGGCGCTACCAATCAGCCAAAATCGAGTTAATGCCTATAGGAATGCGCGAGCGTATTCTACAAATTCACCTGATAATCTATTCACTCACTGTGCGCCAGCTTCCATCGGGCTGGCGGCAGGCCGTACCATAGATTTTTTCCTTTTTTCCACCGACACGCCCGTCGACCGTAAATTCCCGGCACGGCGCGCCTGCGGTTTCGTAAGTGCGCGTAGGCACCACTGTGTATTGATTGCCCGTGTCCGGATTGTGCCATTGCGACGGTACGCCGGTGCGCACGTTTTCCAACGTGTGCGCTACCTTGAGGCGGTCGGTGTCATCCATGGAGCGGCCAACGGAGCCGCCGACGGTTGCGCCGAAAAGGGTGCCGATGACCGTCGCTACGGTTTGGCCGTGACCTCCACCGATCTGTGAGCCGAGCGCTCCGCCAAGGGCGCCGCCAATCACTATTCCGGATTGTTCCTGGGTGGGCGGTACAGCGCATCCCGACAGACCCAAGCTACTACAGGCGACCACCCAGACAATAAATTTTGCGCGCATTGCGAGATATCCTTCTATCTTCTAATGTCGAAATCAAGCGTATGGGCAGACCCACAAGCATTAATTTGACAAACTTCAAGGAGGAATGTTCTTTCGCATGAGGATATGCGCACTCGAAACTTTGTCATGAATCAATCATGATAATTCTCCCCATCGACCATTATCATGATCTTCATCATCGTTGCAGGTGAACTGTCCCGGCGATTTTTCTATCCAATTGGTATTCAAGGATGTACGAAAAAACGCACGGGGTTACTCATGAGTACTGAAAATTCGCACGTTAACGACGCTCGTGAAATCAGTTGTTCTGCATCTAGTTGCGCGTTGAGTTCAATGACAGCCGGAATCAATCTCAGAAATTTGGCCCACGTCGCCGCAAGGCGCTTTGGGGTGTGCGTAATTCTGAGCATTTTTGTCTCCTGCTATTTATACGGCATCACAACCTATGGTTTGGTGTTGGGTATTGCTTTGGGTTGGTTGCCTTCCGCATTCATTACGTGGTTGGCCGCGTCTGGCATCGGTTTCATGATGCGTCAACGAAAATAGCGTGCGCTAATGGCCATCTTGTGCGCTCGGCAGGAACCGGGCGATGGCTACCAACAGTTCATCTTCGCCTGTGGGTTTGCACAGGTAGACATCGCATCCGCCTTAATTGCTGCGGAACTTGTCGAATGATGGCGGCCTGCTGCTCGCCATCACCACTGCCGTCCCTTTTGTGGCGGGACTAGATTTATTCCGTTTGCAAACCTGGTAAGCGTCCATTTTTCTATCGACCGCGCGACGATAGCTGTGGCCATCCCATATCCGCCCTTGGCGCTTTGGTGCCGCGCACATTCTCTCAATATTGGAATTCGGCTTGAAACGAACGCTTGCTTCTTTTTGCAGGCCACCTGATCAACGTAACTGGACGGCCGGTTCGATCAAAAAGCCGTCGGGATGAGATTGGCCACCCGATCCACCAATGCGATGTGCCGGGAAATTCAACTGTAAAATTGAAGTTGCCCATGGCTACATGCAAGCCTGCAAAATTCCCTCCAATTCTTTGAAATCCTGATATGAGTACAAGCGTCATTACCGCCGGTGTGTTTCGCGAACTGATTCTTCCGCCGTCCAGCCTGTTCTTGCTTATCGCAGCCGGATTCATGCTGCGCTGGCGGTGGTTGCGATTCGGACAGGCCGTGAGCAGGGCTGCACTGATTGCGCTGATCGTGCTATGCACCAGTGCCGGCGCGCGATTGTTTGTGTCTCCGCTCGAAAGGCTTACTGCGCCATTGGCGTCGTTCAGCGGCACGGGGGCGCAAGCGATCGTGGTGCTGGCCGCCGGGCGCCTTGCAAATGCGCCCGAGTATGGGAACAAGGATATACCTGACTATATCGCTCTTGCGCGCCTTCGATATGCGGCAAAGCTGCATCATGAGACACGATTGCCGATACTGGTCTCAGGCGGGAACGGAACGTCGGATGGTGCCATCGAATCGAAAGCGGCCGGAATGGCACGCGCCTTGCGCGACGAATTTGCAACGCCGGTCAAATGGATAGAAGGGGAATCAAGCAATACAGCGGAAAACGCAGAATTTTCCGCAACAATCCTGAAGCAGAATGGCGTACAGCGGATTTTGTTGGTAACAGATGCAATGCACATGCCTCGTTCGCAAAGGGTATTTGCTCAAAACGGTCTTGAAGTAGTTGCGGCGCCGACGATGTTTTTCAGCCTGGATGCGCTGGCTCCTGTTCATTTTCTGCCTAGCGCAGAAGGCCTTCGTCGTTCTTACTATGCGATCTACGAATGGATAGGGATAGCCTGGTATCGCATCCATCCAACCATAGCGCATCGATAGCGATTCATGACTTTCACCTGCGTCGGCTTACACTTTTCTGGATAAATATTTCGAAAAATGACTGACCATTAGCCATAGCTTATGAACCGCTCTTAGCGTTTTAGCCGCCGTCTTGTTTTTCAGCACACGAATATCAAAAGGCGTTTTGCGATGCGGATTGCCCGTAGCGCTGCGATGATGAGCATGTTTACTTGAGACGTTCGAATTTGTTGTGCTGGCAGCGAAAGTATCTTGTGCTTCGATCATCAATATCCATTTGTCGTGTTCCACGCGTTTTGCAGGATTTGACAGCACTTCATATGCCGCATTGATTATCTGGATAATGCGCATGGCATCAGGATTATCAGGATTGTGATCGGGGTGATATTTTTTCGACAGAGTTCTGTAAGCTGCGCGGATGATTTCCGGTGGCGCATCGCGCGCGACCTTCAGGTTGTCGTAATGCGTGTGAGTTCGAGTCATCGGCATTGATTCGCAAGCCAGAGGCAATGGTTATGTTTTTTCTTTTATATAACTCCAACATTATCGTAAATTAAATACACCTTATCCCCATTGGTATTTCTCAATCAAACAGGTTGGGATTATTCGGTACAACTGTCAACGCATCAGATATTGACCAATACCACGTGGCAATCCAGTGTGTTTCCGATCCATTCGCGGATAGCGCGCAAAAAGACAACAATACAGTAGGCGAGGATGCTGACTGGAATACGTTCGGGTTGCATTTACCTCTCCCGAACGAGGCTACATGGACAATTCTTGTTGCACAGGCGGAACAATTGCTCCATGGAATTGTTCCATAAAGACGCAGATTGTTGCCACACTGATACTTCTTCGGTGTCGGTGATAAAAATCGCTTATTCACACGTATTGAAGTTGGTCATGATTAAAACACCAACATCCCGATCGGAGAGAGAGGATTATGTGGAACTGCTATAAATATGGCGAATGTCTGCTATTCGATTATAAATGCATACTTTTCAGGACTGCCGCGCTATAGTGTTCCTGTCTCCTCCTGCTCCTTCCAAGGAAATGGATTTCGCCCGCTAACTGCAAGGTTAGCGGGCTTTTTTATTTTGCGCCGGGCTAATACTCTCAGTCAGGAATGGCGATTGAATTCTGTCGAGATTCTTACCGTGGAGCGGACATTTGGATTGCGGGACTTGAAATATTCACGCAATCTGAGTGATCGCCGCATGACAAGCGTGGCGCCAATCAGAACGGTATAAATAATGCCAATAATAATTTCCATGTTTTGCTCACATTAAGTGCACGTCTGCAGGTTAAGCAAAGTCCATGCCAAACATCAACTCTGCGCTCTGCGAAGAGGGTGTCTGGAATGCTTTGGGCGAAATGCATGATTCTGTATCACAAGGATAAAACTCAAACAGATCAAGCACATGGAAATTAATCAACATGGTTATCAACAGGCTTAACCACAATTGCTGTGGGTAACTTTTAATATTTATCAACGTTCCTTCCATGTTCCTATTGCTGCCGAATTTTGCGTCATTCGATTGCCGCATCCAATGCTGGTGCTTCACCTAGGTAACGCATAAGATGGCGAGGGCAGACGAGCGCTTTGCTCCGCTAGTGCCAAACAAGGCAAATCATTTGAAACATCATCCCGTTCTCCGCTTGCAGTATGAAAAACACTGAAAACCTTCCGCAATATGACAGTGAAATATCACTGAGACCGGACTCGCCATGTATTGGACAGTGTTCAACAACCTATGGCGATGATATCTGCAAGGGTTGCGGACGGACGTTTCTCGAGGTGATCAACTGGATCATTTTTGATGAAAAAGAAAAGGCCGCTGTCTGGGCTCGCCTTGAAAAAAACTGAATCGCTGCATCACTCTTGCATAACCAAATAATGCAGCAAGTATGATATTTCTCAACCCCCCATTTTTTATGTTTGCAATACTTGCGCCTCGGACACTTTCGTTTCGTTAACTCATTCGTGTGTATATCAAAATGAAACCAACTGTGGAAATGGCTATTGAAAATTTGATCGAAGCCACATTGTGCGGGGGCGTTACCCTGCGAGAAAAGCATCTCTTTCGGGAATCATTGCGCAGCTTGGTGAGGCTTGCGAAGGCAGAGCAGATACTTGAAATAAAAACGAGTGTCAAAAGCCTGACAGGAGCGATAACGACGCATGCGCATCGACGCCAGGCCAAGGTGAATCTGCTTTTCAAGGAATTCGATGCTTCCACGCTACTGCAGCGTGAATTTGAATTTGATCGAGATACACAAAGACAATCTAATCCTTCTTCTGGCCAAACCTGACTGAACACGGAATTTTCGTTCTAGCGAAGAGTCTTTTTATTCTTGAGGATGTTGTACATGCGAACAACATGTTTGGTCATTTTTTTCGCTTCTGCTTCGTCCATTATTTTGGTCATTGCTTGAGGTGGGTTATCAAGTTCTTGAGCTCGTAAAATTCTTCACGGATTTGCGCTGAAATGTCGTATCTTGCCTTGGTCTCGAAATTTGACAAAAGCCCTCCGTACACTGACTACGTCATTGATTTTTGGCAGAGGAAATCATGCCACTTTGTCGAGACGCCTAGTTAAGCTTTTAGTTGAAACTTGATTTACTTCAGATACATCGCGTGATGAGTTCCTAAAGTAAAAAGGTATCGTGTTGTAGCGATAGGATTAAAAGTTTACTGAAGGAGTTAACTATGTACTTGCCGAGAGCAATTGCCGCAGTTACCGCCGTCGTATTTGCGGGATGTGCAACACCGGAACAACTGGCCGTTCAGAAGGCCCAAGAAGTTGATCGACTGGTCCAAGTTTATGGTCCCGCGTGCGACAAACTAGGTTACAAGGGCGGAACCGACCAATGGCGGAATTGCCTGCTGCAACTAAGTATAAAAGACGATTTGGCATACCATAACTTTTCACGCTACAACTATTACGGTCCATATGGACCGTACGGACCTTATTGGATGTATTAATCCGCGCCGTGCAATATCTCGATGATTCCCGCTTGCGGGGCTCGGTTCAGTATCTTTGGTGTTCCAGCAGCGATGCGTGCACACTATGCAGCCCGAAACGTAGCGGCTTCAAGACGTCCGTCGATCGGATGTATCGGTAATGGGATCCGGATGGGGAGCAGGATCCTCCTCTTCCGGCGGCAGTTCTTCATCAGGAAGCGGGTCGTCCTCAGGCTCTGGAGTAGGAGCCCTGTGAGCAATAACCATTGTACGATTCCTTATGGAGATTGAAATTGAATTGCATCAAAGGGAAATTCCTATTGAACCAATTCCCCTTCGCGTACATATCCAACATCGCTTCACAACATAACTTCACACTGTGGCGAAAATTTCTGACATTCTGATTTTGATATGCTGCCTATGCCAAGGTTCACGGGCGCATCATCAAATCATGCGGGGGTGACCTCCTTGGGTTTGAATTGCTTGTCGCTGATGCGAAATTTTCCGCGGCGATCGCCCATCAGAACGCGCAAATCCTTGATGCTCAAATCGCATACTTCATGCATGCGAATCAGCAAGGATGCGCCTACCGGCAATCTGCGGTGGCGAATCTTGCTGATCACCGGAGGGGCGACCTCAAGCGCACGCGACAGCGCTGCATCGTTCTTAAGGTTAAGTTTTTCAATTAACGCACCCAACAAATGGTTGGGGTCGTATTCGGGGGAGTGCAGATCATTGCTGTTCATATTGCCCTTCACTATGTGTTACATCAATTCAAATCATTTTGAACAATCATCTTTTTGTCATTTTGATGTTTCACAATCTTGCGTATCTTTGCTTGCAAGTTCCCCATAATAAAAATCAACGGCAGAGCTCATATTTTTCCTTGATATCGGAATCAAGAAAATAAGAGGACTCTTGATGATGCAGGGAAGTGAATGTTCACTGCTCAAACAGTGTGCATTGCAAAAAAACGGAGGGATCTATTTCTGTCTGCTTCAAGCAGTTCGTGGCCGATTCGGCCTGTGGCAGAGTATTGGAGAATTATGCACGTAGCGCTAAGACAGCCACTTGAATAGCAGCACAATAATGATGATGCTTACGACAGCACTGGCTGCAATACAAAGAGCAGCATGCAATTTGTTTCTGTTTATGTTTCGAAAAAGCATATGTTTTTCAGTCAATTGTTGGAGTGCAAAACCTCCGAAAAGCATAACATGCCGCAAATGAAAATTGCATTAAGGCCAAAGTAAATTCAGCCATTATTGACATCGGGTTGTGTTTACCGTCCGCGCGCTTCTTTGAACAACTCATATTTGCAGAATATTTTGCCGGACGATCTCGCTGGTGAATTTGATAAATTGATGAAAATCAACATCAGGTCAGCTTATCAATTCGCATCAAGAATTTTTTATATTCATGATGCATTGCTTTGAAAACCAGAAACAGATCAATTACCAAGATTCGTCCAAGAGCCTGTTCGAGATTTTTTAGCGCTTATTCCCGTCTCAATAAAATGACGAGGAAAGCAAATCCACCCACTGCAGGCTGGTGTTGAGTTGTTCTACAGTGATTTGCAATTCGTTCTAGGTCGTGCGTGGACCGAAGAACTGGGTGCGAAGAAACACGTCGGCATCGTGCAAAGTCTGTGTTGGTCACGTGCTGCCTGCACGGCATTGATCCGTACGATTATGTCGTCGATGTGCTGCAGCGGATTGGATAGCATCTTCGGCATTACAAGCCCACCAACTCACGCTACGCCTGTGGAACAGTTCTACACTGCCAATCCTCTGCGTTCCGATTTATACGGCCGGACGACTTGATGCAATAACGCCGATGAATTACCGGTTACGTATGAGTGTACGGGCTACGGGCGTTGCTCGTTGCTTGTGTGGCTCGCCACACGGCGCTCCTCACGCTTTGCCCTGCACCTTAAACCAACCCGCATCACCCGCACAGTCATACGAAAACCGCTCTAACGGACGCCGGCCAAGGGCGGATATTATGCTCAACTTGCACCACTTCAAAAAAAGTCCATGCAATCAATAACTTGGAGAGAAGTCAGCTTGGTTATCAACAGGCTTAACCACAATTATTGTGGGTAACTTTTGACATTTCTTAATGCTGTTCAAAAAAAGTCCATGCAATCAATAACTTGGAGAGAAGTCAGCTTGGTTATCAACAGGCTTAACCACAATTATTGTGGGTAACTTTTGACATTTCTTAATGCTGTTCAAAAAAAGTCCATGCAATCAATAACTTGGAGAGAAGTCAGCTTGGTTATCAA
>CBINHE010000093.1:0-16516 GCA_966250375.1 uncultured Oxalobacteraceae bacterium
ATTCACATGTTGAAACCGCATATGTGATGCACAAGTCGGGCTTCACCGCGGTCGACGTTCACATGAGCGATTTGATCGCGGGTCGTGCAAGACTGGATGATTTCAAAGGCGTGATCGCGGTCGGAGGTTTCTCTTACGGCGACGTGCTGGGCGCCGGTGAAGGTTGGGCCAAGACGATTCTGTTCAATGCAAGACTGGCGGAACAATTCGCCAGCTTCTTCAGCCGCGGCGATACCTTTGCGCTCGGCATCTGCAACGGCTGCCAGATGATGAGTAATCTGAAATCGATTATCCCTGGTGCGCATGCCTGGCCGAAATTCACGCGCAACAAGTCCGAGCAATTCGAAGGACGCTTTACGATGGTGGAAGTCGCTGATTCGCCGTCGATTTTTTTCAGCGATATGGCGGGCACTCAGACGCCGATTGCGGTCGCGCACGGTGAAGGTTTTGCCGATTTTTCGCAAACCGGCGATATCAAGCAGGCAGTCGTGACAATGCGCTACGTGAACAACAAAGGGCAAGCGACCGAAGCTTATCCATACAATCCGAACGGATCGCCGCAAGGTATTACTTCGGTCACGACCCCGGATGGTCGCTTTACCGTTTTGATGCCGCATGCGGAACGTGTGTTCAGGACAGTGACGCAGTCGTGGCATCCAGAATCGTGGGGTGAGGATTCGCCATGGATGCGCATGTTCCGCAATGCACGCAAATGGGTTGGTTAACCCAAAACGGCATCGCCTCCGATTGCTCGGATCACTGACGCTTCATCGCTTCCTTCTTGATTTTCTTGGCTTCTTTTTTTTCTTTGGGCGTCTTGGCGGGTTCCTTCTTCGTGGCTTTCTTGCTGTCTTGGCTCTTGCTCATGATGCTTGCTCCATGGTGGGGAAAATCGAAAACTGTCTCGTTGTTCAAGTACCTGTTCATTATATGCGCGCTGTGTCAGAGCGGGTGCTGTATAACAGCAAGAAGACATAGTCACTGATACTATCCGGTACCCGCAAGATTTTGGGGCGACAGACAGCCTGATCGCCTTGCTCAATTATTGGAGTCCTGTCACCTCATGAAAACCCCAAAAAGAATTCAGCCGCTCATCGAAGAGGGTTTGGTAGATGAGGTGATCCGCCAGCTCATGAGCGGCAAAGAAGCAACCGTGTACGTGGTGCGCTGTGGCGAAGAGATTCGTTGTGCAAAAGTCTACAAGGAGGCCAGTCAGCGCAGCTTCCGCCAAGCCGCCTCCTACCAGGAAGGCCGCAAGGTAAAAAACAGCCGGCAGGCGCGCGCGATGGAGAAGGGCACTCGCTACGGCCGCAAGATGCAGGAGGAAGTATGGCAAAACGCCGAGGTCGATGCGTTATACCGTCTCGCCGCCGCTGGCGTGCGGGTGCCAAAGCCTTATATCTGCTTCGAGGGCGTGCTGTTGATGGATCTGGTGACGGATGTCGCCGGCTACGTGGCGCCGCGGCTCAACGATGTGGCGTTAACGGAAGATCTGGCGCTGAAATATCATGCGCAACTGCTGCATCAAGTGGTCCTGATGCTGTGTGCCGGCATCATCCACGGCGACCTGTCCGAATATAACATCCTGGTCGACGCCGAAGGCCCCGTCATCATTGATTTGCCGCAGGCGATTGATGCGGCGGGCAATACAGAAGCCGGTCCGATGCTCGAGCGTGACGTCGCCAACCTCGCTACCTATTTCAGCCGATTTGCACCGCAGCTCAGTGCTACGCAGTACGGCAAGGAAATCTGGAGGCTCTACGTTGCGGGCCTGTTGCGTCCCGAGACAGTTTTGACTGGCCACATCGAGATTGATAAACGACCAGCGGATGTTGGTGCCGTCATGCGGGAAATTCAGCTTGCTCGTAAAGAAGAAGAGGAGCGGCTTCGGCTTCAGCACGAGATGTAAGGAGCGGCGGTTTGTCAAGTCAAGGAGGTGAGTGATTGTTGCGTAGCATCACCTGAATCAATTGCAAACATCGTCAATTCGAACAATATTCAAAATAAATAAATATGACTTTCAAGTTGGAGATGTGTGTCTCAAAGTAATATAATATGCCTGTCTCCTCTATTCTCTTATGGATAATAGATTCAAGCCCGCTTTCACCAGCGGGCTTTTTTTCGTTATGCAAAACGACCAAGATTTGGCTGAAGTAAAATGTTAAATATCCTATTTCAGTCGGTATAAATTGAAGTCAATTTTCTTCGTCCCTAGAAAAATAATACGAATAAACTAGTTTTGCCGTTCTTCGGCGACGTTTGCTAGATAGACGTTGTCCTGTGTCCGGCAGCAGAATCCCTATTCACGCAATGAAAAAAAAATTCAATACTTTGACCCTGACTACAAAACTTGCCAGACCAGATTCGGCTGCAACAACGCTGCCGAAAAGGACGATTGTGCATGAACTCGATCCTGAGCAAGCGCCACACAAAATTACAGTTCTTACCAAGCCACGCTCGAGGTTGCTTGCTAAAAACGTACCGGCTGCGGTTTCCAATGAGCCCGTGCCAGTAGACAGTCTTGTATCGTCCACTGCTGAGGTACAAGCCCCATCGATATCGACGGCCGCTGTCATCACTAAAAAAGCCGCGCCGAAAATAGTAATCAGGCCAACGAAAATCCAGGCGGAAAATGAGAAAGTCTCGTCCGACGTGAAGCCAAAAACCGTAATCCACCAAGCGGTTAGCCAAACCAATGACGCAGCGACGCTTGCAAAGATCGACACTTCCGGTTACTTGTTGCCAACTACAAAGGCCCCAGGCCGGCGCGGGCGTAAACCGACAGAATTCCACCCTGAAACCGATGAGCTCGCTGCATTGAACGCGGTTGAACGGTCCGAGTTAAAGGCAGTATCACGGGCAAAAGATCGACAATCGAAACTAAAAGAAACCAAAGAAAACACCTTGTTGGGGAATGCGTTTTCGGCGGATGGTGATGCAAATGAAGAAGATCTCGAACGCCGTCGCCAGAAAATCAAGGCTCTGATCAATTTCGGCAAGGAGCGCGGCTTCCTGACACACGCCGAGATCAACGATCATTTGCCGGAAAACATCGTCGAACCGGAAGCCATTGAAGGAATCATCAACACCTTCAAGGATATGGGCATTGCCATTTACGACCAGGCGCCCGATGTCGAGACGCTGCTATTGTCGGATAACGTCGTGACAGTCAGCAGCGATGACGAAACGGAAGCCGCTGTCGCATCGGCGTTATCAACCGTCGATGCGGATTTTGGCCGCACCACGGATCCCGTGCGGATGTACATGCGTGAAATGGGTTCGGTCGAATTATTGACGCGTGAAGGTGAAATCGAAATCGCCAAGCGCATCGAAGGCGGCTTGAAGGACATGATTCAGGCTATTTCCGCATGTCCGACAACAATCGCTGAAATTGTCGTGGCGGCCGAAAAAATTGCCAAAGATGAGTTGAAGATTGATGAATTCATCGATGGCCTGGTGGATCTGACTGCGCCTGAGGACCAGCCTGTCGCGCTCACACTCACGTCGGATGACGAAGACGCAGACGAAGATACCTCGGAAGACGAAGAGGATGACGCATCGAGCGGTGGTGCGGCGAGCCTGTCAACTGAGCAGTTGGTGCAATTGAAAAAAGCCGCACTGGTGAAATTTGCACGCATCTCGGCACAATTTGACAAGATGCGTGCGGCGAAAGAGAAAGATGGTTATCACTCCCAGCCATACATGCAAGCACAAGAAGCAATTTCGCATGAGTTGCTAGGCTTGCGCTTTACCGCCAAAGTAGTTGAAAAACTGTGCGATACATTGCGTGGACAGGTCGATCAAGTGCGCCAGATTGAAAAGCAGATTCTGGATATTGTTGTAAACAAGTGCGGTATGCCGCGTGCGCACTTCATCAATGCGTTTCCCGGCAATGAAACTAATTTGAATTGGGTCGATACCGAAGCCAGCGCCGGACATGCATACGGTACGCTGCTTCGCCGGTACGCACCGGCGGTCCATGAGTCGCAAAACAAGCTGATCGATTTGCAGGAACGCGTGGCACTGCCTTTGCCCGATTTGCGCAAGATCAACAAGCAAATGGTGACCGGTGAAATGCGCGCACGCGCCGCCAAGAGTGAGATGACGGAAGCTAACTTGCGCCTCGTGATTTCGATTGCGAAGAAATACGTCAACCGCGGCTTGCAGTTCCTTGACCTGATCCAGGAAGGTAACATCGGCTTGCTCAAGGCGGTCGACAAGTTCGAATACCGGCGCGGCTACAAATTTTCGACCTATGCGACATGGTGGATCCGTCAGGCCATCACGCGTGCGATCGCCGATCAGGCACGCACGATCCGCGTTCCTGTCCACATGATCGAAACGATCAACAAAATGAACCGGATTTCTCGGCAAATCATGCAGCAAACCGGTGTGGAACCCGATCTGGCGACGCTGGCGGTCAAAATGGAGCTGTCGGAAAGCAAAATACGCGAAGTCATGAAGATCGCGAAAGAGCCGATTTCGATGGATATGCCAATGGGGGAAGACAACGATGCGCAGTTGGGCGATTTTATCGAGGACACCAACATGCTGGCGCCGGTCGATGCCGCGCTGTATGCGTCGATGCGCAAGGAGGTGAAGGAGATGCTCGACTCGCTGTCACCGCGCGAAGCCAAGGTGTTGCGCATGCGTTACGGCGTGGAAATGTCCTGCGACCATACGCTGGAAGAAGTCGGCAAGCAATTCGATGTGACACGAGAGCGCATTCGCCAGATTGAAGCAAAAGCAATGACAAAGTTGCGTCATCCATCGCGTGCAGACAAGCTCAAAACTTTTCTGGAGGCCAATTAGCTTGAGGGGGGATATGGCCTGCTGCCGATGCCTGTGTTAATTTGCCTGCCTTATCCCATTGTTGTGAACAAAAGACGTTGCCATGAGCGAGTATCCGGTAATTAATTGGACCGAGGCGAGCGAGGCCCGCTCTGCCCGCTGGCGTTCCGAGAGTGGCGTACCGCCACCCAAGCGCGTGGTGATCGCCGACGACCGTATGACGGCGGATGCCGCCTTTCGCTTGGCCAGCGAGGGCACGGGAATGTTGTGGCGCGGCGATTTCCAGAATGCGCGTCAATTGTTACAAGCGCTGGTGCGGCGCGCCGATCGCAAACCTAAAAAGCCGCGCACGCCGGCTTCGTCGCCGACCGAGGCTTTCCATCTGCATCGGCAAGCGCAATCGCAGCGCGCACGTACGCTGGGGATGTTACTGCTGTCATTCGAGGATGATCACAGCATTCCGCTACGACGCGCACCCGACGTGCGGCAAGCTTGCATGGAAGCCTACGGCCCTGCAGATGGTCCATACGTGGCTTCGCTGCGCGAACTGTTGGGGCTGATCGGCGCGCACGAGTGGCGCAAGAAGGGCGTCGAGATTCCTGCGCTTGGCGATCGTATCCATCCTCACTACGGCGTGTTCTCGCCAGTGCGCGGGGAATACGTGGGGCTGGTGGCTGAAGCGCCGCTACCGTCGCTGTCGTTGGCTTTCGACATCGGCACAGGGACCGGCGTGCTGGCCGCGCTGCTGGCACGTCGGGGCGTCATGCGCATCGTGGCCACCGATCGGGATTCGCGCGCGCTGGCTTGTGCGCGCGAGAACCTTGCTCGACTCGGGCTGACCGGACAGGTGGAAGTCATGGAAACGGATCTATTCCCAGAAGGGCGCGCACCGCTTGTGATCTGCAATCCGCCGTGGATTCCGGCGCGGCCAAGTTCCTCCATAGAACACGCGGTATACGACCTGGATAGCCGCATGCTGCACGGATTTCTGGGCGGGCTGGCGGCGCATTTGGAGCCGAAAGGCGAGGGCTGGCTGATACTGTCGGATCTGGCCGAACATCTGGGCCTGCGGTCTCGGACCGAACTGCTTGCCGCCATCGATGAAGCAGGATTGAAGATCGTGGGACGCATGGATGTCCGGCCGCATCATCCCCGTGTGTCCGACGCTGCAGATCCGCTCCATGCAGCACGCGCGGCAGAGGTGACGTCGCTGTGGCGTCTTGCGATTCGTTGATCGTCGATGCTTTTTGCTAAACGTCCGCCCTTGGGCGGTTTCCGTCTATCTCAAATCAATTCAGGAAAAAATGAGCAATAAACCTTCTCGCATTCTCACGTTCAAATGTGAAAAATGTGCAAAGCCGCTGCAAGTGTTCTTGCAAAAAGTCTCAGCATGTTCGCATATTCAACCATATCAGGGCATATGCAAATGCGGTGAAGTCATGCGTTATGCGACCGGGCAAAAGGATGCGGTTGAGTCGTATATGACGTCATCAGACGGAAGCTGGTCGCATCATCATTGATGCAAGAGGCTGTGGGATTGAATGTGAAAATCTCCGAAATTCTTTTCCCTCAAGCGCAATTTACCAATCAAAATCAAGAAAAAACTCACCTCCCGGGTCTCGTGGCACGGGATGGTGGATTTCTTGTCTCGCCAGATTTGCTTGCAGAACATCAATTTTTCGAAAAAGAAGCAAGTTGCGATCAGTCCCCCAGATTCGCAAATAATGTGGTACTGAGGTAGCGTTCGCCGAACGAGGGGATGATGACGACAATCAGCTTGCCTGCATTTTCCGGCCTACGCGCTACCTCCATTGCCGACCAGAGCGCAGCGCCGGATGAAATGCCGACTAGCAGGCCTTCTTCACGCGCGGCGCGGCGTGCCGTTTCGAACGCGTCGTCGTTTTTGACGCGGATGACTTCATCGTAAATTTTGGTGTTGAGCACATCGGGAATAAAGCCGGCGCCGATGCCTTGAATCGGATGCGGGCCTTTTTTGCCTTCCGACAGGATTGGCGATGCATCCGGCTCGACGGCCACACATTGGAAGGATGGTTTGCGCGCCTTCAATACTTCGCCGACGCCGGTGATGGTGCCGCCGGTGCCGATGCCGGCCACGAGAATGTCGATCTTGCCATCGGTATCGCGCCAGATTTCTTCCGCAGTCGTGCGGCGATGCACTTCGGGGTTGGCGGCATTCTTGAATTGTTGCGGCATCAGATAGCGCGAATCGGACGCGACCAGTTCTTCGGCTTTCTTGATGGCGCCGGTCATGCCTTCTGCGGCCGGCGTCAAGATCAGTTCCGCACCGTACGCACGCAACAGCAGACGTCGCTCGCGGCTCATGGATTCCGGCATGGTCAACACACAACGATAGCCGCGTGCCGCACACACCATCGCAAGCGCAATGCCGGTATTGCCACTAGTCGGCTCGACGATGATGGTATCCGGTTTGATCAAGCCCGCTTGTTCGGCAGCATCGATCATCGCGACCCCGATCCGGTCCTTGACACTATGTGCCGGATTGAAGAATTCCAGTTTCGCGACCACCTCGGCTCCAGCACCCTCAGTCAGGCGGCGAATGCGAACCAGGGGCGTGTTGCCGATCAGTTCAGTGACATCGTTTGCAATTTTCATGGGTTTCTTTCAGGGTAATGGTTAGTGCTGCAGTCCTAGCGGTAATTGTAATTGAGCTGGAATTGTTGAACTGATCTTAACTGCCATAATGATCGCTTTGCCGAGGCTAAGGAACAGTGGGTAATTTGGTTTCTTTGATTCAAGATTAACCTCCAAGACTGGAGTGGGATATGAACTCCTCCATACAGGGAGCAGAGTGTTTGAAAATGATGAAATTTGATGACGTTTTTTTACTTGCCTGGCCAAAAACAATGTAAGAATATATTTGACACATTTGGCGAGAATGGCAGCTAGATGCGAAAATAGCGGTTCCAGTTTCTCAACTTATCATTTAAATAATTTATTTATGGCAGCCTTTAATACCGAACGCGTACTAAGCGTGCATCACTGGAACGATACTTTGTTCAGTTTCAAGACTACCCGAGATCCGGCTCTTCGCTTTCACAACGGACACTTCGTGATGATCGGTCTGGAGATCGAAGGGCGTCCATTGATGCGGGCATACAGCATTGCCAGTGCCAATTATGAAGAGCATCTCGAATTCCTTAGTATCAAAGTTCAAAACGGTCCGCTGACGTCACGCCTGCAGCATTTGAAAGAAGGCGATACGGTGCTGGTCAGCCGTAAGCCGGTCGGCACTCTCGTGATTGATGACCTGCTGCCTGGCAAAAATTTGTATTTGCTGGGAACCGGTACCGGCTTGGCGCCGTTCATGAGCATCATCAAAGATCCGGATGTGTACGAGCGCTTTGAGAAAGTGATTCTGGTGCATGGCGTGCGCCAAGTCAGCGAGTTCGCTTACAAGGACTTCATCACCCAAGACCTGCAGGAGCACGAATACCTGGGTGACATGATTCGCGAGAAACTGATCTACTATCCGACAGCAACGCGCGAGCCGTTCCGCAATCAAGGCCGTCTGACTGATCTGATTCAAAGCGGAAAACTTTTTAGCGATATCGGCATGCCACCGATGAATCCAGAGCATGATCGCGTGATGCTGTGCGGTAGTCCTCATATGTTGAAAGACACCTGCAATCTGCTGGATGCAAAAGGATTTGTTGCGTCTCCGCATTCCGGTCAGGCGGGGCACTATGTAATCGAGCGGGCGTTCGTCGAAAAGTAAGGACTATCGATCAGGTCGGGACTTGCGTCATGCAAAGACATTTGCATGCGAGACTCATTACAAGAACCGATCCAGAATCTTCCGGCTATGCTTGTCCAATCCAAGCATGTCGCGAATCAGAAAATGAATCCCGTGGTTATCCGCCACCAGCAGCGTGTTCTGGCCTATGCGGCGGATATCCTCTTCTCCCCGCAGTACAAAATCGGTTTCGCCGCGATCGGTCGCGACACGCCATGTGCATGGCGTAGCGAAGCTGGTGACATGCGAGATGCTCTGGATTTCCGGCATGAACTCGCGACCTTCCAGTTCTTCCGCCACCAGTTGCTGCACTGCGTCGGGCAAATCCGATAAGCGATCGATCCACGCCACTTCACGGCCGTCGGCGCTGACCATGGCGATGCCGTCATCCGGCGCTTGAATCGGAAATGCGCGCACCGGGGTCACGCCTTCGTGAGATTGCCCGTCGCCGCCGGTCAGTACCAAGCGGCCGAAAGAATTACGGGTCAGTTGGAATGTCGTTGTCGCCATATTATTCACCTTGCTCTGCATCGCCGATGTCGGCATTGCGTGCCTGTGCCTCATAGAGACGGTAATAGGCACCTTCGCGTGCCATCAATTCATCGTGACGGCCTTCTTCGATAACCTGTCCGCGATCCAGCACCACCAGCCGGTCGGCGCGGTGCAGTGTGGACAGCCGGTGCGCAATGGCGATGGTGGTGCGTCCTTGAACCAGGTTTTCCAATGCCTTCTGAATTTCCTTTTCGGTCTCGGAATCGACCGACGATGTCGCTTCATCCAGAATCAGGATGCGCGGGTCGATCAGTAGCGCGCGCGCAATCGAGATGCGCTGGCGTTCGCCGCCGGACAGGCCTTGGCCGCGTTCGCCGACCATCGAGTCGTATCCTTGCGGCAGGCGCAGGATGAATTCGTGTGCATGCGCAGCGCGGGCGGCGGCAATGATTTCGGCGCGGCTGGCATCGGGTTTGCCGTAGGCCAGATTCTCGGCGATGGTGCCGAAAAACAGAAATGGTTCCTGCAGCACCAGACCGATGTTGCGCCGGTAATCGGCTACCGGAAAGGAGCGGATATCGACGCCGTCAACGCGAATTGCGCCTTCGGATACGTCGTAGAAGCGGCATATCAGGTTGACCAGCGTGCTCTTGCCCGAGCCGCTATGGCCGACCAGTCCGATCATCTCGCCCGGCGCTATGGTCAGGTTGATGCCGCGATTGACGGCGCGATTGCCGTAGCGGAAGCCGACGTCACGAATCTCGATGCGGCCCTTGACTTGGTCAAGATGCACCGGTTGAGTTGGTTCGGGAACGCTGGAGACATGATCGAGAATGTCGAAAATGCGCTTGGCGGCGGATGCCGATTTCTGCGTCACCGATACGATGCGGCTCATCGAGTCGAGCCTGCCATAGAAGCGGCTGATGTAGGCGATGAACGCGGTCAGCACGCCGACCGTGATTTCGCCACGCGATACTTGCCAGATACCGAAACCCCACACTACCAGCAGACCAAGCTCGGTGAGCAGCGACACGCTCGGAGAAAACAGCGACCAGATCTTGTTGAGCCGGTCGTTGACCGCCAGGTTGTGCTTGTTGGCATCACGAAAACGCACAGCTTCGCGCTTTTCCTGCGCAAACGCCTTGACCACGCGGATGCCGGGAATGGTATCGGCCAGCACGTTGGTGACTTCGCCCCAGACACGATCGATTTTTTCAAAGCCGGTGCGCAGCCGGTCGCGCACCACGTGGATCATCCACGCAATGAAAGGCAGGGGGATCAAGGTGACCAGCGCCAGCCACGGGTTGATCGAAAACAGGATTGCTGCAGTCATCAGGATCATCAGCACGTCAGTCGCGAAGTCGAGCAGATGCAGCGACAGGAATACGCAGATGCGATCGCTTTCGCTGCCGATGCGCGACATCAGGTCGCCGGTACGTTTGCCGCCGAAATATTCCAGCGACAGGCGCAGCAGATGTTCATAGGTGGTGGTGCGCAGGTCGGCGCCGATTCGTTCGGACACCAGCGCAAGAATATAGGTCTTGGCCCAACTGAGCGCCCACGCCAGCAGCGCCGAACCGAGCAGGCCAGATAGATATAGCGTGACTAGCATCGGATCGATGTGCTGCCCATTTTGATAGGGGATCAACACGTTATCCATCAGCGGCATTGTCAGATAAGGCGGCACCAGGTTGGCCGCTGTACCTAGCAGCGTCAACATGAAGCCGGCCAGCAATTGGCCGCGATACGGTTTGGCGAAGCGCCACAGGCGAAATAGTGTCCAAGTCGAAGGCGGTGTGTGGATGACCTTGGTGCAAATCGGGCATTCTTCCTGATCCAGTTCCAGCGGGGCCTTGCAACAGGGACAGATATTCTGCTCAGGAGGCACCATCGGCTGACCGGTTACATGACTTTCGAGTTGCAATGCGAACTGATCCATCAAGCGAATCGCCAGCAAGTTCTGGCCGAGCGTAAAGCGCCAGCAGGTCAAGCGTCCTGCGTCGTCGGAGAGTTCCAGATGGCCGACGCCGGCATGGTCGTGATGCTTGACTACCAATCCTTTGCGGTATGGCCAGTTGCGCCATGCGGTTTCTCCTGGCGCCCGCGCCAAAAGACGGCGGTCGGTGACGACTACCAAGCCCTTGACGAAACGAAGTCTTGCGTCGAGGTCAACCTCAACCGAGGTTAGTGCGTTTTCCCCTGATGCAAGTTGCGCTTCGACCTCGGCGCGCCATGCCACGGGAACATCATTACGCGAACTGTCTGAAACGGGGTTTTCTGTGGTCATTCTAAAAAGTACTCCGCATCGCGGGCAGGAATTCTGATGAAAAAGAGGGGAGGAAATACAGCCTGGCTCATCCCGGCCTGCAATATAAACTGAGACGACGCCGGGCGGTATATCTGAAGGTAAACATTTGCGGTATTCTGTCGCCAAATTAACAAATATGACAGAAATTTGACCGGAAAAATGAACTGCTCGCTGGCAAGTATGCCAAAAGAATTTTCCGGTCCAGCACCATCCTTCCTGCCTGTATTGAACCAAGGAAACGGTCTGCCACATCGAAAAATTAAAAGATGGCGTTTGCGCGCCATGCCTGATCATAGAAATTGGAAATATGACGAAGAAGAAAGACATCGAATTTCTCCGCGTGACGCATTTGCGTGGGCCCAACATCTGGACCTACCGCCCCGTCATCGAAGTCTGGGTCGATATCGGGGCACTGGAAGATTACCCGTCCAACACGATTCCAGGTTTTTACGAGCGACTGACCGGCTGGCTGCCCGGCCTGGTCGAACATCGCTGCGGCGTTGGCGAGCGCGGCGGTTTTCTGTTGCGGCTGCGCGAGGGGACTTGGGCCGGACATATTCTGGAACATGTTGTGCTCGAGCTGCAAAATCTGGCCGGCATGCGGACCGGCTTCGGCAAGGCGCGCCAGACTTCCGAGCGCGGCGTCTACAAGGTCGCGTTTCGCACGCGCCAGGAGCAGGTCGGCCGCGCCGCGCTCAATGCCGGTCGCGATCTGGTGATGGCTGCCATAGAGGACCGTCCTTACGATATCGCGGTGACCGTCGCCGAACTGCGCGACCTGGTCGATTCCCAGTGTCTTGGACCCAGCACTTCGCACATCGTCGAAGCAGCCACCGCGCGCAACATTCCATCGATCCGCCTGACTAACGGCAATCTGGTTCAGCTTGGATACGGCGCCTGTCAGCGCCGTATCTGGACTGCGGAAACCGACCGGACCAGTGCCATTGCCGAAGGGATTGCGAGCGACAAGGATTTGACCAAGTCACTGCTGCAATCGTGCGGCGTGCCGGTGCCGCAAGGGCGCATGACTGAGAATGCGGAAGAGGCATGGCAAGCGGCACAGGACATCGGACTGCCGGTCGCGATCAAACCCTGCGACGGCAACCACGGACGCGGCGTCTCGCTGGATCTGAAGACGCGCGAAGAAGTGCTGGCGGCCTACCAGTTGGCCAATCGCAAAGGCGGCGGTAGCGTGATCGTCGAGCAATTCGTCCCCGGTAACGAGCATCGCCTGCTGGTAGTCGGCAAGCGCGTGGTCGCGGCGGCATGCGGCAAAGTAGCGTGGGTAACAGGCGACGGCAAGTCCAACATCATCGAACTGGTCGATAGCCAGATCAACACCGACCCCCGGCGCGGCATCGGCGAGGATTCGCCGCTCAATGCGCTGGCTCCCGAGAAGGGCGCCGAGATTATTCTCGAACTGGAACGGCAGGGATTCACTGCGTACTCGGTACCCGCCGATGGTCAGGAAGTGCTGATTCAGCGTAACGGCAACGTGGCATTCGATGTGACCGACAAGATTCATCCGAGCGTCGCGGCGATCGCATCACTCGCGGCACGCGTGGTGGGACTGGATATTGCCGGAGTCGATCTGGTGGCCGAGGACATCTCGCGGCCGCTCGAAGACCAGCGCGGCGCCGTCATTGAAGTCAACGCCAGCCCCGGCTTGCTGGCCCACCTCAAACCAGCCAGCGGTCAGCCGCGTCCGGTCGGTACTGCCATCATGGAGCATTTGTTCGCGCCGGAAGAAACCGGCCGCATGCCGATCGTCGGTGTTGCCGGTACGCAGGGCACCACGCTGATTGCGCGTCTGATCGCGTGGTTGATCCATATCAGCGGCAAGCATGTCGGGCTGGCTTGCCGTGAAGGGCTCTATCTGGATCATCGCCGAGTCGTAATAGGCAACTGCGCCAACTGGGAAGCAGGGCAGCGACTGCTGATCAATCGTTCGGTGCAGGCCGCCGTATTCGAGAACGACAGTCGCATGATTCTCAGCGAAGGGCTGGCCTACGATAAGTGTGCGGTGGGCGTGGTCACCGACGTGAGTGGCCATGAAGCGCTGGGCGAGTTTTACATCCACGAGCCGGATCAGCTCTATAACGTGCTGCGCACGCAAGTTGATGTGATCCTGCCGACTGGAGTGGCGGTCCTCAACGCGGCCGATTCGCAAGTGGTGGAAATGGCCGCGCTATGCGACGGCAGGGTCATTTTCTACGGGCTGGACCCGGAACTGGAAGCCATCGCCGGCCATCGTGCCGAGGGCGAGCGCTTTGTGTTCCTGCGAGACAGCCATATCGTATTGGCGGAAGGGCTGCAAGAGACCGCCTTGCTGCCGCTGTCTTCGCTCAAGCCGGCCAAGGCGGCTCAGCCGGAAAGCGTGCTGGCCGCAGTGGCCGCCGCGTGGGCATTGGGCATTGCACCGGAATTGATCGGGGCAGGGCTCAGGACGTTCGAATCAAATCCCAAGAAAACGAATTATTAGGACGGCTGATTTATGGAAGTATCACGCATCCGGGCATTGCGCGGCCCTAATCTCTGGAGTCATCACACTGCAATCGAAGCGGTCGTGAGCTGTAATGACGCCGAGCACTGTATCGGCAATTTCTCCGGTTTTGAAGTTCGCTTGCGCGCACGTTTTCCTGAAATCAGCGCGCTGCAACCGACAGGCCATGACGACAGGATTCCGATGGCGCACGTGCTGGAACTGGCTGCGCTCGGATTGCAGGCGCAGGCAGGCTGTCCCGTTACATTCAGCCGTACCACGCAGACCCTCGAACCCGGCATTTTCCAGCTCGTGGTTGAATACACCGAGGAAGCGGTCGGCCGCTTGGCGCTGGCGCTGGCGGAAGCGCTATGCCGCGCTGCGCTGGACGATACGCCGTTTGATCTGTGCGGGGCACTCACGCAATTGCGCGATCTCGACGAAGATGTACGCTTCGGTCCGAGTACCGGCTCGATTGTGCAGGCTGCGGTGGCGCGCAATATTCCGTTCCGGCGCCTGACTGAAGGCAGCCTGGTCCAGTTCGGCTGGGGCAGCCGCCAGCGCCGCATCCAGGCGGCCGAAATGGACAGCACTGGTGCCATCGCGGAGGCAATCGCGCAGGACAAGGAATTGACCAAGAAGCTATTGGCAGCCGCCGGCGTACCGGTGCCTGTCGGCCGCGCGGTTGAAAACGTTGAAGACGCGTGGACTGCTGCCTGCGAAATCGGCTTGCCGGTCGTGGTCAAACCGAAGGACGGCAATCAGGGCAAGGGTGTCACCGTCAACATCACGACACGCGAGCAATTGGTCGCGGCTTATGCGGCAGCCACCGAATTCCGGGACGCCATCCTGGTTGAACGTTATATGCCCGGCAACGATTTCCGCATGCTGGTGGTCGGCAACAAGCTGATTGCCGCCGCTCGCCGCGATCCGCCGACGGTGGTGGGTGACGGCAAGCATTCAGTGCGCGACCTGGTGGAGGAGGTCAATCAGGACCCGCGGCGCGGATTGGGCCATGCCACTTCTTTGACCAAGATCCGCTTCGACGATATTGCGCTGGCCAGCCTCGCGATGCAGGGTTACAGCGCCGAGTCCGTACCGCCCAAAGGTCAGCGCGTGGTCTTGCGCAACAATGCCAATCTCTCTACCGGCGGCTCGGCCACCGATGTCACTGACGACGTGCATCCGGAAGTGGCGGCGCGTGCAGTGGCGGCCGCGCAAATGGTCGGGCTCGATATCTGCGGCGTGGACGTGGTATGCGACAGCGTGCTCAGGCCGATTGAAGAGCAGGGCGGCGGCGTGGTCGAAGTCAATGCCGCGCCGGGCCTGCGCATGCACCTTTCTCCTTCATACGGCAAGGGCCGTCCGGTAGGCGAGGCCATCATCGCCGACATGTTTCGCGAAGGTGACGATGGCCGTATTCCGGTCGTGGCCGTGACCGGCACCAACGGCAAAACCACCACCGTGCGCCTGATCGCCCACCTTCTCACGCGCAGCGGACTGCGGGTCGGCATGACCAATACCGACGGCGTGTACATCGAAGGGCGCCGTATCGACAGCGGCGATTGCAGTGGTCCGCGCAGCGCCCGTAACGTACTGCTCAATCCGGATGTCGATGCCGCGGTATTCGAAACCGCGCGCGGCGGCGTGTTGCGCGAAGGCCTTGCGTTTGACCGCTGCAAGGTCGCGGTTGTCACCAACGTCGGCACCGGCGACCATCTGGGACTGAACTACATCACCACGGTCGAAGACCTGGCGGTATTGAAACGCGTGATTGTCCAGAACGTCGCTGACAGCGGGGTTGCAGTCCTGAACGCAGCCGACCCGATCGTTGCCGGCATGGCCGCGAATTGTGTCGGCTCGGTCACCTATTTCGCCAGCGACCGTCAGCATCCGACGATGGCGACGCATCGGGCGCAAGGCCACCGCGTGGTTTATGTCGAAGGCGATTATCTGGTCGCCGCCGAGGGCTGCAATCAGCACAGGATTTCCCTTGCCGAGGTGCCCATTACGCGTAGCGGCACGATTGGATTCCAGGTTGAAAACGTGATGGCCTCCGTCGCAGCAGCGTGGGGCGTCGGCATCGATTGGGATGCAATCCGGGACGGGCTCAAGACATTCACCAATGACAGTGATAATGCGCCGGGACGTTTCAATATATTCAGTTATCGCGACGCGACGCTGATCGCGGATTACGGTCACAATCCGGATGCCATCCTGGCCCTGGTGCGCGCGGTCGACACCATGCCGGCCAAGCGCCGCTCGGTGGTCATCAGCGGTGCCGGTGACCGGCGTGACCAGGATATTCGTCATCAGACGCAGATTCTGGGCGATGCTTTCGATGATGTGCTGCTGTATCAGGATCAATGCCAGCGCGGCCGTGCCGATGGGGAGGTCGTGGCGCTGCTGCGCGAGGGGCTCGCCAATGCCAAGCGCACGACTGTCATTGATGAAATTCGCGGTGAGTTCCTGGCGATCGATACCGCACTGGCGCGGTTAAGCGCCGGCGACTTGTGCTTGATCCTGGTCGATCAGATCGATGAGGCGCTGGGGCATATCGCGCGGCGGGTTGCCGAAGCCTGATAACAGGTTTGTCGAAACTAAGGACATGGTAAGAAATAATTTCCCGATTTTGGCGCGCTTGACGGGCGCGCTGCTGCGTTGCCCC
>CBINHE010000094.1:0-16400 GCA_966250375.1 uncultured Oxalobacteraceae bacterium
GCCTGCGGTGCTCGGTGTACATCACGTACACGTGCGCTCCTCGGCCCGACCTTGGCTCCCTTACACCAACCCGCAAACCGCTCTAGGGGGGAAGTTACCCCTAGAACGGATCGACAGCCGGTAAAAGGGATCAATTACGCTGATCTCCGGTCCAATTGGGCGGTATGGGTTTGATAAAAATCAATACCGGCGAAATGCCGGCTGGCATATTTCATTTAAATAAAAGCAACAATAAACAAGGAGAAGACAAATGACTGAACCCGCAATCAGAAGCGAAGCCTCTGCGCGAACAAAAACCTTTGCGTGGGACGATCCCATGCTGGACGTGGAAGCGGCACGTTCTCTGAGCGGATTCGAATTCCTTACGAAGATGATGGAAGGGGAAGTGCCGGTGCCTCCCGTCATGAAAATGATCGGATTCCGTCTGCTGAAGGTGGAGCGCGGCACAGTCGCGTTTGAATATGATCCGCACGAGTCTCACTACAACCCGATCGGCTCGGTCCACGGCGGCATTCTGACAACCGTGTTGGATAGCGTGATGGGATGCTGCATTCATACCACGTTGCCGATGGGTGTCGGCTACACGACACTCGAAGTGAAAGTGAACTTCGTGCGTGCGGTGTCCGCACAGACCGGCGTGATGCAATGTGAGGGCAGCCTCATTCACAGCGGATCGCGCGTGGCAACGTCGGAAGCCAGGATCGTCGATAAGCAGGGAAAACTGTACGCTCACGCCAATACGACTTGCCTGATCCTGTCGCCGCAACCATGACTGAAGCGCCTTCCGCATCCATTGGCTATACCTGCTTCAATTTGCGCAAGCTGACGCGGACAATCACGCAGCGTTAGTGAGCTTGCCGATACGTGAGGCCCGGATTGCCCCCAAGCCCGAGGCGGCGCCGTCCTGATTCGCTTGCGATCGGCTTTTACAGGAATCGAACTCGAGATCTTTGTCCCAAAGGGAAAAACATGAACGTCGCCAATCGAGCAAGAATGGAACAGACTGTCTCATCGGCCTGGGTAAAGGGCGTGGCGGACATGCTTGCGACCGCTGGCTTGAACGTGGCCGCACTGTTCAAGGATGCCCATATGGATATCGCTGCATTGAACAATCCCGATGCGCGTTATCCTTCGAGCGGATTGAGCGCGTTGTGGACATGCGCCGCAATCGCGTCGAACAATCCTGCAATCGGCCTGACCGCCTCGCGCGGGGCCGTGCCATCCATGTTCGATGTGGTTGCATACGCCATGATGTCTTCCGACAGTCTGCTGGAAGGCTTGCAACGCTTGGCCCGCTTCGTCCACATCCTGACCGATGCGGCGACGGTAATAGTGAGCAAGGACCACGGCGGTCATTGGGTAAATTTCAATCTCAATGGCGACAGGCAAACAGTGCCAAGGCAGCGCAATGAGTTCAACATGATCACCGTGCTCAATTTTTGCCGTTGGCTTACCAAACGAGATATCTCTCCATCCGCTGTTGAAATCTCGTACTCGCTTCCAGCCGACATCAAGCCATACACCGATGCGTTTCAATGTCCCATCCATTTCGGCACATCGGAGAACCGCATGTTCTTCCCGGCGTCCGTGCTGGAATTGTCTCTCCCGACGTCAAATCCATTTCTGCGATCGTTGCATGATCAATACGCCAATTACCGCCTTGACAGATTGGTGCATGGAAAAATCAGTTTGAAGACACGCGATTACATCGTATCGAGACTGATGGATGGCGAGCCTTTGAAATCCGACATCGCCTCTGCAATGTGCATGAGCGAGCGCACGCTGCAAAGACGATTGCAAGAGGAGGGCACCTCATTCCAACAGGTCGTCGATAATGCGCGGCGTGCATTGGCTCAGGAATATTTGGGGCGTCACCATTTGTCGATGACGCAGGCGGCCTGTTTGCTTTGTTTCGCCGATCGCAGTGCTTTTGCACGCGCCTGCAAGCGATGGTTCGGGAAGTCGCCGCGGCGTTACCGCGATGATTTGCTCGCTGAGTCCGTAACCACCGATTCATTCCTGTCCGGTTATGTTACGGATCAGCAGCAGGGCTCTCGCATCAAAAATCGTCCTGATTAGTTCAGCGTAAGCGCCATGTGTAATCTTGCGCCCTGGAGCTTGTCAGGAACCGGGGATATATAGTTTCTTAAAGCGCTACAGGCCGCGTCTCCATGCTAAAACTGCTCCCAGTTGTCAGCGTCGACGGATTTTGTGTTGGCCACCATCTTGGGGTTTTTTCTCGGGGTGCTAATATGTTTTACAGTGGAAGTTTCCGGTGCGCGCAGCGTCACGTCAATCCCCTTACGTACCGGCGCCGCACCTTGCTGTTCATTAAGTTTGAACACGCTGACCACTTGCGCCAAGCCTGCCGACTGCTCCTGTAAGGATTCGGCCGCAGCGGCTGCTTCTTCAACCAGCGCTGCATTTTGCTGCGTCATCTCATCCATCTGCATAATCGCCCGGCCAATTTCCTCGATTCCCGAACTTTGTTCCTGGCTGGCCGCTGTAATCTCGCTCATGATGTCTGTTACGCGCCTGACGCTTTCGACGATCTCGTTCATGGTGGTACCGGCCTGATCGACCAGCTTGGCGCCGGCATCGACCTTCTCTACTGAATCGCCGATCAAGGTTTTGATTTCCTTGGCGGCGGCGGCCGAGCGCTGGGCCAGATTGCGCACTTCGGATGCCACCACGGCGAAGCCTCTGCCTTGTTCGCCGGCACGGGCCGCTTCCACGGCAGCATTCAAGGCCAGGATATTGGTCTGGAAGGCGATGCCGTCGATCACGCCAATGATGTCGACGATCTTCTTGGCCGAATCGTTGATCGAACCCATTGTATCGACCACTTGCGACACTACCGCCCCGCCTTTTTGCGCGACTTCCGAGGCGGATGCCGCCAACTGATTGGCTTGGCGCGCATTGTCGGCATTTTGCTTGACGGCCGAGGTCAGCTCTTCCATCGACGAGGCGGTTTCTTCGAGCGAGCCGGCTTGCTGCTCGGTGCGCGAGGACAAATCGAGATTGCCGCCGGCGATCTGACCGGAAGCGGTGGCTATCGTATCGGTGCCGCTGCGCACCTCACCGACGATCAAGGCCAGGCTATCGCGCATGGCCTTGATCGCGAACAGCAGGCTCGATTGATCGCCGGCCTTGGTCTCGATGCGGGCAGCGAGATCGCCAGAGGCAATTTTTCCGGCGACCTCGACTGCATATGCTGGTTCGCTACCCATTTGCGTCAACAGCGAGCGGGCAATCAGGACGCCGAAGACGAGTGTCGACACCAGGCCGGCCAAGCCGATGACGGCGCCCGTCATTATCGTCCGGTCGGCATCGTCGATGGCGTGGCCGATCGTGCCGGTAAAGCGCTGGTTCGCGGCTTCCCGAAATGTGGTCAGATCCTTGCGGTAGACATCGAGTTTTGCTGACATCGACTGGAGCGCTTTTGGGTCCAGCGTACCGGTCTTGTTTACCATGCTCAAGGCGACCTCGGAGGCGGCCGCATAGTAGGCGTCGAATTCCGTTGCGAGGCGCTGCAATATCTCGGTTTGTTCCGCGTCGATTGCACGCAGTTTGGTGTAGTTGGCCCGGATTTTCGCGGCGATTGTATCGGCCACCTGCAATTGATCCTTTTCGCCGGAGGCGGCGGCCCCGTTCAGATTATCGATGATCTTGTCGAGCGCGCCGATGTTTTCCGTGGTCGCGTCGAGCACCGGGAACTGCACATCCCGCACGCTGACCAGGCGGCTATTGTTTTGCTGGAATACAAGGGTGGTGGAACCCAGATAGAGCGCCATGCACGCCATGGCGATAATAGGGGCGGACAACACTTTCCACAGGAGCGGCATGTGATTCAGGAATTTCATCATAACCTCGTCAATGTCAATGCAGGAATCAAACTCACCGAAAATTCTTGCCTGGATGGTCTGCTACCTTATGCTAAGTAAGTGGTCAAAAGTCTTTTGACATAAATCAGAAAACTGCGATGCCTTTGAAATACGCAAGCAAACATTCAACGGGTACTGTTCGAGCTCCTTCCCCTTCAAGGGGAAGGCTGGGATGGGGATGGGTTTCATCTTGCCGCTTTTAACCCATCCCCATCCCTTGAAGGGGAGAGAATTCCTTCGCTTGTCAAAAGACTTTTGACCACTTGCTTAGTAGTCAGTCAAGTTGAATCGACGGGAAAGAAGTCGATGGATTTTTTAGTCTGCAAGGGCGAGGAGGCCGCATAGTACTAATCCTGCATCGGCCTCCAGCGCACCACCATGGCAGGATTCCCACCTCAGGGCGCCAGCAATACCTTGACGCTGCCGTCTACCGCGCTCTTGTCAATGTAGCCGATCCCCCCGGGATTGCCGGCGAGTTGCTTCTTCATTTCGGCGTTGTCGGCAACCTCCTTCGGCGGCTGCCCCTTGCCAGTGAAGATCAACTTCGCCCTGTAGCTCTTGATTTGAGTGGCATCCTTGCCAGTAACCTTGGCGTAGAAGTCGTTGCGCGTAGCCGCGCCTTCGGCCTGGTCCAGCGGCACCGCTGCGGAACCGTCTGGAAAGGCGTTGAGCTTGCCCAAAAATATCTGTGACACTTGGTCGGGCGTCAGACTTGTGACTGGGCTCTTGGCGGCGGCTACCACCACCACCTCGGCGTGCGCAAAGCATGACGCAGCCAGCAAGGCGACTGCAGTAATGAATCGAGTTGTTGTTTTCATTTCCCGTGGTTCCTTAAAATACGAAATCGACAGCAGCTGAAATCAGGGTGAACTTGGAGCCGGGCTGGAAGCTGGCCGTGGGGGTATTCAGGCTCATGGCGCCGATTGAGTTATTGCCCAGGTTGACACGCTCGTACTGCAGCTTGAAGTCGGCATTCTTGGCGAAGTTCCAACGCATGCCAAAGGTGGGCCCGGTTTGCGCAGCGTTGCCGAAGCCCGGGCCTATCTGGCGAATCTTCGTATACCCCGCATACGGTGTGAAATCGCCGATTCGGTATCCACCGAGCACGTATGCGCCAACCCGGTCGGTGCGGCCACCCAACTTGTCCAGCGCCGCCTCCCCCATCAGGAACCAGTTGCCTGGATCGTAGGTGGCACCCAACGTGAATAGCTTGAACGGCGTATCCATCACACCGAGCCGCGCGATTGTCAGTTGCTGTTGGTGATAGGCGGCATGGAAGGTGGTCGCGCCGTACTCGGTGTTATTAACGACGCCGATGACCTCGTTCGCCTTGGCCCGAGCGCCGTTCAAAAAATCATACGCCAACTTGATCTCGTTACTACCATAGTAGAGGGTGGTGGTGTTCACCACCTTGCCGCTGTGGAAGCGGTACGAGGCATCAATGCCGTCGCTGTTGGTGATCGGAAGAATCGCGTAGAACGAGGGCGGCACCCGAACGGCCGGATTGACGTAGCCGACCTTGCGGGTGTCCGAGATTAAATACGTCGCCAGCGCGATACGCCCCACGCGCACGCTGAGGTCGGGCGTGAACGCGTATTTGACATTAGCCCATTCGACGATGGGGTTGTAGGAGTTGTTCCATTGCTGCTCGGAGACGAGCTGCACCACTGCGGAGAGTTTGTTGGTAAATTGCGCATCCACTTGGCCGCCGAGACGGCTGTCGGTGGTCGTGGTCCACTTGCGGGTAGCGCCGGGGCCGTTCGGCTGAAAGCCAGCAACGAAGTCGGCGGTGTCCAAGCTCGAGCGGACCGCGCCCACGGTACCGAAGCCGCTGAATCTGAACTTGGGATTGTCGCCATCGGCATGCGCTGCACTCATGCCTCCCACAGCCATTGCCGCTATCGCGGCGGCAATATATCGTGTCCTTACACTCATTCCAACTGCTCCTTTTAGTAAGCCTCTTTGCGGAGGTGGTAAAAAATCATGGAACTTTCGACGTGGTTCAAACGAGGTGTAACTGTTCAGTCCTTATGAGAAGGCTTTAAAAAAGTCGGAAATCAATGGATCAGGTCGCTTGGGAAAGCCGGTTTTTGCCAGGAGTAGCCAATGTTGTGGTTTTTTTAAAGCCTTCTCATAAGGGTTTAAAAATTGATCTGTGGCAACGTTATCACGGAATGAACCGGGACTTCTTTTTTGATCAGTACGTCGGCTTACTGCTGTTGTATTTTTTCACTCCTGCGGTTGCCGCATTGCGCGGCTTGCAGAAAATCACCGGCTTGGTGTCAGTGTGCCGTCATCTGAATGCCCAAGCGTGTCCCGTAGTGCCCTCTCGGAAAAGCGGGAACCGTGTTCGACCCTGAACTGTTGCGAGAAATTTTATGTGGCTGCGCAAGCGGCGTTGCGCCCGCTGATTGCGGTGGACGGCCGCCTGCTGCCTGCCTTGCCGTGCATGGTGGAGGCGCTCTGGCAAGACGGCCGCCATCGGGCCGCCAAGCTGCCTTTGCATTTCGAAGTCGGGTGCGGCATTGCGGTCGATGCCAGCATAACCCCAGGCAATGCGGGCGAAGTGCGGCAACTGCGCCAGCGCCGCCAGGATCAAAAATCGTCCTGATCAATCCGCACTGACCACCTTGTTACGCCCGCCTGACTTTGCCCGATACAATGCCTGATCGGCCTCTGCAATGAATTGATGCGCAATCGCTTCGACGCGCTCGCTTCGATCTGGCGCACCCAATGTGGCGACGCCGATCGATACCGTCACGTTGAGTTTTGCTCCCATGCTGAGCGTCAACGCCTGGTTGGCAATGCTGGCGCGAATCCGTTCCGCCACGCTGTGCGCAGCGGCTAATTCGGCATCGATCAACACCACCACGAATTCTTCGCCGCCGAAGCGCCCGAGCGCGTCGCTCAAGCGCAACTCGGCCTTGATGCGTGCCGCCACTTCGCGCAGCACTTCGTCGCCGGCCTGGTGCCCGACCTTGTCGTTGATCTGCTTGAAGTGATCGACGTCGATGTACAGGCATGACAGTGCATATCCCTGACGACGCGTGCGGCCGATTTCTTCCAGCAGCCGCTGCTCCAGATACCGCCGGTTGTTGATGCCGGTGAGCGGGTCGGTCAAGCCGATGTGTTTCAGCCGCTCATTGTTGATCACGTTTTCAATGCAGATCGCGATGATCGAAGACTGGTGCTCGATGAAATCAGTCGCCATGTTCGGCGCAAAGCGCGTTTCATGGAAACTGCCGAAATTGAGCGTGCCTATCAACTTGGTATTGCGGATCAGCGGCACGATCGCGGCGCTCGCAGGCGCCGCGATCTGAGTGGGAAACATCGACCCGTGCCGTTGCTCCGTGTAGCGGCCCAGTACCGGCTTTTGCAGATGGCCTTGCAATTCGCCGAAATCAGCTTCGCTCTGGATAAATAACAGGCTTGGAAAATCACTCGAATTGATGTTGAGATCGGCCAGAATCCGACGGATGCCGTAATCTGCATCGATCAAGGAGAGTGTGATGACGTCCAGTTCGGACGATTCCTTGAGCGTATCGAAAATGCTTCCGACCAGTTCCTGGAAGCTGCCGGCGCCAACGAATTTCAAATCGAACATTTGGTGGCGCCGCATGATTTGCTGATTGCGCCTCGCCTGCTCAAGGAGGTCCACCAATTGCGTACGCAATCGCAAATTTTCTACTACCAGGGCATTCGACATGGGTATTGGGCTCCAGACGGGTCATCGGAATAGAGCAGTACTAGAGCGAATTACTGAGGGCTGCAGGGTGCGCTCCACGCACCGAAACGTTTCCGGTGATGCACCGGCGCAGAGTGCCCTTGCAGGGCGCGTAGTGGCTTGCAAGCCACTACGCTACCGTTCCACAGGCGGATCGCAGGCGATCCGAATTCCCTGCTACACCCCACCATTCATTGATTCGCAAAATGCTGTATTGCTTTGGGCAAACATACTACTCTGTGTGATGCTTGCCTGCAACTTTGGTTTGCGATCTGGAGCGGTAGCGTCTTAAAACGCCAGTTCAACGCCGACGTCTTGGCCGACACGCAGCACTTGGCCTTCGCCTTCCAGCAAAATCGTATTCATGCCGAAAGTGATACCGCCATCGACTTTGGGATTGGCGCGGTAGGTTTGCAGGATATGCAACGGGTTCGGGCCGATTGTTCCCGTAGCTTGATCGACCGATGGCACCGAGCAGCGTGGGCAGGGTTTTACCGGCTTCAGCACGGCGCTGCCGATGCTGAACGTGGCGGCAAAATCTTCCTCAAATGCCTCGACGCCATTGATCACGAGGTTGGGGCGAAAGCGGTTCATCGGCAGCGCATCGAGGCCTTGCGCCGTCAGTTTCTGGTTCAGATCGTCCAGCGATGCCTGCGAAATGACCAGCATTGGAAAACCATCGGAGAACAGCGTCGGTGCTTCGATGCCATTGGTCCACGTCGTATTGGCAACACGTTTTGCCTTCGGATGAAAACGCACCAGGCGGCATGCAACGCCGATCGCATTGGAAAACCACGCGGCGGTCGTGTCGTCGCAGTCATAGGCTTTCACGGTGTCGTTCCACACCCGCACATCGAGGGTCGGTGCCTCGTCCGGGTCCGCCAGATCAAGCGGGATCTCCAGGCGCAACATGCCCGGTGCGCGCAACTCCAGCGTGTCGGCCTTGATGCGCGGCGTGATGAGCGCCATTTTCGGGTGCTTGCGCTGTGTCAGAAAATCGCCCTGCGCATCGACCACCATCCATTCGCGATCGTAAATGTGATCGCTCATCAAGCCGGCTGCGGTCAGCGTCGCTTCGCGCAGCGCGATGCCGGCACAGGATTTGATCGGGTAGAGAGTCAGTTCGGTGAGTATGGGCATCGTGTTCGGCTTTTGATGTCATTGCGGCGCAGGGCGGGAGGCAATGTCGTACGGCCTCGCGCAGTATTTACGCATAAAGGAAAATTCACCAACTTATTACTGCGCGAAGTCTGGGTTGGAAAAAAAGAAGATAGTATCCGACTTCCACGTTATCGGCATCATGCAAGTCTCGCGCACACGCAGATGCAACAGCGCCAATCATGATGTGCTTTACCAAGTGGTGCGTCGCGGTGTCATGGACTACGCTCGCAGCCCGGCCCGGCAGCAGTCGTCGAACTGCCCGAAGACGCGAGAGGCAGCTCCCTGTCAGGATAGGCTCTAGAGCGGATTTCCCCTTGATGCAAGGGATGAATCGGGTTTCTTTGGGATGCAGGGCCAGGCGCGCCGTGTGACGCGTTACACAAAAATGAAGAGCAACAACGCAATGCGCCCCAAAGAAGCTTGGGGCGTTATATCCGGGAGGAATCTACTCTTGGTTTACGCACATCGCCAAGACGGTGGACGGCTACTAGGCAGCAGCGGCCGCGATCATTGCTTTATTAGAACCTATTGGCGCTCGGGACGGGGACCCGCGCAAATGCCGTGCCGCAAATGCGCGTTGGCGTCCATACTGCGGATCCACGAATTTGCCGCTTGCCAGCATGCTATCAATGGGCTCTACAGGCAACTTGTGGGGCGATAACGTGTTGTCCCGAATGGATTGCCACGCCTTGTCTAGCGATTTGCGCATTGTCGATCCGCTATTTTCACGGAGATCCACGATGAGACGTCGTGAACTGACGACCGGCGGAGTCGCACGAACCGGGGGGACCGGCGTAATAGGCCCGGTAGCTCGCGAAAGATGCGCCGCCTGAGCATGCTGCATGGACATGCTCGAAGTGGCGAATGGTGAAATGGGAAGTACTCTCATCTATTTTTCCAAATGATTGGCCTATTCATGGAGCGGGCCGAAGACGACTCGGTCGCGCGTAAAAAAACCTTATGGCAATTATTCTGAATGGCGCTCCGCCCGCAAATAATCCACGTGCTTTCACAAGCTGTGCCGTAGTTTCTCGGCAATGCGTCTCGCCTGCGATGCACACCGATCCGTCCTTGAACGTTTCTGAGTTGCATCACTGGAAATTAGCTCCATTCGGTAATAAGTGGGAAACAAGAATGAACAGTTCCATGCCAATGCAAAAAAAATTTCAGCTTGTCACCTATCTCCCGCATCAACACCCGCACAGGCCAGCGGAATTTTACAGCAACAAGCCGCAAGCCCAATAAAATTGCGCCCTCTGGCTAAGCTGAGAGTTGCTCTGATGGAATAGAAGGGCCGATGATGTAACCCCGAAACGTGCAAGGGTGCATCGGTGCACATCCTTGATTCGCATTTAGTCGCGCGCAACACGCCAATGGCAGCCGACTCGAAAGCTTTGCTCATGAATGCCAGAAGGATTCTGGACAATGCAAGTTTGCATACTTTATCCGGTCAACTAAATGGCGATTTAGGCAAGTCGAAAAGGACTTTTGTAACGAGTCAGACCTATAGTAAATTGCAAGAAGTCATCCCGAAGAGAATTGACATTAGTAAAGTGCCTCCTTACCAAGAAACATCTCTTTGTGAAAGACAAGTAAGGGCAATAGTTGGAGCAAAAGTTAAAGAAGCTCAACAAGGAACCTCTTCGTCCTCGTCTCAACCGGAAGAGGTAGGCATAGCCAAGTTTTTGAAGAAAGTCAAAACGTTATGGGCGACGAAATACAACAGAGAACGCCATGGCTATCTCCAGATAACTTACTTGCCAGATTCAATGAAAAAGGAATTCTTATTTTGCGCGGCCCCGGGTTAAGCGAGGATTACCTCGATCATGCTGTTGCAGTATTTTCGGTCAATAAAATCAATGTGCCAGGAAAAGGACCGAGAATAGTCATGGGCATCATCGATTGTAATGATCAGGCAACCGGCCCGGAGACAAAGGCATCATGGGAAACTGCTGCAAAGCTGAATAAATTGCATCCAAGCAAATTAACTCATGAAGAAGCCAACCAAAATGGGGCACATTTACGCCGTATTCGCTTTGTTGACGCCACTGCATTAGGAGACCATGTTTCAAAGATGACTAAGAGCTACTTCCACTTAATAAAGGATGAGCAAGTGCTTCCTCCAGAAGTCACTTCTCCAAAAGAAAAAATTCCGTCTCTGACGCCGGACGAAGCAGAGAAGTTATCCAAAATTCTTGTGGAAATTTACGATACGCCTGAGGTAGAGAAGGAATTTGGAAATATAAGTTATAGCCACCCTGAACATAATGCCGAACGGCGAGCGAAAGATGGCCCCATGTCGCAACAACTGCACAAAGCAATGGCGAAGAAGGACTAAAGTGGGAGGTTTTTGAAAACTTTTTGCGCATACCGGAGTCGATAAGGCGCTTTACTGGAATTGTATGCGCCGACCGCTTCCCAGGAATTACCTAGCCTGTACATATTTTGCGCCAGTATCCAGGCTCCTACTTGTATGTTGGTGCAAGGATCCCACACATGGGCCTCGCTCAATCCGTATTTACGTAATATGGGAAACCAACTGCTGTTAATTTGCATCAGCCCAATGTCGTAGGAGCCATTTTTGTTGCGATTGATGGCGGAAGGATTGAGCCCAGACTCTGTCTTGGCAATCGCATAGAGCAACTGCTCGTTCACGCCGTATCTGGTGGCGGCCTCTTTCCAGCATGCGACTGCATGATCGGAGAGAAGGGCGATGAAAGCGAGAACCGCAATCTGAAGTTTGTACATGGCATCACTCCTGTAAAGGAACCGGGGACGAATATTGTTTGTGTTGGCTAGCTCCGGTCATAACAAAAATCCAATTTGCGCTCGCCCGATGCACTCTCCGTGCCGGGGCCGGTTACGGTGCCTACCACCGACCCGTGCCGGAGTTCACATTGCCGTTCGCATTCACATCCCGGTTCGTATTCACGTCCCCCTCGATATATGCACTTCCCGACACCGTCGCTTTCCCCCCTGCAGACATATCATGGGCTACGCCCAAATTGTTCCCGATATCCATGTCGTTACCGATCCTCACGTTGTGACCGATATCCAAGTCGTTCCCGATATTCACGTCGTGATTGAGATCCACGTCGTGCCCGACATTCACATCGTTCCCGATATTCGCGTTGTTCTGGACATTCACGTTGTTCTGGACATTCACGTTGTTCCCGGCATCCAGGTCGTTCCAGGCACTCACGTTGTTCCCGGCATTCACGTTGTTCCCGGCATTCACGCTGCCGGACACCTCCAGATTGCCGTTCTGGTCCGCCCCTAGCGGATTCCAGTTCGCACCCCCCGCATACATGAACGCCCGGCTCGTATCCAGCGTCATCCGCACATCCCCCACTTGGTCGGTCGCCGCCGTCACCACCCCCGGCAAGTCGTTATAGCTCGCCACCGGGCGTTTCCACGTTGTTACGCGTTTCCAGACCCCGCTGCCATCGCAGCTCATCAGGTTGCGGGCGGCATCGACTGCGATGGCCGCGTTGGCGCCGCAAGAATCGTTTTCAGCGACGATCGCGCTGGCACCCATTTTCAACGGCGTATTCATTTGATTGAGTTCCGGGCGCCCAGCCACCGCATTGCGGTAGAGGAAATCCGTCGCCAGTTGTCCCGGACCGTCATAGAAAAGCGCGGAAGCGAGGCTGCCGCTCCCCGCGGTATTGGCCGAGCAGCGCGCGGACAGGAAATTGGCCAAGGTCGGGCTCGTGCTGCCATCGATCTTCCACGTCCCGTACGAACCGGACGCCACCGACGGCGTTTGCGCAGACAGCGCACCGCCGCCTATTCCCGACTGGGCAGCCACCGCGTGCAGAAGGCGATCCGGGATCGCCTGCGCCGCCGTTCCCTCAGTGACGATCAACGCATTGACCAGATAAACAGTCTGGCCATCGACAATTTTGCTGGTCGCCCGGATCAGCACGCAGGGCGTTTGCCCATACGCATTGACAGAGCCGAAACCGGCCGGCAGAACGCTGGCATTGATCAGGTCGGTCAGCGAAACCGTCGCCGTGGACGTCGTGTTTGCCACCACCCCCAGCGTGCTGTAATTAGCCTTGATGTATTTGGTGGCAGCATCGACGATTTGTGCTTGGTAATACGCCGCCTGCTGCCCTTTCGCATCCTCCAGCGTGTTGTCGATAATCACCGACAGTCCCGCCAGCATCAGCGAGCCGAGCGCCAGCGCCCCCAGCAATTCAATCAACGCAAAGCCGCGCATTCCGCTTTTCATGCCTGTTTCTCCCCGCCATGCCCCATGCCCTTCTCCCGCCGCCCCCGACCGCGCCGCGGATCACGCCCGCTCTCCCGCCCTCCGGCGCGGCCCCGTCCGCCCCGCCATCAGGGCGGATCGCCGGCCGGCCATCACGTCCTCTTACAACGCCGTGAAACTGATCGCATTGTCGTCGTCATCGCTGCACACGTCAGCCGCATTTGCCGGCGTCGCCGGGAACGCCGTAATCTCATTGGTGCCCTGGTTGATCCGCGTCCATCCCGACGCCCCGCTGACCAGGTTGATGCACGCGTCGCGCGGCACATTGTCGTAGGTCAGCGTGAACGTGGAAGTATTGCCCGTTACCGTGACCTCCCCGTTCCAGCTGTTGGTGATGGTGGCGCTTGCCCCCGTCCCATTCACCGCCAGCGTGGACGGGAACACCCGGGCCGTGATCAGGCTCGCGGTAAAGTCGCCGGTGCCGTAGGACGCCGCCTGCCCCATGTACAGCTTCTTGACCGCGGTGCGAATCGAAATGATTTCTTCCGCCGCCCGATTCGTTTGCGCGCTGCTGAACGCATTCGTCAGCAGCGACACCGCCCCCAGCACCACAATGGCCGCCACCCCCAGGTACGCGATTCCCTCCAGCAGGGAGGCGCCGCGCTGTGCATTCGGCTGCAACCGGCGGGACGATTTTTCTAACAGCATGGCGTTCATGGCATATCTCCTGTTTTTTTCAGACAAAGAACAAACTCAATGCGCGGCCCGGGTCATCGCCGCAATCTCATGCTGGATGCCGAAGAACCCCGTCACCAGCCACCCGATGACGATTGCCAGCAGCACAATCGACAATCCATTCAACACCTTCATGTGCATCGAGATGGTTTCCACCCCTTCCTCCATCCATTCGTCCGCCATCACCCGCAGCGCATCGGCAAAGCCCCGGTATTCCGCATACACGCACAGATCGTCGATGATCTCCTTCGACGGAAACCCATACCCCGCATTGCGCAGCGCCTCGCCGCAATTGAGCCCCGACTTGACCCCCAGCAGCGCCCCGTCGATGCGCTCGCGCAGCCACGGCTGCGCATCGTCCGACAGCCGGATCAGCGATTTCTCCACCGTCACCCCCGCCACCTGCAGCGCCGAAAACGCCATCAGGAAACTGCTGCCCGCGATGAGCCGGTAGATCGAATACGGCACGAAATTGTCGAATAGCACGCGCACGTTGCCGCACCAGCGCGGCATCGACACCACGATCGCAATCAACACCGCCACCAGCGCCGCCACGATGACCACCATCCAGCTCTGCACCAGCTGCGACATGATGTACAGCGACTTGGCCGCCCCCTGCCACTTGGCCGGATCGGTCACCAGCGCGAACTGCGGAATGACGCGCGTGCCGAAGATGTACATGTACAGCAGAATGAGCGCCATGACCGCGATCGGATAACTCACCCCGCCCAGGATCACGCTCTTGATCTTCTTGCCCGACTGCACCACCTCGACCACCGCCGACAACGTCGCCGGCAGGCACCCGGCCCGCTCGCCGGCCATGATGATCATCTGCTCCGTCTTCGGCACCCAGCCCGCCAGCGCCTCCGACAGCAGCCCGCCGTTTTGCACCATGCGCCGGCAATCGTCGAGCACCAGCGCCATCGGCTCGGACGGCCGGCGCCCCTGATCGGACGCGCGTTCATGCAACTCCTCCAGGATCTTGAGCAGCGGCAAGCCATTCGACAGCATCTTGTCGATCTTGCGGTACAGGTGAATGCGCGCCGTATCGTTGAGCTGCAGCTTGGCCCACCAGCGCACCAGGTCAACCTGCATTGGCCACCTCCATGACTTTCAAGTGCCGCCCGGGATTGACCGTCCCCAGATCCAGATGGCCCACCACCTTCTCGGCCATGCGCGGATCGATCACCCCGGCGAGAATCTTCTCGATCGCATCGTCCAGGATGGTTTCGCCGCCCAGCTCCTGCAGCCAGTACTGGATCGCCTTCTGCTTTTCCCCGGCGCGCACGAACTTGAAGAAGCGCGCATCCGGCAGAATGATCTCGGCCACGACCGTCCTGCCCGACGTGCCCTGCTGGCGGCAGTGCGCGCAACCCGGACCGACGATGCACACCCCGTCCAGGTTGTTGAGCAGCGCCCGGCGCATGCGCGCGAGCACCGGCGCCGGCATTTCCTGCTGATGATCGGCCAGCTTTTTCTTGCAATGCGGGCACAGCGCCTTGACCAGGCGCTGGCTGATCAAGCCCGTGATGATGGTCGAATCGGTGATCAGACTGAGCGGCGAGCCCAGATCCTCCAGCCGGTCGATGATCGCCAGCGCGCTGTTGGCATGGATCGTCGTCCACACCTGGTGCCCCGTCATCGACGCGCGGATCGCATTCTGCGCCGAGGCGCCGTCCCGGATCTCGCCGATCATGATGGTGTCGGGGTCCAGCCGCATCGCATTGGAAATCGCCGCCGAAAAAAGCCGCGTGCGCTCTTCCTCGGTGGGCGCATTGGTCACGCACGTCTGCACCGCGCCCGGAATCGGATACTCCACCGGATCCTCCACGGTGAGCACATGGAGCTTTTCTTCCGACTCGAGGATTTCGCCGGCCAGCACGCGCTGCAAGGTCGTCGATTTGCCGGAACCGGTCGGTCCGCTGATGATGTTCATGCCGATCGGCTGCTCCTTCAAGTGCTGCAGCATGGCCGCATGCGCGGCGCTGAAGCCGAGCGGGCACAGGTCGGTGTCGTCGCCCACGTCGCTGTAGAGCAGGCGCATGACCATGATGTTGCCTTCATTGGTCGGCGCCGTCGCGATGCGCACCCCGTACAGCTCCTGCGGCAGCTTGTCGCGGTCCGAAATGCTCGCATCCTGCCGCTCGGTCGGCTTGTAGGAACTGTCCGACACCGACGTCATCGCGCCGTACAGGGTCGCCAGCAGGCGTTCCCCGTATTCGCGGGTTTGCCCGCCCACCCGCACCAGGTCGTTCATGACCCGAAAGTAAATGACGGTGGCGTTTTTCTTGACGCGGATATGAATGTCGGACGCCCGCGCGCGGCACGCCTTGCTCAGCAACTCCTTCGCGGTGACCTGCATCATCGAGTGTTCCTGGCGTCGCCCGGTGGCGTCAAACGCGCCGCCCTGATACACCCGGTGAATCATGTCGATGCTCGCCGTCACCACCTGATACGGATGGCGCAGCTTTTCCAGGCGAGCCCGGTAGGACAGCACGTGCGGATTCAATTCCTCGCCCTGCGCGATCAACAGCCGTCCGTCCGAGAGCAGGCACAGCAGCTTCGTTTCTTCCGAACTGCCCTCGAACGCGCCGCTGCGGCTCAACACCGTCGCCTTGGAGAAATCGCCGCCCGCTTGCGGGCCTGGTTCGCCGCGCATCTTCAATTCCTTCTCGGCAGC
>CBINHE010000095.1:0-16375 GCA_966250375.1 uncultured Oxalobacteraceae bacterium
AAGTAACGTTGATTTTACGTCACCTATGGAAGACTAAATTTCAGGGGAAGCTCACAAGTGCCTTATCAGCCAAAAAACAAGGAAGAGTATTTTGCTGAAATCCAGGCGTCGTTTGCAGGCCTTCAACCGCCATTGTGAGGAGGACATAGGGAATTCCAAAAGCTCGCCAGCAACGACAGCCATGCATGTTCCGGCGCTCCCAACAGTAAGCCTAAGTAACCGAGCAAAATCAATTGTGATTTCTACACGGTATTTTTTGTAGGAGCGGGCCTTGCCCGCGATAGGTGTCAGTACATGCAAGCTATCGCGGGCAAGGACCGCTCCTGCAAATTCACCGTTTCTTTTGCGTGACTACTTAAGCCGTCAACTAAGGACAGGTTTAATGCAGCATATGCCACTCATTCTCGGCAAGGAAATGACCGAAATCGATTTTCATTTCCTGTGTTCGTTCTGCCTTTGCCAGGCGGACGAGGTTGCGAAGCGATTCCCGGTAGATGTGCTTTACTTGAACTGATGCAGTCTCTCCACAGGCAACATGAACCAGTGCTTCGATGACATCATCTGAACGATGGGGCGACAGCATGTGAGATTCCATAATCGGCAAATGAAAAGATGGATTATCAAAATAGGTCCAAGTCGTTTGGGAACCGAATGAAAGGCGCTGGCAGCCATTCCATTTGCTCGCCATCGAAAGGCCATCCAAAGAACGATATCAATAGTTGCACTCGGTCCGTCTTGCAATCGAGCTTGGCTAAGAGCCTATTTGAGTAGGCCAATTCGTCGTGTCCGTATTGTCCTCCCTGTTGCTCTCCACCTCGGACAGGTAGGTCTGAAGTGCGACTACCGCCGCCACCTTGTTGGACATTGAGGGTGTAGTAAAAAATTTTCCTAGCGCATCAATAATGGCGTTTGCGGTAGGTGTCGATATTGTCGGTTCAGGCAAGTTTTCATCTTTGTCTCGTAACATTTTTTCTCCTTTTCAAACAACACGTTGATTGTTGGAAGTAGTTTTAATAGAAGTATTGGAAATTTCGCCGAGACCGGTATTGATTACTCGCAATGCTTTGGCGGTTTGCATGTTCCTTTGGGCGAAACCGAGCCCCTGCACATATTGGCTCCATCACAATCTGGCGCATGGGAGGTACAGCGCGATTTTGAATCGTCCGGGAATCCGCATTAAGAAAATTCAATTGAATTGCGCTTTCAAAAATTTCTTGACGCCTTGTTTCTTGAGTACATCGCCCCACGATTCGATTCGATATACGTCACCGAGTTTATGCAGGGTCACGCCGTACTGCTCGTGCAGCACCGCAATGTCGGTAGCAATCGTGTCCCGATGGTGACTGGTGAGATCGGCGATGGCCGAAATGGTTGGTCTTTCCAGTAGATCAATCGCGGCCAGCAGCACGAAAAGCCGGCGCGCGTCACCGTCCGGATATTGCGGCACGCCGAATTCATTCTTGGTGAATGTCATCAGATTACCCTTCCACTCAATTGGCAGCGAGGCTGTGGGCCGCGTGCGCATTTCTGGATTTCGATGGTCCTCATGTTTTTCTGTCCCAATAATTGCAGGATAGGAGGCTGGAAATATGCATCGCACCCTCCCTTTTTTGGACCGGTTCAATCCATGCTTTGACATACTCATAAATTGGATTGCGGTTTGCAGAGCGAAATTCCATGTGCGTGAAAAAACCATCACGGAACAGGTAAAAAATTCTATAAGACGGTAACTGCTCATGCGGAAAATGTTCCTGCCCTCTCTTCGTTTATATCGCTTCTTCTGTCTGGACCAAATAATGAAATGTCGTTCCCGGTTTTGTCGGGCACGCTTTTCGCAGGCATTGCTTATGCTGTGAGAAATGCCATTCGATGAATGCCTTGCATGGGAACTGGAAATCGAATAATGAAACGCGGTTGAAATTGGCTAGGATTACCCAAATTATTGGTAACTTGCCCGCGCATTTATGCGTCGGGCCAGAAGCCGTATCGAAGGTGGATTAGAGCCTGTCGATGAATGTGGCTGGGGTATTGTCGCAAGCTATTGATTGAAGCTATTCGGAGGAACATGATGGAAAACCTGACGCAAGAGCAAATCTGCTATCTTGAAAACGCGTTGCACCAGAGAGAGAATGCGCTGCGTGGCGACCTTCGGCGGGAGATTGAATTGCAGGACGATTATGCCCAAGTCGCCAGCGAAGCTCCTGACCCGGGAGATGCCTCTTTCGCGGATCTGTCTATTGACTTGGGCAATGCCGCAGTCACGCGGGATCTGACCGAATTACGCGCAATTGAATCGGTGCGTGTGAGAATCAAAAATGGCACCTACGGCGAGTGCATTGAATGCGGCTACGAAATTCCTTTCGCCCGACTCCAAGCCTTGCCAACGGCGGAGCGTTGCGCACCATGTCAGGATATGTATGAGAAGACCCATGCCGATGCGACGCGGGGGACGTCAATGTAATACCAATCTACGCCCATAACGCGACATGAAATCGTGTCTTTTTCCATCTCGCTGTTTCGGTGTTCCAGTAGGATATTTTCCTTTTTTGCAGGAGCCTTTCCTGCGCGTCCGGTCTCACCCTCAATCCCTCTCCATAGATGATTGGGGGGAGGGATGCTATTTGCATCCTTTTCCCTCCGAGATAAATAATGGGTGAATCAAAACACTGCTTTGGCGGATGGCATTTTTCCAGCCGAAAAAATCCATTGATTTCATTCGTCGCGTTGTGGATCCAGATTGGATCAGTAACGCAAGCGTCAGATTGACCAAGCGCCATGCAGCAAGGAGAGGAATTCTGACGCTGGTGAGTTACTAGACGTAAAATCACATACCATCCACTGTGTTAAATAACAAGGAACCCTGATGAATGCCACGTTACGCACCATTGTGCAACAGATGCCCAAGGCGGAATTGCATATCCATATTGAAGGCTCGCTGGAACCCGAGTTGATATTCGCTTTGGCGGAACGCAATGGCGTTGCGCTGGCCTATGGTTCGGTGGAGGAACTGCGGCGCGCATATGCTTTTACCGACCTGCAATCTTTTCTTGACATCTATTACGCGGGCGCCAGTGTTCTCCTGGAAGAGCAGGATTTTTACGATATGACAATGGCATATCTGCTGCGCGCCAAAAACGACCATGTGCGCCACACTGAAATTTTCTTCGATCCGCAAACGCACACGGCGCGCGGCGTCGCGTTTTCCACCGTGATCAATGGCATTCATCGGGCGTTGCAGGACGCACAGCTGCAATGGGGCATGAGCGGATCGTTGATCATGTGTTTTCTGCGACATCTGTCCGAAGAGGACGCGTTTGTAACATTGGAGCAGGCGTTGCCCTACCGCGAAAAATTCATTGGCATTGGTCTCGATTCATCCGAGCGCGGTCATCCACCGGAAAAATTCGCGCGCGTATTTGCGCGTTGCAAAGAACTGGGGCTGCATCTTGTTGCGCATGCCGGTGAAGAAGGGCCGCCTGCCTATATCCAAACCGCGCTCGACATGCTTCATGTCGAGCGGATCGATCACGGTGTGCGGTGCATGGAAGACAGTGCATTGACGCAACGGCTGGCGCGTGAAAAAGTGGCGTTGACGGTGTGCCCGTTGTCCAATATCAAGCTTCGCGTATTTGACAAAATGCAGGACCACAACCTGTTGGGCTTGCTGGAGGCCGGATTGATCGCAACCGTCAATTCAGACGACCCAGCCTATTTTGGCGGCTACATCAACGAAAATTTCATTCAGGCTTTTGATGCCTTGCCTTTGCAGCGGCATCATGCGCAGCAGTTGGCACGCAACAGTTTTTCTGCCGCGTTTCTGGATAAGAAGACCAAGCAAAAGTATTTGGATGAAGTCGATGCGTTTTTTGAGATTCACACCAGTTAGTCGTCTCGTCGCAGTAATGTAGTCAGAGATGTAGTCCGAGTCCTTGCGGTCGCAGACCCGGACACGCTGCGCTTCTCTAAGTAGTCACCCAAAATTAATTGTAATTTCTATGCGGGATTTTTTGTAGGAGCGGGCCATGCCCGCGATAGCTTGCATGTGCTACCACCTATCGCGGGGTGGAGCAGGGAATTCGGGCGGCCTGCCGCACGCCTGCGGAACGGTTTGCGCTTGCAAGCGGATCGCCGCCCGGCGCAAATGCGCCCTGCAAGGGAGGCCCGCTCCTACAAATTCACCGATTCTTTGCATGACTACTAGGCTAATCCTCTCGGCGTATTTCGTTGCCAGGCAACCCACTAGTGCCGTTCTTTTAAATATCGGAAAACTTGCATGCTGCTACTTCAGTCATTCCGCATGACCCAACGTGATTGGCAGGCCGGCGAGCTGCGCTTTCTTCTTATCGCCTTGATCGTCGCTGTCGCAGCGCTTTCATCGGTTGGATTTTTTGTCGATCGCCTGCGCACTGGCTTGAACCGCGATGCGCATCAATTGCTCGGCGCCGATCTGGTGATCAGCGCGGACCAGCCGATTAGCGATGCATGGCGTGCCGAAGCCAGGCGGCGCGGACTGAATTTGGCGGAGACCGTATCCTTTCCCAGCATGGCGCTTGCAGGCGATGGCGACAAGATTGTGTCGCAACTGGCAGCGATCAAGGCCGTGTCATCCGGCTATCCGCTGCGCGGAAATTTGAAGGTCAGCATGCAGCCAGGCGAGGAGGGGAGTGCCACGCATGATGTCCCGGCGGCGGGTACGGTGTGGGTGGATGCCAACTTGCTGACTGCGCTGAATCTCTCGATTGGCAATTCGCTCAAGCTGGGCGACAAGGTATTCAATATCGCCAAGGTCATTGCCGTTGAGCCCGATCGCGGCGCCTCATTCATGAACTTCGCGCCGCGCGTGATGTTGTCCTTGCCGGATTTAATTTCCACCAACTTGATACAGAATGGTTCGCGCGTCACTTATCGCCTATTGGCTGCAGGTAAACCAGGCGAAGCTGCGGCCTTTCAGCAATGGGTACAGGAGAGAATCGATAGCGGTAACGTGAAAGGCGTGCGCGTCGAATCGCTGGAATCCGGCCGGCCCGAAATGCGCGCAACGCTGGATCGCGCAGAGCAGTTTCTCTCCTTGGTTGGATTGTTGTCGGCAATGCTCGCCGCCGTTGCCGTTGCCATGGCGGCGCGTCGCTTTATGCTGCGGCACATTGATGCGTGCGCCATGTTGCGCTGTCTTGGATTAACGCACAAGCAGGTGACTGTGCTGTATCTTGCCGAGTTTCTGACCATCGGTCTGGTCGGCAGTGCGGTCGGCGTGGCGACAGGATTCGCTGCGCATTTTGTACTGCTGGAATGGCTGGGTAAACTGGTCGCCACCGATTTGCCCCCGGCGGACATTCTTCCCGCTATACAAGGGATGGCAACCGGCCTGTTGCTGCTGATCGGATTTGCGATCCCGCCGGTCTTGCAGCTTGCCAATGTGCCGCACAATCGCGTGATCCGGCGCGAGCAGGAGGCCCCCAAACCTTTGACCGTGACGACTTATGGATTGGGCCTTTCCGTATTTATTGCATTGCTGCTGTGGCAGGCTGGCAATCTCAAGTTGGGGGCGCTCACTGCCGCCGGATTTTTGGGTGGTCTTGCCGGGTTTGCATTGATCGGATGGGGCAGCCTGAAAAGCCTCAAGTTTTTGCGCGGGATGTTTCCGCACGCAAGCTGGCGCTTTGCAGTCACCGCATTGCAGCGCCGCTCCGGCGCCACCGTGGCGCAGATAGTCGCGCTTGCGCTGGGTTTGATGGCATTGCTGCTGTTGACCGTTATTCGCGGTGACTTGGTTTCCGCATGGCGGCAATCGACGCCACCGGATGCACCAAACCGGTTTGTCATCAATATTCAGCCGGATCAGAAGGCCGACATTGAAACGCGTCTGTCGCGTAACGGCATCGCCGATCCCCGCTTGTATCCGATGATTCGCGGCCGTTTGATCGAGATAAACGGCAAGCCGATTACCGACGAAACTTATGTCGATGATCGCGCAAAACGTCTGGTGGATCGGGAATTCAATTTATCCACCATGCGTAGTCCTCCACCGCAAAACAAGATCGTTGCCGGTCATTGGTATGACGATGAAAAGCCGGAGGTGTCGATTGAAGAAGGGATTGCGAAAACGCTGAATTTGAAGCTGGGTGACAAACTGAAATTCGACATCGCAGGCCAATTGGTTGAGGCGCCGATTACCAGTGTGCGCAAGCTTGATTGGGGATCGATGCGGGTAAATTTTTTCGTGATCCTCAATCCGAAAGCGATGGCCGGGATGCCGACAACATGGATTACCGCTTTTCATTTGCCGCAGGCACAGGCTGCTTTCGGTAACGAGCTCGCACGCGATTTTCCGAACTTGACAGTGATCGATATCGGAAGCGTTCTGAAGCAAGTCCAGAGCGTCGTCGATCAGGTTGTCACCGCGGTGGAATTTCTTTTCCTGTTCACGCTCGCATCCGGCATATTAGTGTTGTATGCGGCGCTGGTGGCGTCGCAGGACGAGCGCACGCGAGAAGCGGGATTGATGCGGACGCTGGGTGCGACACGAAGGCAGTTGTCGCAGGCGCAATGGATCGAATTCGGTCTGGTTGGCGGCTTGGCCGGCGTGCTGGCCGCGAGCGGCGCTACTGCCGTGGGCTGGGCGCTTGCGAAGTACGTATTCAATTTCGATTGGATATTCGCGCCGACAGTGTGGCTGGCCGGCCTCGGGGTTGGTGCCGGCTGTGCGTTTATCGGTGGCTGGATCGGGTTGCGCAATGTATTGAACCAGCCGCCTTTGCAAACGCTGCGCGAAGCTTAGAGCGAATTTCGGATGCACATAGAGAGGCCTTGTGCCGGCCGATCTTCCCGGCTCGGCCTGACCTCCCGTACATACGCCAGAAATTCGCTCCAATGTGGAGCGGGGCACCCGGAGTAGAGACCGTCTACCGTATGGAGAACATTGTCACTCCTTCGAATTCCGTTCTCTCATTCCGCTGCGCTCCATACGGACTACCAAAACGATCAAAGCCGAAGCTTTGATTCACAGAAAAGTCTGAAGAAACGCGATATCCGCACGTGCATTTTCCATGCGTGTTTCTCTCCGTCTGCCATTGATCTGCACCCGGCTTTCACCATAGTGCACGTCACTCTATTCTCCAATTGGCAACGACAAAAAGTGCCGATCGGCAGGCTTATTCCATCATCCTGGATTCGGCAGTTGGACAGGGGCGAGTGTGCATTTTTCCGGCAAGAGTGGCGCCGCATGACAAACGTCAAAACATGCCATGAGGCGTCACGTAGAGTTGCACTTGGAACTGTTGGCACTGATACCAATCCTCCTAAAAAACATGACAGTTAAATCGCGTCTTTTTCCGTCTGGCAGAGAGCGTATTGTTAATGCGTTGTCCGCGAACGTGTTGTTCGTCGTTGCCATAGCTCGCTATGGCGCTTCCTCTCGCCTTGCCAGCCGAAAAAATCCATCGATTTTCCTGTCACGTTTTTTAGGAGGATTGGTATGAGACTAGTCCAGGGAGAAGCAAAATTCGGAGCAGTCATTTTGCAATCATCCCTGCAACAGCGCCTTAAGGGAGAAGTATCGGGATATTGCCAAGCTTCTTGTCATGTTCGTGTAACAGGTTGGAGAAATTTATTTATGCACTCAATTTTGAGAACCCGCCCAAAAATGTGGAGTGTGATTATTGCCTTGCCATGGCTAGTCGCATGTTCATCAATGTCCCCGGGTATGCACTTCAACCCAAGCAATCTTTCTTCTGGCGCCTCAACAGAAAATTCTTCCGATCCGTCGGCGACGCCGTCCGCGGCGCAAGCCACACCGGAAGTGCGAAACATTACGCCGGAGCTGGTAAAGTTTGAGCGGGCGCAACGAGCGAAAGAGAACAATCAGGACATCAGCAGTCTGATGGCTGCTCCCGTACCGTATGCGATTCAGGGCGGCGACATTCTTTCCATCGTTGTATGGGATCATCCTGAGCTGGCCGGTGCAGTGGTAGGCGCGCCAGCCGCCGGTGTCGTCGGTTCCGAGAATCCTCCCGCCGCGACTTCGCCATCCGGCTTTGTCGTCGATCACCAAGGCGTCATTCAATTTCCGTTCGCGGGCCCGCTGAAAGTGGCTGGCCTGACGGAGTCGCAGGCGCGCAATCTTCTCGCGAAAAAGCTTGGGCGTTATATCAAAAATCCGGATGTTACCTTGCGCGTGCAGTCGTATCGCAGCAAGCGTGTTTATGTTGATGGCGAAGTCAAGACACCAGGCTTGCAGCCGATTACCGACGTTCCGATGACGCTCATTGAAGCAGTCAATCGCGCAGGCGGCTTTTTGCCGACTGCCGATCAGAGCCAGGTTTCCATTACCCGTGCCGGAAAAACCCACAAGATAAATCTCATGCAACTGGCGCAACAGGGCGTCAATCCATCGAAAATCATGCTGGCCAATGGCGACGAAGTCCGAGTGCTGTCTCGTGATGACAACAAGGTTTTTGTGTCGGGTGAAGTCCTGCAACCAAAATCCCTACCGATGCGCAATGGCCGCTTGACGCTCAATGAAGCGTTGGGCGAAGCCGGCGGGATCAACCCGCAGACGGGGGATGGACGCCAAGTGTATGTGGTGCGCAATGCGACAGACGAAAAGCCTCTGGTGTACCACCTGGATACACATTCTCCGGCCGGGCTGACTCTGGCTGAGGAATTTGAACTCAAGCCCAAGGATGTGGTGTATGTCGATGCGTCCTCGCTCGCGACATGGCATCGGGTTGTCAGTCTCATTTTCCCGAGCGCATTAACGCAAGTGGTTCAGGCCGGCACGGTTACAAAATGACAGTATGCGCCGCTGCGGAATATGAGTGCTGTTGCGTGCGATGCACGCGCGGCAAGCGCATTTCATTTCGTTCCATTTATTGTGCATGTTCCAAACATATCCAGACAATCTCATGATGAATCCATCCCTCCCATATTCACCTCCACCCATTGCCACGCAAGAGGATGAGGATGTCAATTTCGGAAGCTATCTAGCGACCGTGTTTGATAATCGACGATTGATTCTCACGATCGCGTTTGTGGTCGCCCTGTTGGGAACTGCATATGCGTTTCTGGTCAAGCCGGTCTACGAAGCAAACATGCTGATCCATGTGGAAGAAGACAGTCCCAAGGAAGCGAGGAACATCCTCGGCGAAATGGGCTCGCTGTTTGAGTACAAGACTGCCGCGACGGCAGAGATGGAGCTGCTTCACTCGCGCCTGGTGGTGTCCCGCGCGATCGACAATCTACGTCTGTACATTGATGTTCGCCCGAAGTATTTTCCGGTGATCGGTGCATGGCTGGCCAGCTATAACAAGGATCTTTCCACTCCGGGTCTGCTTGGTTATGGCGGTTATGCGTGGGGCGCGGAAAAGATCGATGTTCCTGTCTTCAACGTTGCCGACGCACTGCAAAATCTGGAATTTATCGTCACGGTGGAGAACGATGGACAGTACCGGCTGAGCCAAAGCGACGAGAATATCGATTTGAAAGGGCGGGTAGGAATACCGATCAATGCAAAAACCGAAGATGGTGGCATTGAGTTGAAAATAGATCAGATTTCCGCCAAGCCCGGAACCAAATTTTTCCTGACCCGCACATCCCGACTATCGACGATCGAAGACGTGCAAGCATCAATGACCATTGCGGAACAAGGCAAGCAATCAGGCATTATCAGTGCATCGCTTCAAGGCGATGATCCGAAGGTGACTGCCAGTATCCTCAGCGAGGTGGGCAAGGAATATGTACGGCAGAATACGGGCCGTAAAACCGAGGAAGCTGAAAAGTCACTGGCTTTCCTGAACAAGCGATTGCCTGAATTGAGGGAGGAACTGGAGCAATCCGAAGCCAAGCTCAACCAATTTCGCAATTCCCATGGAACGATAGATCTGGGTGAAGAGGCCAAGTTGAGCCTGCAACAATCAGCGGCCGCCAAGCTCAGGAAGATCGAGTTGGAGCAAAAGCGGACGGAACTGCTGAGTCGCTTCATGCCGGAGCATCCGATCGTCAAGGGGGTCGACAGTCAGATCGCCGCAATCAATGGCGAAATCAAGGAATCCGCCGACCACATCAAGACTTTACCTTTGCTGGAACAGGATATCTTGCGCTTGAACCGCGACGTGAAGGTCAATACCGACCTGTACACGGCACTCCTGAACACGGCCCAGCAACTGCGGATGATCACCGTTGGCAAGGGTAGTAACGTGCGTCTCGTGGATACGCCGATGACGCCGGAAAAGCCGATATCGCCAAACCGGCCGAAAGTGATTGCAATTGCGAGCTTGGCGGGTTTGCTGCTTGGTGTGCTGGCGGCGTTTATCAAGAAGGCGTTCCGCGGTGCCATCGATGATCCGCAGATGATCGAGAGAATGCTGGGCGTGCCGGTTTACGCGTCGATCCCGCACAGCAAAATGCAGAAAGAGTTGCTTGAAGAAGCCAGCGGTAAAACCACAAAACTTCCAGTGCTGGCAAGAGTTTCATCAACCGACATCGCGATCGAAAGTTTGCGCAATTTTCGGGCAGCACTACAGTTTTCTTTATCACGGTCCAAGAACAATATCGTGGTAATCGCCGGACCGACGTCCGGAATGGGAAAAACATTCGTGTCTGTGAACCTGGCCGCCATCATGGCTGCGAGCGGAAAGAGGGTATTGTTGATCGATGCGGATTTCCGCAATGGCCATTTGCATCGTTACTTTGATCTTGAACGCCAAAATGGACTCTCGGACTATATTTCCGGCGGAAGTCAACTGCCGCAGATCGTGCATCGCGACGTGATCGAAAATATGGACTTCATCTCCACAGGCGGTTTGCCGCCGAATCCTTCGGAGGTGCTGTTGCGCCCGAATCTCGGAACCTTGCTGCAGTCATTGTCAGCGACTTATGACTTGGTATTGATTGATGCTGCGCCGATTCTGCCCGTTGCGGATACCTTGATCATCGGTGCGCACGCCAGCTCGATTTACATCATTACGCGCGCCGGCGTCACGACGCCGGGCGAGATATCCGAATCGTTCAAACGTCTGAATCAGGTGGGCTTGGCGCCGAAGGGAGTACTTTTCAACGATATGGCTGTGAAGCCGGGACGGTATGGCTACGGGTATGCATATGGGAACTATCACCAGGCCCAATATCTATTGGACGACCACACGCTGATTGCAAATTCGCGGGCGTGAAGCCGCAGTTATCAATCAGGCGCTTGCGTCATTCTGGCCTCCCGAATGATGCGAATGGCCGTAGCGCAGCGTGAGCGACAGTGCTGACACTGAAACTTGCCGAGCATATTGGCAGTGAGCTGGGCAAGCTGGACGCCGATTTTGAGTTTTCAAGCGACGCTTCAATTGGTGTAAACTCACACCGCGCCAAAGCGTCAAGCGATAAACAGTTTGTCCATGCAGCAGCACTGCCTCCACCAGGCCAGATATGCGCCCGGGAAATGACCTTGATTCGGGAGCGTGCAAGTTTATCCGGATGCATGGAGTCCTCATTGCTTGACACTTTACGAGTACAGGCCTGCGGCTTGCTAACGTCCCTCTATTTGAATTCCAAATCGAAAGCATGACAACCAATAAAACTATTCTGGTTACCGGCGCCGCCGGTTATATCGGCTCGCACACCTGTGTTGAGTTGTTGAATGCAGGGTACGCCGTCATCGCGTTGGATAACCTTGTCAATAGCTCGCGCGAGGCGCTGGTGCGAGTGGAGAAAATTACCGGATGCGACATGCCGTTTTACGATGCCGATGTGCGTGACCGGCCGGCACTGGATGCATTGCTGAAGGCGCATCGGGTTGATGCCGTGATTCATTTTGCCGGATTGAAAGCGGTTGGCGAGTCGGTCGAAAAGCCGCTGCTGTATTTTGATAACAATGTGTCTGGCACCGTCACGCTGCTGCAGGCGTTGGCTGATGCGAAAGTGAAGCATTTTTTGTTTAGCTCGTCAGCAACCGTGTACGGCGATCCCGAGTCGGTGCCGATATCCGAATCGGCACGGCTGTCGGTCACCAATCCATATGGCAGATCCAAGCTGATGGTGGAAAACATCCTCGACGACTTGAGGAAGTCGGACAAGTCATGGGTGGTCGGCGTACTGCGCTATTTCAATCCGGGCGGCGCCCATCCAAGCGGCTTGATCGGCGAAGATCCGCGCGGCATACCCAATAATTTAATGCCCTTCATCAGCCAGGTTGCCGCGGGACGGCGTGAGCGGCTGGCGGTATTCGGCAATGACTATCCGACCGCGGATGGCACCGGCGTGCGTGATTACATTCATGTGGTCGACCTGGCCCGCGGACATTTGGCGGCACTGCAAAAGCTCTTTGCATCGGCCAGCAGTTTCACTGTGAATCTGGGTACCGGGCAGGGCTACAGCGTGCTTGAAATCGTGCGCGCATTCGAAGCGGCAAGCGGCCGTTCCATCGCCTACGACATCGTTGCTCGGCGGCCTGGTGATATCGCTGTCTGCTATGCCAATCCAGCCCTGGCAAAGGAGCTGCTGGGTTGGCGTGCGGAGAAAGGAATGCGGGAGATGTGTGCCGACCATTGGAAGTGGCAAAGCATGAATCCGCACGGGTTTGTGAGTGAGGACGATAGCAAGACGAATTGAAAATGCGTGCAGCGGATTGATGCGCAAGTGACAGTAGACACCCCACAGGACAGGTTCCGTTTTGTGGGGTATTTTTTTATGGCGCTTCCGGAATAACGGCCGTTTTGCCGGCCTGTTCCAGCGCTTCGATGACGCGAGCGTCGGCATCAAATGCCTTGTCTGCCAAGACGGTATCAGCGGCAAAATCGCCAAAGCGCTCAGGAAAATCTCGCCAGGCAATGCCAGCACGGTACCGACCCAGTACCGCTTCCGCAAACAGGCGGTTGTCACTCGCCGTCACCCCAACATGACCTGTTCGCTCGGGCAATAGGTCCTTGATGCGGCCCCATTGATTCTCTCTGAGCGCGTAGCGTCTCGCCCTTCCTTTTTTTCGGTCGTTTTGTCTCTCATTTAACGATTTCAAGAGAGCAATTGATGACATACCTAATTTTTATTTAAAAATTTTGGAACTAGTTTCTTCTCAAAAGTAACTTATGAGCTTTCCATCCGAATGATTCACATTTAACAATAATTTATGTATAGCAATATTTCCACCAGCCGTAGTCTTCCCAACCCTTCAAGCACTTTTGTTACAGGAGAAACATCTAAAAATGCCCCGCCTTCCGTCAGTAAAGGGCATGATGACTCGGTACCGACTAGCAATCCGCCAATAATATCTACGGAAAAAGCGCCTTCTGCAATAAGTGAGGAAAAACAAAAAGACACCAACAATGCGTTTTTACACGGACATCCCACATGGCCTTCATCACTACAAGTTGAATATCGACAGCAACAGGCAGTATTTGATGGGGAAAACTCCGACCGGTATCTTTTGCGGGAAGTCCCGTCACACGATGCAAACAGTGACAGAGGCGTGGAGGGCGATACCAGAATCGTCCACATCGATGACGGTCATCTCGCCACTCCCGCCACACCAAGTCCTACAAGGTTGAGGAGGCTTCTTAGCGCCGTTACCAGCCCGCCTTCCTGGCTGATAAAAAATCTCATCCAGCAGAAAACGGGCACCATATTTGATGGGGAAAGATCCGACCGACATCTTTTGCGGCAATTCTCGTCACACGATGCAAACAGTGGCAGAGGCGTGGAGGGCGATACCAGAATCGTCCACATCGATGACGTTCATCCCACACCAAGTCCGCATTCTCGCCGCACTACAAGCCCGATGGGGCTTCTTGTCGCGCCTTCCTGGCTGACGAACAATGCCGCCTTGCGGAAAACGGGCGCCATACTAGGCGAAACCATCAACCATGCCACTATCGCAGCTATTGTTTGGGGCATCATATCTCCTCTTGTCAATCGTGCAAACGGCGCCAATTCGGTGGATAGCCGCGACTTCTGGGGAAATTTTGAAGTGGCAGCACAGAACGTTCTCGCCATGACCCCCATTTCCTTTGTGCTCTCCAATACGCTATTCCCCATCCTGCGCGGCATCATGGGGTACAAAATTGAGAAAGCTGAATTGGATGCGGCGTTTTTGGAGCCTGGCATTGCCGCACGATTGAGGGAAGCACAAAAGGACACCGACTATAATGGCGCCATCGCGGATGTACTCTATAGCTGCGTCTTCGGAGCCGGTATGGCTGCAGGTTCGCAAATTCCCGCATGGGCCAAAGAGGCGGGTTTCAGCGAAAACGATCAACAAATCGTCAATAGCGCAATTCAAATGGCAATCGCAGCAGGTGCGCTGGCATTGGTGCGTACAAGTTTGATGTTATTGCGAACTGTCGATGGACAGCCAGCCTATCAGATCAAGCCTCTTGGCCACAACAACCCCTTCACAAATCTGGCAGAACAGTTCAAGGCCATCACTCAAACGAAACGCAGGGACGAGCCATCCAATATCTCGCCGAATTACCAAGCTATTCGTAATCTTACGTTGCGGATGTTTGAGGAGGCTTCCGTATGGGGAGGAGTAACGTTGTGTTCGCTCCCGTCTAGTGTCAATACCTTAGTAAGCAGGGGGGGCGCCAACGATCCACTGAAGCAGTTTTTGAGCGGCTATATGACCGTTACCTTGGGCTACTTCCTCGATTCGGGCAACAGCTTGAACAAAGTGCGAATCAATGAAGATTTTTCGCCATGGAAATTATTAGGCGCCCGTGCCGCCGCTAAGGAATTTAAGCCGGCGGGCCGGCTTGACTTCTCGAGAGTGCGCGCGCTTGACAACTCGGCTGACATGGCAACGGTGGTAAAGGCTCTGGTAAAAGACACTGGGGATGTCGGAAAGTATGTATTGAATGCTAAAAATGTAGGTACTGTCATTTTGCCAAGAGTTTTTCTTGAAAGCTTAACAACCGTCGAACATGAGTTAATGAAATTGCTGGCGCCCGACGAACTATATCGCACAAACCAAAGATCAAGTGTGCAAATCGAGGAGATAGATTCTTCAGAGATGGCTCAGGCTCAACATTCATCGATTTCACTACAGACTGGCAACGAAGAAGCCATTTCGCACAGCGGTGAAGTTGCTCCAACTGACACGCACGATAATCCAGCCCCACCAATCGAGACAGCAAAGCAATCGCACACGAACCAGAAACCAAGTATGGAAATCGAGGAGACAGATTCTTCAGATGTGGCTCAGGCTCAAGATTCATCGACTCCGCTACAGACCGGCAACGAAGAAGCCATTTCGCACAGCGGTGAAGTTGCTCCAACTGACACGCACGATAATCCACTCCCACCAATCGAGACAGCAAAGCAATCGCGCACGAACCAGAAACCAAGTATGGAAATCGAGGAGATAGATTCTTCAGATGTAGCGAAGACTCAACATTCATCGACTCCACTACAGACCGGCAACGAAGAAGCCATTTCACATATTATTCAAGCTGCCCCAGCTGACATAAACGATAAAGCGGAGTTGGCCAAAAAAGAGCAGGGAGCACCTGACTTGGCAATCGAAAATGAAACGCAAGCCGTCGATATCACGGACCAAAATTGATGTAGGTGCTTGCTTGTTCATTGCTCCCCCGTGTTGTTGACCGTGAGGAGATTGTGCCGGCCATGCAGGCTGATGAACATAACGTCGCGGACTTACCGGTTACGTTGTCAAGGTCGCTTCTCTTGTGATTACCCTCATCCCCAACCCTTCTCCCGCCTGCGGGAGAAGGGAGTCGAGCGTGCCCGCAAACTTGTGGGTAAACCTCAGCCCGCAGGAGGAAGAGGGCGCTTTCCTGTGCTCTTTGCAAAGATGTGTAGATACCCATGTCTTCAGGGGGAGGGGTAGGGTGTGATGGGTTAAAAAGCAGCGATATGAAAACTCATCTCAACCTTCTCTTTACGCCGGACACCCTTGGAGGAGAGGGGGCTTCTGACGCAGACGCTTGGCAAACAATGTACCGGACACTATTGTCATCCAGACGAGTTTGCAAGGTGCGCTCCGCGCGCACCGATCACGCCACGAAAACACAAGCGTGTGGGACGCACTCTTTTCTTGATACGCCAATTTTATCTGGTTGATTTAACAGGCTCTTCATTCGTTCTTGCCATATTTCCTATAGAAGAGTTTTCCTCGCACACAAATTCTTTTCGGAACCTTTTTCCGTTCAAAAAGCTCTGTTTACAGAGCTCACATAGAAACGGGCCGCATGCCGAAAAACCTTGACGCGGAAATTCCAAATAATAAATTTTCTCGGTGATACGTGTATTGGCGATGGTTCCCATGGGCGATGGGCGACGCTTTACCTTAATTTTTTGTGCAGGAGTTCATATCTCGGGAGCGTCCAAGTTTATCCGGATGCATGGAGTCCTCATTGCTTGACACTTTACGAGTACAGGC
>CBINHE010000096.1:0-15981 GCA_966250375.1 uncultured Oxalobacteraceae bacterium
AGGCTGTAGCACCTAAAAAGGCTGTAGCACCTAAAAAGGCTGCAGCCAAGAAACCGGCCGCCACGCCTGCTGCCGCTGCTCCTGCAGTAAAAACGGTATTGAATCCGGCAGCGGCTTGGCCGTTCCCGACCGGTACTCGTCCGTAATATCCAAGCTCGCTTGGAAGCCTGATTAAGTTCAGGCACAATTCCCGCTGTGTGACCTTGGGTCGTGCAGCGGTTTTTTTTTGGGGAGACCACCGTGCTACATAGTATTTTTACGTTGATAGTCGACACTGTCGCCAGCGTTTTGGCGGGCGTGCTGTTGTTGCGGTTCTGGATGCAGGTGGTGCGGGTTCGCCCGCCATCGTCACTCGCGCAATTTACTTTCCAATTGACCGATTGGCTGGTGCGCCCCTTGCGCCGGGTGTTGCCGGGCATCGGCGGCTACGATTGGGCAAGTCTTGTCGGTGCTTTCCTGATCGCGGTGTTGTCGATGGCGATCGATATCTGGCTGGTGACGCAACTACCGATACAGATGATCCTGCTGCTATCGGTACTGCGCCTGTTGCAATGGATGTTCTATGGGTTAATGGGATTGATCCTGATCGAAGTTGTGTTCAGTTGGGTGAACCCTCATGCACCGCTGGCACCATTTGTGCGCGCATTGAATGATCCATTGATGCGACCTTTGCGTCGCATCATTCCATTAATCGGCAATGTCGATCTGTCGCCGTTGGTCGCGCTGATCTTGTTACGCATCGGCCTGCAATTGGTCAGCGTATTGCTTACATGAACCAGCCGTGGTGTTCCGTCATACCGCAAGGCATTCGACTCGCGGTTCAGATTATGCCGAATGCCAAGAAAAGCGAAGTGGTCGGTGTTCTGGACGATGCGTTGAAGATCCGGTTGCAGGCACAGCCGATCGAGGGCAAGGCGAATGAAGCACTCATTCGCTACGTCGCCACCAGGTTGAACCTGCCTAAGAGCGCGGTACAAATTACACACGGACTTACGAATAAGAGAAAAATTCTCGAGGTGAGCAGCCGTGATTTAACCGTTGAGGAAGCGATGCAGACGTTGCTTCCGGCAACTCAGATTGACAGTAAGGTTGCTTATACCAATCCTCCCCCATAACGTGACATGAAATCGCGTCTTTTTCCGTCTGGCGGTTTCGCTGTAGAAGTATCGGCTTGCCAGCCGATACTGTTTCGCAGGCGGATCGCATGCGATCCGAAGTCCCTGCTTCACCGTTGTTCGTCGTTGCCCCCCGCCTTTGCGGGGGCAGGCTGCGCTCGCTATGGCGCCTCCTCACTCTTGCAGGGCGCATACCTCGGCGGCCCCATCCTCTTGCAAGAGGATATCGTTCCGCAGGCAAATGAAGGGAGCATTACCTTGCAAGGTAATGCCGTTACGCAGGCGTGGAGCAGTGCTCCACGAATTCCCTGCTCCACCATGTCATTCGAAACCCCTGCTGCACCCCCTTGCCAGCCGAAAAAATCCATCGATTTCATTTGTCACGTTATGGGTGAGGATTGATATTAGAGCCGATAACCGAATGCCTGCTGGAAGCGATCATCAATTTCGGCGCGCGACAGTATATGGTTTTGCCCACCCTGATGGGTAATTTTGATTGCCCCCATCAGGCTGGACAAGCGTCCGGTGGTTGCCCAGTCCATGCCATTTGTCAGGCCGAACAACATGCCAGCCCTGAACGCATCGCCGCAACCGGTGGGGTCGACAACCTTGTCGACTGCCACGCATGGGATATCAATTCTGTGGCTGCTGGTAAAAATCTCTGCTCCTTGTTCGCCGCGCGTAACAATCAATGCAGACACTCGCTGTGCAATTTGGTCCAACGTCAGTCCGGTGCGCTCGGTTAATAGTTCAGCTTCGTAGTCATTGACTGCGACATACGTGGCCAGTTCAATGAAATGCTGCAGCTCCGCGCCGCTAAACATCGGCAGACCCTGACCGGGATCAAAGATGAAGGGGATATTCAGATCCACGCAATCCGTCGCATGTTGCAGCATGCCGTCCCGTCCGTCAGGTGCAACGATCGCGAGCTTGACTGCGCCGGCCTCGTTCACCTTGTTTTGATGCGACATGGTCATTGCACCCGGGTGGAATGCCGTGATTTGATTGCTTTCGGCGTCTGTCGTAATGAACGCTTGCGCGGTATACGACGATTCGACGGTTCGTATGCAGCGCCTCGAAATCTGCAGGCGGTCAAGACGGTCGAGGTAGGGACCGCTGTCTTGGCCGACCGTCGCCATGATCAACGGATCGCCGCCCAGCAGTTTCAGGTTGTAGGCGATATTGCCCGCGCAACCGCCGAATTCACGACGGATTGAGGGCACCAGAAAGGCGACATTGATCTTGTGCAGTTGATCGGCCAGCAGAGCTTCCGAAAAGCGGCCTCCGAAGGACATGATGGTGTCGAAAGCGATCGAGCCGCAGATTAAGGAAGTCATGAGAATTTACCGAATGAATGGGTTGTGTTTATAGAGGGGGCAATCAGTCTCAGGGATAAAACAGATACACCCGGTAGCCCGATGGTTTCAATTGCGAAAGCGAAAAGAATAATTTCACGGGCTGTTCGGACTTGGGGCCGAATCCTTGCGCCGCATCCTGGGCCGAAGGTAAATACTCGCGCGGCGTGAACACACGACGCGCAAGCGGTTTTTCATTGGCATCGTTCAGCGTCAATTCGATGTTCGGCCATGCCTGCGCCGTGGCGCCATGGTTGCGTAGAAGTGTCGTGAGTGCAAATAGCCCCTTGCTGGCCGCAAGCGTTTGCAACTCGCTCGATTCGATCGAGACTACCTCAATCTGTGCCGGCAAGTCCAGGCGACAGCCGATTGCCAGACATGCTTTCGCAAGTGCCGGTTTTGCCTGCGGGAACCACGCCGCGATTTGATTGCGGAATACGTAAGTGCCTTGTGCAATCAGGCTGATCAACAAAATAACGGCCCCGATCACCATCAGGATGCGGATGATGGCGCTGAATTGTTGCTTGCGCCGTCCGCGTTTGACGAAGCTCGGCTCTTCGGCGTCAGACGTATCCGGTTCATCCGTATCCAGCGTATCTATCTGGTCCAGCTGAAGCGCATTGCGCGGGTGACGATGCGGTTTGCACTGCAAATCGTCGATCACACCCACAATCGGGGCTTGCGCATTGGGGGCTGCCGCTTCGTTTTCTGCAGTGCTGTCGGCGGATATCGTATCGCCGGCCAAGTCTGCCGCCGTGCTGTCATCGGTGTCGGCTTCGCTACGACTGAAATCCGTTAGCGCCATGCGCTGCAAAAGAGCATTGCCGCTTGCGCCGGCAGTCAGAGTTGAGTCGCTGTCGGATTGGAATAGTGCAGGCTCAGCTTCGGTGGCCGTTGATGCCTCTTCGACAGCGGTGCCTGGCGCTTCATCTGGAAGAAGGAAATTGTCTCGGTGTTCGTCGGGTGTTACGGGCACAGGCGCCGGTTCGTCCGGCCGCAGCAAGTGCTCAATTCCGTTGAAAATTTCCTTGCATGTGCCGCAACGTACCAACCCTGCGCGCAATTTCAACTGATCCTGAACGACACGAAATGTCGTGTGGCAGTGAGGGCATCGGGTCGCTAATGCCATTGCTATTGTGGTGTATTACCCGGGCAGCCGGTCAACGCGACCCAGCCATCGCGTTCACCCCATACGGCCAGCTTGATAAAGGGCGCGTAGGCTGCCACCACTTCATCCGCCTGGCGGGCCAGAATGCCGGACAACACTAGCGTGCCGGTCGGCGCGATGCGGCCGGACAGCATGGGCGCCATCAGTTTCAATGGACTGGAGAGAATGTTGGCAATCACGATATCGAATGTGCGGGACTGTGCTGCGTTGGAAAATTGTTCCGGTAAATAATAGCCGATATCGCAGTGGTTGCGCTCGCTGTTATAGCGCGCCGATTCGATTGCCTGCGGGTCGATATCGACACCGATGACGTCGGCTGCGCCCAGTTTTTTGGCTACCATCGCCAGAATGCCGGAACCGCATCCGTAGTCGAGCACCGACAAGCCGTGCGGTGCATGCGCTTCCAGCCATTCCATGCATAATCGGGTAGTCGGATGGCTGCCGGTGCCGAACGCGAGTCCTGGGTCGAGTTCCAATACTAAGCCATTCGGGTCGGGCGCATCGTGCCAGCTTGGTACTACCCAAATATTTTTGCCGATATGAATCGGCTCGAATTGCGATTGCGTCAGGCGCACCCAGTCTTGTTCCGCCACCGGGCGCAAGGTGTGGTGCACTGCGTCAGCCGACAGGCCGCATGCTGCTGCGGCCGCCGCGACAATCGCCGCATGGTCGGCATCGGCCGCCGTCAAGGCCACCACGCGACTGCGTTCCCACGCGGCTTCTTCCGGCTCCATGCCAGGTTCGCCGAATATGGGCTGTTCCGCGTCGGTGCCTTCGTCGGCATCTTCCACCGACACCGAGAGCGCGCCCGCATCCATCAACGCATCGGACAATGCTTCCGCATGGTTGCGTGCAACTTCGATGACGATTTCAATCCAGCTCATGAGCCCATGCCTTACTTTTTGACTGTCTTGTTTGGTTCTTTCGGCAGATCCGGCTTGTCGGCGAGCTTCTGCTCCAGATAATGGATGTTGGTGCCGCCTTCAATGAAGCGGGCATCGATCATCAATTCGCGATGCAGCGGGATATTGGTCGTGATGCCTTCGACCACCATCTCCGACAGCGCAATCTGCATACGTCTGATCGCCTGTTCGCGTGTCGCACCGTAGGCAATCACTTTGCCGACCATCGAATCGTAGTTGGGCGGCACGTAGTAACCGGCGTACGCATGCGAATCGACACGGATGCCGGGGCCACCCGGCGGGTGCCAGGCGATGATCTTGCCTGGCGACGGCGTGAATTTGAACGGGTCTTCCGCGTTGATGCGGCATTCGATCGCATGGCCTTTGAGTTCGATATCGCGCTGGCGATAACGCAGCTTTTCACCGGCAGCGATGCGGATCTGCTCTTGCACGATATCGACGCCAGTGATCATCTCGGTCACAGGATGTTCGACCTGCACGCGCGTATTCATTTCGATAAAGTAGAATTCGCCGTTCTCATACAAGAATTCAAAGGTGCCGGCACCGCGATACCCCATCTTGCGGCAGGCATCGGCGCAGCGGTCGCCAATTCGTTCGATGATTTTGCGCAGAATGCCGGGGGCCGGCGCTTCTTCGATCACTTTTTGATGCCGGCGCTGCATAGAACAGTCGCGTTCGCCGAGCCAGATCGCATTCTTGAATTCATCGGCCAGGATCTGAATTTCCACGTGACGCGGATTTTCCAAATACTTTTCCATATAGACTTCAGGATTGCTGAATGCAGCGCCGGCTTCAGTCTTGGTCATTGTGACTGCGTTCAGCAATGCTGCTTCGGTATGCACGACGCGCATACCGCGTCCGCCGCCGCCGCCAGCTGCCTTGATGATGACCGGATAGCCAACCTTGCGCGCGATGCGAATGATTTCTTTTGGATCGTCCGGCAATGCACCCTCGGAGCCCGGCACGCATGGCACGCCGGCGCGGATCATTGCCTGTTTGGCAGAAACCTTGTCGCCCATCAGGCGAATCGAGTCGGAGCGCGGACCAATAAAGACAAATCCAGATTGCTCCACGCGTTCGGCAAAGTCAGCGTTTTCGGACAAAAATCCATAGCCGGGATGAATCGCTTCGGCATCGGTAACCTCGGCCGCGCTGATAATCGCCGGCATGTTGAGATAGCTCAACGTGGACGGAGCGGGACCGATGCAGACAGACTCATCCGCCAGCTTTACGTATTTGGCTTCGCGATCTGCCTCGGAATGCACGACCACGGTTTTGATGCCCATCTCACGGCAGGCGCGCTGGATACGAAGCGCGATTTCACCGCGGTTGGCAATGAGTATTTTTTCGAACATGGTGGGAATTTGGCCTCGTTATAAGGATTTAGTCGAAGTTAGGCGATAACAAGTGGGCGTTTGCAGATGCAAAACAAAACGCCGATGCAACGCACTTAACCGATCACGAATAACGGTTGACCAAACTCGACCGGCTGGCCGTTTTCCACCAGGATTTGTTTAATGATGCCCGTTGCATCGGCATCGATTTCATTTAACAGCTTCATTGCTTCGATAATGCATAGCGTATCGCCTTCTTTCACCGCAGAGCCAACTTCCACAAATGGCGGGGAGCCGGGTGCGGAGGAGCGGTAGAATGAACCGACCATTGGTGATTTGACAATGTGACCTTGCGGTTCGACCGGTGCGGCAATTGTTGCTGCTACCGTTGCTGTTACCGGCGCGGCAAGATGTTGTGGTGCTGCTTGCGGCTGCATCATCACCACCTGATTTTGTGGTGCGGTGGAGGACTTAACAATACGGACTTTGCTTTCGCCCTCGGTTACTTCCAGTTCGGCGATGTCTGATTCGGCAACCAGATCGATCAGGGTCTTGAGTTTTCGTAAATCCATGTGAAATCCCTTGGAATTATTTGATGAGTTATGATTGGACATGGCCACAATTATATGCTTTTTGTGGGAAGATACTAAAAATTAGAGATTTTTGAGTGCAAAATCGATAGCGGCGCGATACCCTTCGATACCCAGTCCGCAGATCACGCCGGTGGCAACGCCGGACAGATACGAGTGATGGCGGAAGGTTTCGCGTTGGTAAATATTCGAAATATGAACTTCGATAAAGGGAATGGCGACTGCTGCCAACGCGTCACGCAATGCAATGCTGGTGTGGGTGAAACCGCCTGGATTGATCACGATCGCGTCTATGCCTTCCATTTGAGCCGCCTGGATGCGATCAATCAAGGCTCCCTCGTGATTGCTCTGGAAGCTTGCAAGCGTGGCGCCTGCGGCAGTCGCCTGCGCGTTGGCCGCCTGCTCGATATCGGCCAGCGTACTTGATCCATAAACTTCAGGCTCACGCGTACCCAGCAGGTTCAGATTGGGACCGTTGAGCAGAAGAATGTTTTTTGCCATCGAGATACTGCTCCGTTTGACGAGGATGCGCGCATTTTGCCGTCAAACGAAGTTGATTGGCAAGAAAAAACAACCTGAGATATCAAAAATTCAACAAATCTTTGCGTAATTCTTCGAGTTTGATCCGGCCCAAATAAGTTTTCCTGATTTGTCCGTCTGATCCGACCAAAACCGTAAAAGGCAAGCCACCCGCCTGATTGCCAAATTGCTTGGTCAGCTTGGCACCGCTCATGCCGGCAATATATAGTGGGTAGCTGATCTTATACTTTGATGAAAATTCGGCAATGTTTGCCGGAGAATCAATACCTATACCAAGAATCTGGATATTTTTATTGGCAACTTCGGTTTGAAGTGCAGAAAGTTCAGGCATTTCCTGGACGCATGGAGCGCACCAGGTTGCCCAAAAATTTATCACCAGGTGTTTGCCTTTCCATTGCGAGAGCGATTCCGATTGGCCCTGCGCATTTGCCATTGACTGCGCAAACAGGTGGGTGACAGCGGTATCTTTCGGTGCGACCGGCTCCAGTCGTTTAGCGCCAAAATAAATGCCTATCGCGACAAATAAAATGGCAATGGTTGCATACAGAAGGATATTTCGCTTCATTTCACGTCGTTTTCGATAATTAATGCTCTAACTGTCTCGATATCTGCCCGTTCTATACATCCTGTCGCACTTGATTTCACTGCGCCGCGTAAATCATTTGTTTCATACAGGGCGAGATGAATACCTTCCTTTTGCCACATGAAGCTGACAACTTCGACCGGTTCGCTGCGCCCTTTGAAATGCACGTTTTCGGAGACCTCGAAATTGATGTTCTTGTTTAACAGGAAAATTTCGACGTCTTTCGGACTTTCGGCGAATAATTGCAAATGAATATCGGAATGTTCGCCAGCGGTCCCATTTAACACCGCGCCGGTCAAGTAGGGCTTGAATTGCGTCAATTCCTGCATCATTGTCAACGCCAGTTTGCGTAAATACAGCAGGCGCACCGGTTGCGTATCATTGAAAAACAGTTCGTTATATGTTCGTACTTCGTCCTCGACTTGCGCATTGTCTGGCAAGATATCGCCTCGCATTTTGACATCGCCAAGGATTTGTTTTGCCGCCTTGCGCTTGGCCGTGCCGTAATCGGCCCCGTCTTCGGCAATCATGCGTGCGGCAGCGGCGGCGATCTCGGAGCGCAGCGAGTCGTTGTCTGATGGGTATTTATTTGCCATGAGGTGCTTGCGACTCTCGGACGCAAGCCTGTGTGTGTCGGGTAAAATCTTACTTTACTGATTTTTTGAGGACAGAACAGAGTAACGCTTCGCTTAAGCATCGGCTACCTTCTCTATCCCACAACACCAAGAATTCTACAATGTATATTCATATCCTGGGTATTTGCGGCACCTTTATGGGTGGGCTCGCCGTGTTGGCCAAAGAGGCCGGACACAAAGTTACCGGCTGCGATGCCAATGTTTATCCTCCAATGAGCACCCAGCTCGAAGCGCAAGGCATCGAGTTGATCGAGGGCTTTGGGCCGGAGCAAATCAATCTGAAACCCGACCTTTTCGTGATTGGCAACGTCGTCTCGCGCGGCAATCCCTTGATGGAAGAAATCCTTAATCGCGGTTTGCCTTACACCTCGGGCCCGCAATGGATCGGCGAGCATATTCTCTATAACAAGTGGGTGCTGGCGGTTGCAGGCACCCATGGCAAAACTACGACCTCATCGATGCTGGCCTGGATTCTGGAAGAGGCCGGTTATCATCCGGGATTCCTGATCGGCGGCGTGCCGATGAATTTCGGCATTTCGGCGCGGCTGTCAGGTAAAGTCGCCGATTCCGACTTTTTCGTGATCGAAGCTGATGAATACGACACTGCGTTTTTCGACAAGCGCAGCAAATTTGTCCATTACCGCGCTAAAACGGCCATTCTGAATAATCTTGAGTACGACCATGCGGATATTTTTCCCGATCTGGGCGCGATTGAAACCCAATTTCATCACTTGGTGCGCACCGTGCCGGGAATCGGGCGCTTGATCGTCAATGGCACGGAGACATCATTGCAACGGGTGCTCGATCGCGGTTGCTGGAGCGATAAAGAATGGTTTGGCGGTGACAAGCATGTCGATTGGGCAATCCGCACGCATGACGATGGGAGCTTCGATGTCTTCTTTAAAGGCGAAGCGCAAGGTACCGTCGAATGGTCGCTTACCGGCGAACATAATCGTTTGAATGCATTGGCGGCGATTGCCGCCGCCCGCCATGTCGGCGTGCCGTTAGCGCAAGCGATTGAGTCGCTCGCCAAATTCAACAACGTCAAGCGCCGGATGGAATTGCGCGGCGTGGTCAACGATGTCGCAGTATATGATGACTTCGCGCACCATCCGACCGCGATTGCGACGACGGTGGCCGGCCTTCGCAAGAAAGTCGGCAATGCGCGAATTCTTGCGGTGCTGGAACCGCGTTCCAATACGATGAAGCTCGGTGCAATGAAAGACGCGCTGCCCGGCAGTCTGGCCGATGCCGATGCGGTGTTCGGTTACGGTGCAAAAGGCAGTGGTAAAGACGCGCTTGGCTGGAATCTGGGCGAAGCGCTCTCGTCTTTGGGCGCGAAGGCGCAAGCGTTCGATGATATGGATGGATTGGTACAGGCGATTGTGCATTCTGCGCAGCCGGGCGACCATATTCTCGTAATGAGTAATGGTGGGTTCGGTGGTGTGCATCAAAAAATCCTGGACGCATTGTCGACATGATCCTGTATTTGCATGGATTCCGTTCGTCGCCGCATTCGTTTAAAGCACGCTTGATCGCCGAGCGCATGCAAGCGCTGGGACGCGGTGCCGAATACCAATGTCCGCAACTGTCGGCCTCACCACGAGAGGCAATTGCCCTGGCAATGCAACTTATTCGTGATGTTGCGCCGAACGAGTTGACGCTGATCGGTTCGTCGCTCGGCGGTTATTACGCGACGTCGCTGGCGGAGCAGGTGGGTTGCCGCGCAGTGCTGTTGAATCCAGCCGTTAAGCCGCCGCGCGACTTGGCGCAATACGTCGGTGTTGTCACCGACTATCATTCCGGTGCGTCATTTGAATTCAAGCGCGAATATATTGACGAATTAAAGGCGCTGGCCGTGGCGCAAATCACGCACCCGGAGCGCTATTTTCTGCTTGCGGCCACTGGTGATGAGGTACTGGACTGGCGCGAAATGGTCGAACACTATCCGCGCGCGCGGCATTGCGTGATCAATGGCAGCGATCATGGCATTTCTGATTTCAGCGAGTATCTCGAAGACGTGCTGGCGTTCTGCGGTATCCCTATGGAGGGCCGCCAGTAATGGCGCGATCAGTCGCACATGCCTGTTGGGTTGAGCACGCCAATGGCGTCAATCCATCGTCCGAGATGCGCGGATGGCTGACTGACCGTATCTCTCTAACAGTAAAATTGATCGCGCGCAGCGCGCATTTTCGCGTGCATCGCTTGACCCAGAGACCGGGCTTGTGTCTGCCGGATGAGTTGGCCGCGGTCAATTTGCAGCGTCGTGGCCGGGTGCGGGAGCGTGAAGTGCTGCTGGAGTGCGATGGCGTACCGGTCGTATTCGCGCATACTATCGTGCCGCTGAATGCAACGGCATCCGACTGGCCGTTCTTCAGCTCCCTGGGTGAGCGCTCGCTCGGTACGACCTTATTTGGTGATCCGCAGGTGGTGCGTGGCGCATTGCATTTTGCGCGCTTGCGCTCGGAACATCGCTTGGTGCGACGCGCGTGCGATGTACTTGGTGTGGCTCGGTTTGATGGCCCGCTTTATGCGCGCCGCTGTTTATTTCGCCGTAAAAATGGTTTGCTGCTCGTCACTGAAGTGTTCTTGCCTGCGATTGCAGATATTGGCACGCGAGGCAAAACCTCGAAAAATATTGTTCCAGCTGCGGAGCACGCGGTTGTCGAATGTTGTCTTTCGTCTTAATTAAAAGAAAAGTAATTGATGAATCTATTTTTTGAAGAATCCGGCGACTTCAAGGCGGGCGTCGTTTTGTCGCAACAAGGCGAGGCATATCAGGTCGAGATGCAAAGCGGCAAACGCACCAAGGTGAAGGCGAAGGATGTGCTGCTGCAATTTGCGTCGCCGACGCCGCTCGAATTGTTGAGCGATGCCCACCGTATCGTGGAAGAAATCGATCTCGATTTTCTGTGGGAGGTGGCCGGGCCGGAAGAGTTTGGTTTCGCTGATTTGGGCAACGAATATTTCGGGCATGCGCCAAAACCCCACGAGGCGGCGGGCTTGCTGTTGAAATTGCATACTGCACCAATTTATTTTTACAAGAAAGGCAAAGGCCGCTACAAGGCTGCACCGGAAGCTTCGCTCAAAGCAGCCTTGGCCGGCGTCGAAAAAAAGAAACAGCAGGCATTGGTCCAGGCACAGTACGTGGAAGAGTTGAAAGCGAATCGTTTGCCGGATGCAATGAAGTCGTTGGCATTGCAATTGCTGTTCAAGCCGGACAAGAACAGTATTGAATACAAGGCCCTCGAAGCAGCATGCAGCGAATTGCAGACGACGCCGCAACGCTTGATGCTAACAGTCGGTGGTATCGCGACCCCTAAAGATCTGCATTTCTCAAAATTTCTGTACGAGTCATTCCCGAAAGGCACCGGCTTTCCTGCGATCGGTATACCGGCCACGCCGTCATTGCCGGACGCGGAAGTACAGGCGTTCTCGATCGACGATGTGACAACGACGGAAATCGACGATGCGTTTTCAGTGGTGGTACTGCCGGATGGCAAGGTGCGTGTCGGCATCCATATCGCAGCACCCGCGTTGGGCATCAAACGTGACGACGCGATCGATGCAATTGCGCGGCAGCGTCTCTCCACCGTATATATGCCGGGCGACAAAATCACAATGCTGCCGGATGCGCTGGTTGATTCGTTTACCTTGGCGGAAGGTAAAACCTGTCCTGCGGTGTCGCTGTACGCGACGCTCGATCCGACAAACTGGTCCGTAGTCGCAACCGAAACCAGGGCGGAAGCGGTGCCGATTGCGGCCAACTTGCGCCATAATGACCTGGATGCGCTGGTCACCGAAGAAAATCTGGCTGCAGGTGCCGGCGAATATCAGCATAAAGCGGATATCGCATTGCTGTGGCAATGGGCGCAGGTGCTGGAAAAAGGCCGCATGGCCAAGCGGGAGAGTTTCGGCTTGAAGCCGGAACAGACCAATCGCGTTGATTTCAATTTTTACGTCGAAGACGATGTGGTCACGATCCAGCGTCGCAAGCGTGGTGCGCCGCTCGACAAGATTGTTGCCGAACTCATGATTTTCGCCAATAGCACCTGGGGCAAGCTCATGCACGAACATGGCGTGCCGGGAATCTATCGCAGCCAGGGAGGTGGTGGCGGCGGTGGCTGGGCCGCCAAGATGCAGGTGCGGATGGTCACGCATGCAGCACCGCATCAGGGTTTGGGTGTTGATCAATATGCATGGAGCACGTCGCCTTTGCGGCGCTATACCGACTTGGTCAACCAGTGGCAAATTCTTGCGTGCGTCGAACACGGCGTGACCGCGCCGCTGGCGGCACCATTCAAGCCGCGCGACGCGGACCTGTTCGCAATCGTATCTGCGTTCGATGCAGCATACAGCGCGTACGGCGATTTTCAATCGAGTATGGAACGCTACTGGTGTCTGCGCTGGCTCGCGCAGGAAAGCGCAAAACAAGTCGGCGCGGTGGTGCTGAAAGATGAAGTGCTGCGTCTGGTCGATATCCCGTTGATCATCCGCTTGCCAGGCATGCCGCAAGTCGCGCGCGGTATCCATGTCAAGCTGGATCTGATTCGATGGGACGAGATCGATTTGTCGATCGAGGCGCGTTTGCTTGAAATCGTCGATGCATCAAGTACGGATGAATCGGTTGATGAATCCGATGAAGAGGCGGTAGCGTCGGCGGAAATAGTAAACGATCCGGTTGCCGAAACAGCTATTAATGACAGTCCGGCAAGTGCTGAATCGGTGCCGGAGTGAATTACGTTCAAAATGTAAGTCTTTGCCGTAAAATTCATTCCTTCAGTCAACGCCATCCACGTCTCGTTTGAAGCTTATTCTCCAAAATCGCACCATGTCCATCGCCATTGCCTTCTCGGTGCTGGCGCATGGCGCATTGCTTGCCGTACGTTTTGCTGCGCCCGATACATTCCGCTTCCAGCCGACTGATCCCAGCCTGGAAGTCATTCTGGTGAACGCGAAGCACGACAAGAAACCGCTGAATGCCGACGCCTTGGCACAGGCAAACCTCGACGGTGGCGGCAATGCGAATGCCGGCAGAGCAAAGTCGCCGTTGCCGGACATGCGCAGGAGTGAAGATGGCGACAGCGCGAAGGCAGCCAAACGCCGGATCGCCGAGCTGGAAGAACAACAACGCAAACTGATGGCGCAACTGAAAAAGAAGATCCCGTTTTCAGCGCCGTTGATCAAAAATCCGGATAAGCAGAAAGAGCAGCCGCTGCAGCCCGAAGGCATCGATGCATTGGACAGTGCGAAGATGATCGCGCGTCGCGAAGCGGAGATCGCCAGGAATATCGAGGATTACAACAAGCGTCCGAAGAAGACACAGATCACGCCGAGCACGCGTGAAGTTGGTTATGCGATGTATTACAAGGCTTTGCAAGAACGGATTGAAAAAATCGGTACGCTGAATTTTCCCCAGCAAGACGGCAGGAAATTGTATGGAGAGCTGGTAATTTACATTCCGATATTCCAGGACGGCACAATTTACGAAAAGGATGGCGGACCGCGTGTCGAACGCAGTTCGGGCAATGACGCGCTGGATCGTGCCGCGTTGCGTATCGTGCGCCGCGCAGCGCCGTTCGGCAAGTTCCCGCCGAATATGCGTTCGAGCGACAAGGATGATGTTTGGGAAATCATCACACGCTTTAAATTTACCCGCGAAGATGCGCTGGAAGCCGAATTACGGGGTGGGAGAAACTGATGGGAGCACCTGACCGCTATGGCGTGATCGGACACCCGGTCGCGCACAGCAAATCGCCGGATATCCATGCGCGTTTTGCGACGCAGACCAGGCAGGATTTGATTTACGAGCGCCTGCTTGCACCGCTGGGTGGCTTCGCCGACACCGTGCAGAATTTCATGTGGCAGAACGGCAAGGGGCTGAACGTCACGGTGCCTTTCAAGCTGGAGGCGCATGTGCTGGCAATGGAATTGACCGAGCGGGCACGGGCGGCAGGTGCGGTCAACACGCTGACCTTCGCGCTGGGGGCAAACGGCGGCAGCCTGATATTGGGAGACAATACCGATGGTGTCGGACTGGTTGCGGACATTGTGCGTAATGCCGGCATCAGCGTCGCCGGCAAGCGGGTATTGTTGCTCGGCGCTGGCGGCGCTGCACGCGGCGTGTTGTTGCCATTGTTGAATGAGCATCCGGCCGAACTGGTCATCGCCAATCGCACCGAGTCAAAAGCAATCGCGCTGGCGCGGCAATTCGCGGAAAGAGGCAATGTCAGCGCCAGCGATTTCACATCGTTGCAGCAGGCGTTCGATATCGTCATCAATGCCACATCGGCCAGTCTTACCACAGATGTACCGTCGATTTCACCCGTCGTGTTCGGCGCAAATGCGCTCGCCTATGACATGATGTACAGCAAGGAATCCACCGTTTTCATGCGCTTCGCAGAGCAGCATGGCGCGTCGGTGCGAGATGGCTTGGGCATGCTGGTCGAGCAGGCCGCCGAATCATTTTTTGTCTGGCGCGGTGTGAGGCCGGATACCGCATCCGTATTTGCCGAGTTGCGCGCCACGATTTAATTCGCCATCCCGTTCAAGCAGGAAAAAACAAAAATGAAAATTCTGCGCAAATTGTTGTTGTGGCTGATCGTCGTACCGGTTGCCGTCGTGCTGGTAATGCAGTTGTATTTTTTTATCCAGATATGGTGGTGGGTTGACCACAATCCGGAGTCCACCAGTTTCATGCGGCACCAGCGCGATTTGCTGCAGAAAAAAAATCCTGCCGCAAAGCTGCAGCATAAATGGATTCCTTACGATCGCATCTCGAATAATCTCAAGCGTGCGATCATCGCATCGGAAGATTCCAACTTCTCCGAGCATGAAGGAGTCGATTGGGACGCGATGCAAAAGGCGTTTGAAAAAAATACCAAAAAGGGCAAGGTGGTGGCAGGCGGATCCACTATTACGCAACAGCTTGCAAAAAACCTGTTTCTGTCCGGTGATCGCAGTTATTTGCGCAAAGTGCAAGAATTCATCATTACCTACATGCTTGAATTTCTGATGGATAAAGAACGCATCCTCGAGATTTATCTCAATGTCGTTGAATGGGGAAGCGGCGTCTTTGGCGCCGAGGCGGCGGCCTACCACTATTACGGCGTCTCCGCCAACCGGTTGAGCGGAGATCAAGCAGCAAGACTGGCAGTGATGTTGCCAAACCCGCGCTTTTTCGACAAGCATCCAGGATCCGGTTATCTGGCGCGACGCACTTCATTGATTTTGCGCCGTATGAGAGCGGCGGAATTGCCATGAAAATGAAGGCAGTAAGGATGCAGCTTGCCTATCAACGCGGTGCGCTCAGCTTGCTATGGTGCGCCGTTTTCGCTGGACTCTTCACGTTTGCTGCGATGGCGTTATTGTCCTCGTGGCGTTACGAGCGCAATATTTTTGCCGAGGGCTGGTCGCGCCTGATGCACACGGCGGAAGTGCAAACCTTGCGGAAAACCGCGGATCGCCTGAAGTCTGACGAATCCGCTGCTATTCGCCAATGCACAGTCAATGGCAAGGTGACGTATTCCAACGTGGAATGCAATGCGAAAAATGCCACCAGCCGCAAAGTCGATCTGCACGATACGCAGGGGATAGAGCAGCCCAAAGTGCTGTCCCCGGACGTTGTGGAAAAAGACGCGCCGGCGGACCTTCGAAACAAGATAATCGAGAAGGCGATTTCGCGTCAGGGCAATCGCATGAAGCCTCAGCTCGGCAGCCCAAGTAACTTGCTCAGGTA
>CBINHE010000097.1:0-15361 GCA_966250375.1 uncultured Oxalobacteraceae bacterium
GCAGTTCATTCACTTGGCATTCTTGGCGATGCTGCTCAGAAGATCGTGAACACGCACTTAGAGCGATGTAAATTAACCACGTTGTCAAGCCGCAACACAAAAAAACCGCCAGCTATTCCTTTATAGGGAATCCTGGCGGGTTTTACATCTGTTAGCAAGTTGGTTACACTTGCACACGTAAGTCCATGATGATATGGTGAAAGTTCCCACAGACAATGATAAATTGATGCGGTGTTCGTGACCCCTCGCAACATACGCCAATGGAATGCCCATCTATGCCAACAATAATGCATTCAAATAAACGCCTGAAACATAATGCGCTTGGTTTAAAGACACTTAGTGCTGCAGTGATTTCGGCACTGGTGCTCGCCAATGCAAATGCCGCAGGATTGGGCAAATTGACAGTCCTTTCGGCTCTAGGGCAACCTTTAAATGCGGAAATCGAATTAACTTCCGTATCGAAAGAGGAAGCGGGGATCCTTACGCCGAAATTGGCGTCGGTCGAAGCATTCCGCCAAGCCAACATTGATTTCAATCCGGCATTGTTTTCGCTACGATTTGCGCTCGATCAACACGCCGGACGCCAATTTATCCGTGTCACATCGGTTCAGCCCATCAATGAGCCGTTCGTCGATATGCTGCTTGAGTTGGGTGGCGCGAACGGGCGATTGATACGCGAGTACACTTTCTTGCTCGATCCGGTGGAACTACGTTCCACGCAATCGGCGCAAGTCGCAGCACCCATAGTGTTGCCGCCGGCGGCGCTTGCACGCCGTAATCCGGATGCCGCGCCTACGGAGTCCGCTTCGCAACAGATGAAAGCGGATAACCCGGCGCCAGTGGAAAGAGCCGCACAATCTGCAGCAAAGTCTGTCCCTGTCGAGAAAGCAGCGCAAGCGGCTTCGGTAAAGCCAAGGCAACATGTGGCGCCAGACCAAATGGTGACTGCAGCGAAAAATGCCGCCGCCTCAACCGAATATAAAGTAAAAAGGGGCGACTCGCTGAGCACGATTGCCACTCAAGTCAAAGTGGAAGGCGTTTCGCTAGATCAAATGCTGGTAGCGTTGTACCGCGCCAATCCGAATGCATTTGTCGACGACAACATGAATCGTTTGCGTGCCGGGCAAATTTTGACCGTGCCGGACGCGAATACTGCTAGCAGCCTGAGCAATAGCGATGCGCACCGTATCGTGGTTGCGCAAGCGATAGACTTCAGCAACTATCGTAATAAGTTGGCCGGACAAGTTGCTACCGCAGCACCGCAAAAAGCAACCGAATCCAGGCAAAGCGCCACCGGCAAGATTGCCGCCAAGGTTGAAGAGCAGCCGACTGCGGCAAACGAATCCAAAGATAAGTTGAAATTGTCTAAGGCTGGCGCAGCGGCGAACAAATCAACCACCATCAACGCCGGCGTGGAAGACCAGATTGCCAAGGATAAGGCCGTCGCCGAAGCCAATACGCGCGCCAAGGAGTTGGAGAAAAACGTCAGCGAGTTGCAAAAAATCCTGGAAATCAAGAACAAGGACTTGGCAGGTCAGCAGAAACAGGCAGATGCAGCAAAGGCAAAACCGGCGACGCCTGTAGCACCGGCTGCGTCAACATCCGGTGCGCCAATGGTCGAGACCAAGCCGGTGGAAGCAAAAGCGCCTGATGCCAAAATGGAAGACCAGCACGCTGTGTCTGCAAGCGCACCAGTCGCGTCTGCGCCCGCCGTTAAACCGACGCCAATGCCGAAGTCAAAAGTGGTGGTGCCGCCACTGCCGGAACCGAGTTTCGTCGACGCTTTGCTGGATAGTGCGTTCTTCCTGCCGGGCGCCGGCATATTGTTGGCAGCATTGGGTAGTCTAGGTTTCTACACGGTGAGCCGTAAAAAGCAGCACAAGCAATTCGAAGACAGCATCATTACCAATTCGAGCTTGAAGGCGAACTCTCTGTTTGGTTCGACCGGTGGTCAAAGTGTCGATACCAATAACAGCGTATTCAATTCGAATTTCGCGCCGTCGGCTAGCCAGCTCGATACCAACGAGGTTGATCCGGTGGCCGAAGCGGATGTGTATATCGCTTATGGTCGGGATGCGCAGGCGGAAGAGATTCTGAAGGAGGCATTGCGTACCCAGCCGGAACGTAATGCAGTACGCGTCAAGCTGCTTGAAATTTATGCCAATCGCAAGGACGTACGCTCGTTCGAAACGCTTGCCAGCGAATTGTATGGCATGACCAAAGGCGAGGGCGAAGACTGGATACAGGCAGCCTCTCTTGGTATCTCGATTGATCCGAATAATCCGTTGTACGCAGTAGGCAAGAACGCAGAAGAACCGCTGAAGAGTTCATCGACATTGACGGTGCCGACACAGCCGTTGGAAGAGCCCGATCTCAAGGCTTTGCTGGCAGCAACACAGTCGGATCCATCGCTGGAGTCGCTCAACACGGTTGAAGATTCTTCGTATTTCAGCAATGCCGCGCTCGCTACGGAGGTTCCTCTTCCGACGCCGGATTCGGCGCTTGCAGACTTGGAGCGGGAGATGGAGCCGGTCGAGGAGAAAAAGAAAGCAAACGATCTGGACTTCGATCTCGATGGCATGGGACTGGAGTCGATGGAAGTGCCGAATACGATGCCTCAGCCGATGCCTGCCGAGCCGCAGACCGCGATTGAAGAAATCAACTTTGACTTTCTCGAGGAAAAAACTGCAGTTGCAGAGCAGGATCCCATGGTAGTTGAAGCGGAAGTGCAAGAGGAAATGGCAGCATCTGCCGCGATGACGGCAGTGGGGGATTTTTTGGCGGCGCATACGGGAATTCCTGCCGTGGAGACCCCGAAAATATCCGCAACAAACCCTGCGATGGAGGAATCTAAACCGGAAACATTTGAGTTCGACTTGGCGGGCATTACGCTGGAACTCAATCCAGGCAATGCGCCTGCCGAGGCGAAATCCGCACTCGTTGAAGAAATATATGGCGTACCTGATACTGATGATGGTGATTATTCCAGCAATGCCGAAATGGCCACTAAACTTGATTTAGCCGCCGCATATCAGGAAATTGGCGACAAGGAAGGTGCGCGCGAGTTGCTTGATGAAGTGGTGAAAGGCGGTACGTCCGAGCAGGCCGAAAGGGCGAAATCCTTGCTTCTCAAGCTCGCTTAAACATAGCTGGTTTTTCATGGACGGGCGCAGCGTTTGCTTGCGCCCGTTTATTTTTTGGAGCTGAGTTGAAACGCATTGTTCTAGGTGTTCAATACGACGGCGTACCCTGGCACGGCTGGCAAACACAGCCGGATGGCAAAACGGTCCAGGATCAGCTGGAATCCGCCCTTGAAAAATTCACTCGAACTCAAATTACCACTACTTGTGCCGGTCGCACGGATACCGGTGTGCATGCACTTGAACAGGTGGTACATTTCGATACTGAACTCGATCGCGAGTCATTTTCATGGGTACGGGGCCTGAATGCCTTCTTGCCTTCCTCCATCGCAGTACGTTGGGCGTGTGAGGTTGCGCGTGATCCGGTCGACGATTTTCATGCGAGGTTTAGTGCGAGGGCGCGTACTTACCATTATGTTTTGTATAACCATCCAGTGCGTTCACCGCTTTGGGTGGGAAAGGCGGGATGGATATTCCGTCCATTGGATATTGAACGGATGCGGGCAGCGGCAAATTATCTGATTGGTATGCACAATTTTTCCGCATTTCGTTCAGCGGAATGCCAAGCCAAGACCCCAATCAAAACCATGTATGGCATTCGCATTGAACGACAAGGTGATTTACTCGTCTTTACCTTGTGCGCGAGCGCATTTTTGCATCATATGGTACGCAATATCATGGGTTCGCTCGCGCTGGTTGGAAATGGTAACAAGCAGCCGGAATGGCTAAAAACTGTACTGGATGGACGAGACCGTACGCACGCTGCGCCGACGTTCATGCCTGATGGCCTCTATCTTGCCAGAATCGACTACGATGCAAAGTGGGGATTGCCCCAAGAAATTACCAGCGCAATGCCTTGGCTCTGAGGCACTCACAGGGTTTTGAAATTTGGAAAATGGCGCCGGTGCGGAAGTTTCAACAAACAAATAGATTGCAACGCAACAATGAATGCAATGAATAAAAGGACACGGATCAAAATCTGTGGTTTGACCCGTATTGACGACGTGCACGCCACCGTTGCGGCGGGTGCTGACGCGATCGGCTTTGTATTTTATGAGAAAAGCCCACGCTATATCGCGCCGGAAGCGGCGGCACGATTAATCGCTGCGATCCCGCCTTTCGTCACGAGCGTGGGCCTGTTCGTGAATGCGATGCCGGAGCAGGTTGCAGCAGTTGTCGCTCAAGCCCCTGTTTCCTTGTTGCAATTCCATGGCGACGAGACGCTCGAGCAAAGCAGTGCTGCTGCAATTGCCGCAAACCGGCATTTTGTGCGCGCGGTGCGCGTAAGTCCTGATATGAAGGCAGCCGATTTGCTAAAATACGAACTGGATTGCCATGCCGCCAGTCGATTGTTTTCCGGATTGCTGCTGGATGCGTTGGTTGATGGCTATGGCGGCGGTGGAAAGGTTTTTGATTGGTCTCTCATTCCAAAAGAACTCGCGCCTCGGGTCGTTTTAAGTGGTGGCTTGAGCGTACAAAACGCGACTGACGCAGTCGTGCGCGTGCGCCCATATGCAGTTGACGTCAGCAGTGGCGTTGAACGCGACAAGGGCATCAAGGATGCCGCCAAAATCCGCGCTTTCATCGATGCGGTCCGTTTGGCGGACGCTACTATCGGCGGAACAAGCTGATACACCAGACAGCAAAGAGAACAATCATGAAAGAACTGAACGTGCTCGAGAACTATGCCGAGCGCCTGGCCATGACCACTGCGGCACTGCATCAAGCCGCCCGCTACAACCTGCCAGATGCCAAAGGCCACTTCGGCCAGTACGGCGGCTCCTTCGTATCCGAAACCCTGACCCATGCATTGGTCGAGCTAAAAGACGCGTATGCGCACTACAGCAAGGATCCGGAATTTCTCGCCGAATTCCACTACGAGCTCAAACATTTCGTCGGACGTCCCAGTCCAATTTATCATGCCAAACGCTGGTCCGAACAGATGGGCGGCGCGCAGATCTACTTCAAGCGCGAAGATTTGAACCATACTGGTGCTCACAAGATCAACAATGTGATCGGCCAAGCGTTGCTGGCCAAACGGATGGGCAAACCGCGCGTGATCGCCGAGACCGGCGCCGGTCAGCATGGCGTTGCAACTGCGACCATCTGTGCGCGCTTCGGGCTGGAATGCGTGGTGTACATGGGCAGTGAAGATGTGAAGCGCCAGGCACAAAACGTCTATCGCATGAAGTTGCTGGGCGCAACGGTGGTGCCGGTCGAATCTGGTTCCAAGACCTTGAAGGATGCGTTGAATGAAGCAATGCGCGACTGGGTCACCAACGTTGAAAACACCTTTTACATTATCGGCACGGTTGCAGGTCCGCATCCGTACCCGATGATGGTGCGCGATTTCCAGTCGGTGATCGGCGAGGAATGCCTGGTGCAAATGCCCGAGATGGCCGGGCGTCAGCCGGATTACGTCGTTGCTTGCATCGGTGGCGGCTCAAACGCGATGGGGATTTTTTATCCGTATATCGACCACAAGGAAGTGCAGCTGGTCGGTGTGGAGGCAGCAGGCGAGGGTCTGGAGACTGGCAAACATTCCGCATCCTTGACCACTGGGTCGCCGGGCGTCTTGCACGGCAACCGCACTTACTTGCTGCAGAATGAGGATGGTCAAATCATCGAGACGCATTCGGTTTCTGCCGGTCTCGACTATCCAGGTGTCGGTCCTGAGCACGCCTGGCTGAAAGATGCCGGCCGCGCGCAATATGTGTCGATCACCGATGATAAAGCGATCGCCGCGTTTCATGATTGCTGCCATATCGAAGGCATCATTCCTGCGCTGGAATCCAGCCATGCGATCGCCTACGCAACCAAATTTGCGGCGACACTACCGAAAGATAAAATGATTCTCGTGAACCTGTCGGGGCGTGGTGACAAGGACATGCATACGGTTGCAGAGCGCATGGGCATGAAATTTTAGGCACGGATTCGCGCCCAGACATCGGATTTGCATGTCCGGAACCAAACCAATAACCAAGACGTTCGTTTCATTGAAAATATGCACCCTGCAATGTTGGATGGCCCTCATTGCAGGGTATTCGCGATAGCTGAAACTGAAGCGACGTCAATAGAGTAAAACGCACAATGTCCCGCATCCAATCTACGTTGTCCGCCTTGGCGGAACAAAAGAAAAAAGGTCTCATTCCCTTCATCACTGCCGGCGATCCGGCGCCCGAATTGACCGTGCCGTTGATGCATGCGCTCGTTACGGGTGGTGCCGACATCATTGAGTTGGGCGTTCCTTTTTCCGATCCGATGGCTGATGGTCCGGTGATTCAACGTGCGTCTGAGCGCGCGCTTGCGAACGGTATCGGCATGCGTCATGTTTTGCAGTTTGTGCGTGAATTCCGTACCTCGAATCAAACCACGCCCGTCGTATTGATGGGATACGCCAATCCTATCGAGCGCATGGGCATGGACGCATTTATCCAGGCCGCGAAAGCCGCCGGTGTCGACGGCGTATTGGTGGTGGATTATCCGCCCGAAGAATGTGAAGAATTTGCCGCTGCGATGACTGCCAATGGCCTTGATCCCATTTTCTTGCTGGCGCCGACCTCGACCGAGGAGCGCATTGAAAAAGTGGGCAAAATCGCGCGTGGCTATGTTTATTACGTCTCGCTGAAAGGGGTGACCGGTTCCGGTCATCTCGACCTGGATGCCGTGGCGAAGATGATTCCGCATATTAAAAAACACGTTAGCGTGCCGGTCGGCGTCGGTTTCGGTATTCGCGACGCTGCAACGGCGAAAGCGATTGCGTCGGTGTCGGACGCAGTCGTGATCGGTAGTCGCATCATCCAGGAACTGGAAACTACTCCACATGACAAGGCCGTGGACGCGATTCAGGCTTTTATCACCGGAATTCGCAAGGCGCTGGACGAATAATTGCCAGTATGTGACGAAATGCAAATTGAACATCGCGAAAGTGGATGAGAATCGTTTTGCGATGTTTTTTTTGCGCATTTCGCGGCAAACGGTACAATTCGGCAAGTAAAAATCTTTAGCGTTGCAGGACAGAGCTGAGTGTAGCTTAAGTACGGCGCAACTCTGTATCCCAACAAATTAATCAGAGGGCACTATGAGCTGGCTAGAAAAATTACTTCCTCCGCGTATCCAGCGTTCCGATTCTTCGTCCCGTAAATCGATCCCGGAAGGCCTATGGGTAAAATGCCCATCGTGCGAAGCGGTTCTGTACCGTACCGACCTTGAATCCAATCTCCATGTCTGCCCGAAGTGCAATCATCATATGCGCATTCGTGCCCGCGATCGGCTGGATGCATTGCTCGATGCAGGCGGACGCTACGAAATCGGCCAGGAAACATTGCCGGTCGATACGCTGAAATTCAAAGACAGCAAAAAATATCCGGATCGCCTGAAAGCCGCAATGGAAGCAACTGGCGAAACCGATGCGCTGGTGGCACTGGGCGGCTCGATCATGACTTTGCCGGTGGTCGTTGCCTGCTTCGAATTTGAATTCATGGCCGGCACGATGGGTTCCGTGGTCGGCGAACGTTTTGCACGTGCCGCGCAAGTCGCGCTTGAGCAAAAGGTGCCCTTCATTTGTATCGCAGCATCTGGCGGCGCGCGCATGCAGGAAGGCTTGTTGTCATTGATGCAAATGGCAAAAACAACCGCGATGCTGACCAAGTTGTCGGAAAAAAAACTACCGTTCATTTCCGTGCTGACCGATCCCACCACGGGCGGTGTCTCCGCCTCGTTTGCGTTCATGGGCGACGTGGTCATCGCGGAGCCAAAGGCATTAATCGGCTTTGCCGGGGCGCGCGTAATTGAAAATACCGTGCGTGAAAAATTGCCGGAAGGCTTCCAGCGCGCGGAATTTTTGATGCAAAAAGGCGCAGTCGACATGATCGTCGACCGTCGCAAAATGCGTGAAGAAATCGCTCGCTTGCTAGCGTTATTGCAAAATCAGGCTGCGGAAATTCTCGCGTAATTTTCGATCGCCTCGAAGAGCCCGGACGGTATTCAAGTCCGGGCTTTTTAATTTCAGTGTCGGCGCCATATACCTTCTGTAACTGCTTCTCCCCACTCAATGCAAAATCAACCGATCACCTTAGCCGACTGGCTTTCCGCCCTTGAAGCCCTGCATCCGAAAGCCATCGATATGGGGCTGGAGCGCGTGTCGCAAGTCAAGGAACGCCTCGGCATACACTTTGATTGTCCGGTGATCATTGTCGGTGGCACCAATGGCAAGGGGTCGACCTGTGCGATGCTGGAATCGATCCTGTTGCAGGCCGGCTATCGAGTCGGATTGTATACATCACCGCACCTGATACATTTCAACGAACGGGCGCGGGTCGGCGGCGAACCGGTTTCGGACGCTGCACTGGTGGCGAATTTTGTGCAAGTCGAGGCTACGCGCGCTGATGTGTCACTGACCTATTTCGAATTCACGACGCTGGCGATCCTGCGCCTGTTTGCTGAAGGCAACCTGGATGCGGTCATTCTCGAAGTCGGTCTGGGCGGGCGATTGGATGCGGTTAATGTGATCGACGCCGATGTCGCCATCGTCACCAGTGTCGATATCGATCACACCGAATACCTTGGCAACACGCGCGAGGAAATCGGCTTCGAGAAAGCCGGTATTTTTCGCGCCGGCAAAGTGGCCATTTGCAGCGATCCCGTGCCGCCGAACTCATTGATTCAGCATGCGGAAGCGATCGGTGCCGACTTATGGCTGTTAGGCCGCGATTTCAACTATGCTGGCGACAAACAGCAATGGAACTACGGTGGCCGCAAACAGCGTCGCAACTCGCTGGGATACCCGAGCTTGCGCGGTGCGAACCAGTTACTGAACGCCTCGGCGGTATTGGCGGCGTTGGAAAATTTACGCGACCGATTGCCGGTGAGTGCGCAGGAGGTGCGCAACGGCCTCGTGATGGTCGATTTGCCTGGACGCTTCCAGGTACTGCCCGGTCGTCCGACCGTGGTTCTCGATGTTGCGCACAATCCGCACGCCGCGGCGACGCTGGCGCAAAATCTCGATAACATGGGGTTTCATCGTTACACCTATGCCGTGTTCGGTGCCATGCAGGATAAAGATATCAGTGGTGTTGTCGAACAGCTAAGAGATCGGGTCGATCATTGGTGCGTCACGGCTTTGCCGTTGCCGCGCGCGGCTTCTGCGGAACAGATCAAACAAAAATTATTGGATGCGGGGGTGGCGCCGAGCGAGGAATCGGGTGCGGAATCGACTATTCAAACCTTTTGTTCGCCAGCGGACGCTTTCGTAAATGCAATGAGCCGAGCGACCGAGAATGATAGAATTGCGGTTTTCGGATCGTTCCTGACCGTTGCAGGTGTGATGGTCGCGCGGAACGCCGGAACTCACTGACGAATTCATTATTTATCGCATGGGCTTGTTCTCGTTCCTTCATAAAAACAAGCAAGAAGAATCTGCTTCCGATGACAGCGAGTTTTATTCGCGCGCCGAGGAGGAATCAAAGAGCGTGCGCGGCCGCGGCAAGCGCAAGCAGGGCAATCAGTCGGCCGCGCCGGTAGATCCCGTATTGCCGGAAAAGAAACGTGCGCGCCGCCGCTTGGTCGGTGCACTGGCCTTGGTGCTGGCAGTCGTTATCGGACTACCGATGATTCTCGATTCCGAACCTAAACCCTTGGCGGACGATATCGCGATTCAAATTCCATCCAAGGACAAGCCTGCCGTGCCTCCGCTGTCAAAGGTGTCAGCGTCAGCCTCCCTCGACCAGAAAGAGGAGGTGACAGAAGCGTCTCCGCCGGCGGTTTCCAGTGAAGTTGCACTCGCCACCAAGAATGAAAAAGCCAAAGATGATCAAAAATCAGCCAACATGGCAAAACCTGCCGGCACCGGCAAGCTACCAGTGAATGCGCCGCCGACCAAGGTTGGTGGCAAGTCAGGCGGAAAACCGGAACAAGTAGCCAAGACCGAGCACAAAGCAATCCCTGCGGCTGAAAAACCGGATGATGCGGCACGGGCCAAGGCAATCCTGGAAGGCAAAGCCGATATCAAAGCATTATCAAATAAAAAAACCGGCAAATTTTTGGTCCAGGTGGCCGCACTCGCGAGCGAGGAAAAAATAAACGAATTGCAAACCAAGCTGAAAAGCGAGGGAATTCAGTCATATACGCAAAAAGTCGCAACCGCGTCGGGCGATCGTACGCGGGTCCGCGTCGGCCCGTTCACGAGCAAGGAAGAAGCTGACCAGATGCGCACCAAGCTAAATAAATTGGGTTTGAATGGAACCCTGATCCCGCTTGCCAATTGAGCGCGCCAACGTGACGATTTTTGATTACCTGGTTTTGTTCGTGCTGATTTGCTCGGTTGTCGTCAGTACCTTGCGCGGACTGGTGAAAGAGATGTTGTCGCTGCTCGGCTGGATCGTGTCGTTCATGGTCGCGAATGCGTATGGTGCAAGTCTGGCGAGATTATTACCGGATGCGATACCAGGCACCGCTACCCGTTTGATCGTGGCATTCATTGTGCTATTTATCGCCGTAAGATTATTGATGGCGCTGTTGACGATGACAATCGATGCAGTCGTCAAGGCAAGCGGATTGACGGTGGTGGATCGGGGTTTGGGTGGTTTGTTTGGACTGGGCCGTGGTTTGGTGCTCGTGTTGGCGGCCGTGCTTCTATGCGGCATGACAGCGATTCCGCAACAGGCGTTCTGGAAAGACGCATTGTTGAGTCCGCTGGCGGAAACCGCGGCACGTACGGTCAAGCCGTTTTTGCCGGGTGAATTTGCGCGGCATGTACAGTTTTAGTAATTGCGGGACAGAAGGGCTGTCGATGCTTTATGAGGCGCCGCAGCGTGCCGAATTATTCGGTTCCCAACCCTTAAATATTTGTGGACAGATGTAAGTGCAGCAGTGGCATCGGCAGCTCCCTCTGTCCCTATCAGGTTCTAGTTTGTTTTGTTGAGGAGTCCACCATGTGTGGCATAGTCGGCGTCGTTTCTCATAGTCCCGTTAACCAGTTGATTTATGACGCGCTGCTGTTGCTGCAGCATCGCGGTCAGGATGCTGCGGGTATTGCAACCAATTCCGGCAATACGTTTTGCATGCATAAGGCCAACGGCCTGGTGCGCGATGTATTCCGCACGCGCAATATGCGCTCCCTGCCCGGCAATGCCGGCATCGGCCAAGTCCGCTATCCAACCGCAGGTTCGGCCAGCGCAGAAGAAGCGCAACCGTTTTACGTGAACGCGCCGTTCGGCATCGCGCTCGCGCACAACGGCAACCTGACCAACTGTGAACAACTCAAGATCGAGATGTTCAAGAACGATCGTCGCCACATCAATACCGATTCTGATTCGGAAGTATTGTTGAATGTGCTGGCGCATGAAATCCAGGAATCCACGACCGGCTATTCGCTTGACCCGGCGGCGCTGTTCAAGGCGGTCGGGGCATTGCACAAGCGGGTTCGAGGTTCGTATGCGGTCGTGGCGCAAATCGCAGGATATGGTTTGCTCGCATTTCGCGATCCATTCGGTATCCGTCCCTTGTGCATCGGTTTTAACGACACTGACAAGGGGCAGGAATATGTAGTGGCCAGCGAATCGGTTGCGCTCGAAGGGTTGGGTTTTCACTTTTTGCGCGATGTGATGCCGGGCGAGGCGATTTTTATCGATCTTGAGGGCAAGCTGTATAACCAGCAATGTGCAGAGAATCCGACGCTGAATCCATGCGCATTCGAATTCGTTTATCTGGCCCGTCCGGATTCGATCATTGATGGCGCGTCGGTTTATGCGACGCGTCTGAAAATGGGTGAGTACCTCGCGGACAAAATCAAGCGAGAATTTCCCGCCGGTGATATCGACGTCGTGATGCCGATTCCTGATTCCTCGCGTCCATCTGCGATGGAATTGGCGCTTAAGCTCAACCTCGATTACCGCGAAGGCTTCATCAAGAACCGCTATATCGGCCGCACCTTCCTGATGCCGGGCCAAGCGATTCGCAAGAAATCGGTACGTCAGAAATTGAATGCAATCGGGTCCGAATTCAAAGGCAAGACGGTACTGCTGGTCGATGACTCGGTTGTGCGCGGCACCACCAGCCGCGAAATCGTGCAGATGGCGCGCGACTCCGGCGCCAAACGCGTGATCTTCGCGTCAGCGGCGCCGCCGGTTAAATATCCGAACGTGTACGGCATCGATATGCCGACCCGTAACGAGTTGATTGCCTACGGCCGTACCAATGAAGAAGTGTGCCGTGAAATTACCGCCGATGCGCTGGTGTATCAAGATATCGATGCGCTTAAGCAATCGATTTCGGATGTGAACCCAGTCCTGAAAAATTTCGAGGCATCTTGCTTTGACGGTGTTTATGTTACCGGTGATATCTCGCGCGACTATCTCGATCGAATTGAGTTTTCCCGCAATAATCCCAAGCCTGAAAATGAAGATGCGGTGCGATCGCAGTTGAACTTGAATCTGGCGCAAATTGATTAAGTGCTTGTGACATGAACGATACAAAAAAATACGGTTTCACTACGACGATTCTGCATAGCGATCGTCAAAAACCGATCGAACATGGCTCACTGCACAAGCCGATCCATACGTCCGTTACTTTCGGCTACCAGGATGCGCGCGAATTGGCCGCTGTGTTCCAAGGCAAGCAGCCGGGATACCGATATGGACGGCAGGGAAACCCAACAGTTTCCGCGCTGGAAGACAAGATCACGAAGATGGAGGACGGTTACGCGTCGATCTGTTTTGCCACCGGCATGGCAGCGATTGCTGCCGTGGCGCAGGCGCTGTTGCGTGAAGGCGACCATGTGGTGTCGTCCGCTTTTCTGTTTGGCAATACCAACAGCTTGTGGCAAACAGTAAATGGGCAGGGCATCGATGTTTCATTCGTCGATGCGACCTCGGTGGCAAATGTGGAAGCGGCATTGACGCCTGCAACGCGCATCGTATTCGTCGAAACCATTGCCAATCCGCGTACGCAAATCGCTGATTTGCAACGCATCGGACAATTGTGTCGCGATCGGGGGATTATCTATATTGTCGATAACACGATGACGTCGCCCTATCTGTTCCGACCGAAAGCAGTGGGCGCGAGCCTGGTTGTCAATGCACTGACCAAATCGATCGGGGGACATGGACATGCGCTGGGCGGCAGTCTGACCGATACCGGTTTATACGATTGGACCCGGTTCCCCAATATTTTTGACACATATAAACGATTCGCGCCTGTGCAGTGGGGCATGACGCAAATCCGTGCCAAGGCATTGCGCGATTTCGGTGCTTCGTTGGGGCCGGAAGCGGCACACCATATTGCGGTCGGCGCTGAAACCATGGCCCTGCGCCTGGAGCGTGAATGTGCGAATGCGCTAGCTGTGGCGCAGATGCTGGAGGCGGACGAGCGAGTGGCGGCTGTTTATTATCCCGGCTTGCCATCGCATCCACAGCATGCAATTGCGACCGAGTTGTTCCGCGCTTGCGGTGGTTTGCTCAGCTTTGAGCTGAAAGACGGCATCGATTGTTTCGATTACCTGAATCAGCTCAAGCTTGGTGTCGCGGCCAGCAATCTGGGTGATACGCGCACGCTTGTGATTCCGGTCGCACACACGATTTTCTATGAGATGGGCCCAGAACGGCGCGCTAGCATGGGCATTGCCGAGTCCCTTATCCGTGTATCGATCGGTATCGAAGATACGGGTGACTTGGTCGACGACTTCCGGCAGGCATTGGACGTCTGAGAAAACATATTGCTTTAGCGCGAATTGCGGATGACTATAGGGTACGCCCCGCGCACCGAAACGCTCGGTGATGCACCGGTGCTTGGGGCGCACCCTACATTGGTTCGCAAAATGCCATAGAGCGTGATCCATCATCAGCTTGTAATCGAACTGGTTTACCTTTCGTAACAGGAGAGGGCATTCGTCCACTCTTGGAAACTTTGCGGTCTCTTTCGCAATCCTATAACCCGGATGTTGCACAAATTGCACGAGCCCTCGCTTGTCTCTTTTGCTTCGTATGGAATTTTGTTCAGCCGGCCGTAAAAACCATTACGGCGCTTCTTCACAAAATTCTCCCTGCAAATCAAAATCCTGCGCGATCATCTCGCGAATCTGTGCAACAGTCGGGTTAAATGAGTCCGTTTTCGGAGGGATTATTTTGCGACAAAAACCTGTAACGCTTGCACTACAAGGTGGCGGTTCTCATGGCGCGTTTACGTGGGGCGTGCTTGACCGTCTACTGGAAGACGATTGCATCGACATTGAAGGCATCAGCGGCGCGAGCGCCGGTGCGATGAATGCAGTTGTGCTAGCTCACGGCTATACCGTCGGCGGCCGCGATGGTGCGCGGCAAGCATTGAAGGATTTCTGGAGGAGTGTCGCCAGTAGTGCTCCATTCAGTTTTGTGCCGGATGATTTGACGACGCCGACCAGTATCGCCATGCAGTCGGATTTGCCGGCCGCGCTCAAGCCTTATCTTTCGCTCATGCGGTTTTTTTCACCGCACCAGCTCAACCCATTCGATATCAATCCGCTACGCGATATTCTGGCTGCGCAAATCGATTTTGAGCGGTTGCGATCGGATTGCCGGATCAAGCTTTTCATCGCGACTACCCAAGTCAGTACCGGTACCTTAAAGCTATTCCGCAACCGGCAACTGATGCTCGAGGTGCTGCTGGCATCTGCCTGTTTGCCCTTGCTGCATCGCGCGGTCGAGATCAATGGCGAGGCATACTGGGATGGCGGGCTCACTGCCAATCCACCGCTGTTTCCGCTGCTGCATAAATGCAGCGCGCGCGATGTGATGGTGGTTCTTCTGCATCCGCAACCACGCACCCAGGTACCCACGTCGGCCAGCGATATCTGGGATCGTTTGACGGAGATGGGTTTCAGTTCGACTTTCTATACTGAATTACAAGGTGTGATGCTGGCAAAAAGGGAGGCTGAGCGCAGTTGGTTTGCATTCGGGCGTCTTGAACGTCGTCTGCGTCAACTCAACATGCATGTGATCGAGTCGCAAGAACTGATGGGGCAATTGAGCGCGCATAGCAAAATGAACGCGCATCCTGTTTTCATTAATCGCCTGCATGACGAAGGCAGAAGCCATGCCGAGTCCTGGCTTGGGAAAAATTCGCGGCAAATCGGTGTGCGTTCGTCCTTCAGCCTGGCCAAGCTCTTTGGCTGAAGCAAGCCACGTATTGAATAAACCTAGAAACGGCGATTGCCGCTCCGATATTCTTGTAATCTCTTGATTCCGAAG
>CBINHE010000098.1:0-15053 GCA_966250375.1 uncultured Oxalobacteraceae bacterium
GGTAGGGTGCGCCCGCGCACCGGTGCTCTTGCGACGGTATCGGTGCGCGGGGCGCACCCTACAGTGATTTGCAATCCGCTCTAGAAGTAGCGTAAATTCTTAAAAACGTCTGGTGTAACGCTATCAAGGGTGCACTTCAAAACAATAATTTCTTAAAAATGCCATTGATTGTCGTTCTGTGAGCATACGATTCGCTTCACTTTGGCCCTTGAATTTTTAAGATTTTATTGTCCCGTTTAAGAATTTATTGGTTCGAAACAAATTTGCTTATAAAACAGGCAGTAAAAATCAAATATTGATGCTTTTTACGGTTTTCCCCGTGTTTTCCTTGGTCAGTTAGCCGTTTCAACAGTCACTTCAAAGTCGTCACCTTCAGCGCCGGAAGGAGTAAGGCTCGGTTTCAAATCCTTCCGGTCCGCCAGAAACATCCTGGCCGGGATCGAACTCATGCACATGATCCGCAAAGGCCAATGCGCAATCGAAGGTGACATAAGCCTGTCTTTCGCCGACCAGTTTTATGCATTGGCGGGACAAGTCCGTCCTGCATAAGGACCCATGCCCTCACTTGCATATACACTCGCCTGTTCCAAATTAGTAATGCGACAGAACCTGTTTTATTCCGCATTCCCCTGGGTTACCGCCAGATATTGGTTAAACAATTGCTGCAAATATGGCAGGGAAGCATAGGCCACCACCGCAATGCCGACCGTAGGCACGACCCAGCTCAAGAATCCGCGCGTCAAACGGGTGCCCCAGGAAGGCGCCGCATTCGCCAGCGCGCCGGCAGACAGTGTCATGACATTGACGTTCGCATTGCCAGCGGTGGCGAATTTTTGCTTGAACTGTTCGGCCGCCGTGCGCCGGTTATTCAGCCATGCCGGATCGCCCATAAGCCACGTGGCATTGATCAAGGCGGGATAGTCGCCCAGCTCTGTCGCATAGAAAGTACCGACCACATGCGCCAGTTCGGCATGCACCTGCGACTCGGTATATTTATTGTCGCGGCCATGCGGACCCTGCGCGGCGTTATGGTAAGCCGTGCCTGGCGCCAGCCCCTGCAGATGGGCTTCAAGTCCAGCCAGCACCCCCGGCCCGCCCGGTCCGAGCGGATAATTTCCCGTGTTGGAGTAGTGCGCGATCAATGCGGTTCTGGCTTCTGCCTTGATGATGTCTTTCGCAGCGACTTTCACGTCGGCGCCGACTGCCCCGTTCGCAAGGAAGTGCTCGATCCGTCCGGTCAAGACGATCGCTGTCGCCTTGCTCGTCACCGGAGCGGCGAAATTGGCGGTGTAACCATTGCCGTTGATGGCGGCATTGAGGGCCGCATCGCCCGTCAGCGCTAACCGGATAGCCTCCACGGCTTGCCAATAGCGCGCGCCGTCCGAGTTCAGTGTCGAAGTGCTGCCATCACCGGCATAGTTGCCCAGTACGCGGTCTTGTGACACCTCGACGATATAACCGACCGGCGAGTAGTACTGGTTTTGGCCGGGGTTGTAGTGCGTGGTGCTGTTACCCGCGCCGCCTGCCAGCCATCGGTTGAGGTCAACCGGCCGGTCATAGCCAGGGCCATATGGCGCATGGTTGCCGCCGAAAGTATTGGTGTCCAGCGGTGAGGCATGCGTCAGGCGCAGGACTTCATTGTCCATGTCACCGGGATTCTGGATGCTTTTGATGTAGCGGGCGAGTTGCATCGGTTGCCGCCCCGGCATGGACGTCGTGGAAAACAGGGGTGGGTTTTCTGTCGCCTTGAACTGCATGGCCCGCTCGCCCATCGTGGTCGCTTCCAGCTCCAGGCCCGGATCATCGTTCACATCGATACCCTTGGCCTGGGTCGTCGCGCGCACCCTGCCCTGCTTTTGCTGCACCACATGCCAGGCCTCGTGCGGCAAATGCTGCTGTTGACCGGGAGCGATATGGATATCCGTACCCTGTGCATAGGCATGCGCATGCAGTTGTGCTGGCATGGGGGAGTTGTAATGCACCTTCACGTCATCCATCGACAGGCCGGACATGCTTTCCACGCCGGACTTCAAGTTGTCCGGGAGGCCGGTGTTGTTTGCCTTTTGCACACTCTCGAATTTTCCCTGCAACGGGTGTTCCTCTTCCGGTTTGACGGCGCGCTGGGCGGTCCCGGCCTTTGCCAATTCCTCTTCGTCCGCCGCTTTTCGCTGCGCGGTATCGCCCTCGATGACCTGCACCTGCTTGCGTTGCGCGGCTGAGCGCGGACTGCGCGCGATCATGTCGGAAAATTTCCCCTGCGCTATCGCCGACGTCCGGTTGTCGATGAACGCCGACTGCCCACCCGCAACGGGCACATGCGTGATCGCGGCGCTCTGACGTTGTTGTTCCGATTCGGATTGTGCTGTCTGCTTCATGTCCTTTTCCTTGTGTTTCAGCTGATTGCTGGGCTTGATTTCATCTCCAACTGCGATGTCGTTACTTGTCAATTTTTTATTAGAAAAACGAACAGTATTTTGTTTGGCAACGGAAAGACAGCGCACACTTTGTGACCGATCAAGGGAAATGCTTAAGCAGCCAACAACCGGTTTTTTAGTTAAACCAAAATGTATAAATTAATAGCTAGAGGGTTGAAATTTACTCTGTAAGGAGAAAAGTTATGGCATTCATTTCTTTACGCTCAATTAATTTTCCTGATCGCTTCATACGTCACATTACCTTTCTTGCAGAACTTACTAATATTGCTAGCGAGTTAGATAAAAACGATGGCACATTCGAGATTGTGCAAGGATTAGCAGATAGCAGATTTGTTTCATTTCGGTCAGCAAACTTCCCTACTTTCTACTTAAGACATCAAGATTTCCGTCTGAAATTACAGGAGAGCGTTCCTCCTCTAGGTGCCACACATGACCGCCTATTTGCAGAAGATGCAACGTTTTCTTTGCAACCAGGCAACTCGGATATTACTGAACTATCCTTTGCCTCATTCAACTTTCCCGACCGATTTATACGTCATAAGCAACTTCATCTTTTCATCGAGCCTCTGCGAGATGATCTTTCGTTTCAGGACTCCACGTTTAGGATAGAGCCCGGTTTTATTCCACCACCACCACCACCACCGCTGCATTAATGCAGCGCTGAACAAGCTGCCGATTTTCGGATCGAGATCGCACTATGCGCAATCTTGATTTGAGCGCGAATTGGCAGCGTTCACCCCGTTTTTCCTCTGATGTCAGGACCGAAGAAGCCGAATCGCACCGCCGACGATCATAATCGACGGCATTACCATCCACACCCAAAAATTAGGCACCGATGGGCCAGATACCACAAAACCGCCGGCGGCCAAAATGATTCCTCCCGCGACGTAAAATTTTGCTTGAGTCCGCGTCATTATTTTCCTTCTCGATCAGGCCGAAATCCGTAGAACGCCGGAAAAATCCAATGCTCCAGAACTGTATGGTCTACGTCAACACCCTGATGATCCAGCGCATTCTAACCGACCCTGTATGGAAGAAACGTTTGAAGGAAGAGGATTTGAGAGCCCTCACGCCATTGATTTATACACACATAAATCCGTATGGTCGTTTCGAGCTGGATATGGGACGTCGATTATCGATTGACGAAGAGGTTGAATTGGCCGCCGTATTTACTGGCTCACGCATGGGTCTTTCGCGTGGCGACGCTATTGGCACCGGCACTTAACGTAGACGACAGATCGTGTCGAATGTCGATGGTGGATCGAATCATCGATCGCAAAGCGTTTTCACGGTGGTAATTGGTCTATTGATTCAATGACAGCCACCGGCATGCGAACCCAAATTTCTGGGATCTCCATCTTCCGCAGTGGCCAAGCCTTGCAATATGCCGCACTCCTTTGTCGACTGCGTGCGCAGGCAGAGACTGCGCAGTTGCGTCAGCTGCGACTGGAGCGTCGTCAATTCCCTGATGCGGTCGGCGACATGGCTGATATGTTTGTCCAGAAGCGTATTGACGCCTGCACAATTTTCCTCGGGCGTGTCACGGAAGGCCAACAGGGTGCGAATCTCATCGAGTGTCATGTCAAGCGAACGGCAATGGCGGATAAACTGCAGCCGCTCCACATGCGCGTCGCTGTACAAGCGATAATTTCCCTGCGACCGTGCGGGCGCCGGCAACAGGCTTTCAAACTCATAAAAACGGATCGTCTCGACCGGGCACCCTGTGCGTCGGGATAACTCGCCTATCTTCAATGCCGTGCGCATGGCCGGCTCCTTTCGACATGTCTGCAACAAGTGCTTGACTCTCTAGCGGCTAGAGACTTTCTAATGTGAATATACATGAAGGGAATCCATATGGGCGATTGTTGTGCAGGGAGTTGCTCTCCGGAAAAGCCGCCGGTCGATCCACGCTATCGCCGTGTACTGTGGATCGCATTATTCGTCAATGCAGCGATGTTCATTGTCGAGTTGGCAGGGGGATGGGAAGCCGGCTCGGTGTCGCTGCTCGCTGACGCAGTCGATTTTTTCGGTGATGCCGCGAACTATGGCTTGTCGCTCTTCGTGCTCGCGCTGGCGCCCGTCTGGCGTTCGCGTACGGCCTTGATCAAGGGGCTGACGATGGGCGGTTATGGCATCTTTGTGCTCGGCACAGCGGGGTGGAATCTCGCGACAGGCATCGTGCCGGAGCCTGCGACGATGGGGATCATCGGCGCGTTGGCGCTGGCCGCGAACCTGTCGGTGGCGGTACTGTTATTCGCCTACCGCAACGGCGACGCGAACATGCGCTCGGTCTGGCTGTGCACCCGCAACGATGCCATCGGCAATGTCGCGGTCATGCTGGCGGCGCTTGGCGTATTTGGTACCGGCGCCGGCTGGCCCGATATCCTGGTGGCTGGTGTGATGGGCGTATTGGGACTCACGGCGGCCAAGACGGTGATTCAACAAGCGTACGGTGAATTGAAAACGGCGTGAGGTGATGGCGAGGATGAGGACGGCACGCGCCCATGCATTCATCACGGAGATGGCGGCAGCGCATCACTTGTTTCAGGCCGGCGAACCGGATGCGGCGTTCGTTCATCTTGAACGCGCGCACGTGCTCGGCCAGCGCCATGTCGTGCCGCATGTCCGGGTCCATTGGCGGATGGCGAGAATTGGACTGGCACGCCGCAGCGCAATCGAAGTCGTTGGCCAGGCTGTTCGCATCGTATTCGGCGCATTGGGCTCGGTGGTCGGCCTTGTGCCGACCGGGAATACGGGCGGCGCCAACATCAGCATGTTCCGGCGTCTGCCGATTGATCCGGCCATCGCAGACCTGATGCATGACAAGGGAAGTCATGACTGAGTCGTCCAAACGTTATGCGCATGCGCCCACAGTGTTATTATTTCGATCGTGAAAAAACTCTTCTTCATTTTCTTGCTGATGTTGCTACCGCTCCAGTTCTCCTGGGCAGCGGCTGCCGCGTATTGCCAGCATGAAGAGGCGCCGGCAACCAGCCATTACGGCCATCACCAGCACCAGCATCCGGTAAAAGCGGAGTCCTCCGATAGCAAAGACAAGCTGGCGCAGGTCCACAGTGATTGCGGTTATTGTCACGGCCTGGGGCAAGTATCGTTCTTGACCGCATCCTCCCCAATGGTTGTTTCTCCCGGCGCGACGACTATCGAGCCGCATCCCTTTTCTTACTCCTCCCACATACCCGACGGCCCCAGACGGCCCGATCGGCATCCCGTCGCCTAGCTCGACGGGACGATCTGTTGTTTTCCATTCGCACTGTACCCTGATGTAGAGGGTTGACGTCTCGTCGAATTCTTTCCCATTCATCTGGAGAATTCGATGGTCAGATATTTATTGTCGCTTAGCTTTGCTGCCGCAACATTCACGCCCGCATGGGCACAAACCGCCACCGGTGCAAGTCTTGCCATTTCAGATAACGTGAGTATACGCCCAGTGCGCGCCACTGAAATGGCAGGACCGTTGACGCTGGAACAGGCATGGACGCTGGTATGGGGCGCCAATGCCGATTTATCGGCGGTGCGCCATGAAATCGACGCGGTTGACGCGTCCATCCGCCAAGCCAGCGCACGGCCCAATCCGGACGTGTCCTTGCTGGTGGAAGACACCCGCCGCGAAACGCGCACCACCACGCTGCAATTCAACCAGGCGATTGAACTCGGCGGCAAACGGGCCGCCCGTATCCAAGCCGCTAAACGTGGCCGCGACGCCGCGACCGCCGAACTCGATGCCAAGCGCGCCGATATCCGGGCGACCGTCATCACGGCCTTTTTCGATGTACTGACCGCTCAAGAACGCCTGCGTCTTGCCGACGTAGCGGTGGATCTTGCGCAGCGCGGCACCCATGTCGCGGCGCGTCGTGTGACCACCGGCAAGATATCGCCCGTCGAGGAAACCAAGGCACGCGTGGCGGAAGCCACGGTCCGTCTGGAATTGAATCAAGCCAAAAGCGAACTGGCCAATGCGCGTAAGCGCCTGGCCGCAACCTGGGGGAATCCGGCTCCCCGGTTCGAGCGGGCGGAAGGCCAGCTTGACGCGTTACCGGCCCTGCCTGCATGGACCGATCTGGCAGCCCGTTTAGCCAATGCACCGGCAGTCGCACGGGCACGGTTCGAGGTCGATCGTCGTCAGGCAATGGCGCAACTGGAAAGCAGCCGCCGCACGCCGGACGTGATCGTCAGCATAGGGGCCAAACGGTCGGAAGAACTGGGACGCAATCAAGCCATTGTCGGGCTGTCGATTCCGTTACCACTGTTTGACCGCAACCAGGGCAATGTGCTGGAGGCATTACGCCGCACAGACAAGGCGCGCGACGAATTGTCGGCAACCGAAATTCGCCTGGACAGCGAAATGGCGCAAGCCTACGAGCGCTTGCATACCGCGCGTCAGGAAGCCGGCGCGCTGCAACGCGACATTTTGCCGGGCGCGCAAAGCGCGTATGACGCCGCGACCACCGGCTTCGAGTTCGGAAAATTCGCTTTTCTGGACGTGCTGGATGCGCAGCGCACCTTGTTGCAAGCCAAATCCCACTATCTGCGCACCTTGTGCGAAGCACACCGGGCCGCCGCCGAGATCGAGCGCCTCCTCGGTGAACCATCGCACGCACTCAAGCAGTAAGAACCCACCATGAAAATCAACCTGAACAAAAAACAAACCATCGCCATCCTGGTCATTGTCGCCATCGGCGTCCTGCTGGGCGGTCTGATCCTCGGCACCGGCGCATCCAAACCGGCAGGCGATGCGCACAGCCATGGCGGCCACACGGAAGCAAAAGATCATGCCGACGGCGAGCACCACGGCGGCCAAGCGGAAGACAATCATGGTCATGCCAAGGAGCATGCGGATGAGGAACACCATGAAGACGGGCCGCATAAGGGACCACACGGCGGCAAGCTGTTTGCGGAAGGCGACTTCGGTATCGAAAACAAGATCGTGTTGACCGATGCCCAGATCAAGGCAGCGGGTGTGACGATCCAGACCGCGGGTGCGGCCCACATCAAGAGCATCCTTGTCTTGCCGGGTGAAATTCATTTCAACGAGGACCGGACCGCGCACGTCGTGCCGCGTTTAGCCGGCGTGGTGGAAAACGTCCCGGTCAATCTCGGGCAGGAAGTCAAGAAAGGACAAGTGCTGGCGGTAATCGCCAGCATCGACCTGGCCGAACAACGCAGCGCATTGCTCTCAGCCAAAAAGCGCGTGGCACTGGCCAGACTGACCTTCGAGCGCGAGAAAAAACTGTGGCAGGAGAAAATCTCTGCCGAACAGGACTACCTGCAAGCGCAGCAAGCGCTGCGCGAAGCGGAAATCGCCGTGCAAAACGCGAGCCAGAAATTAGCCGCATTGGGCGCCAGTGTCGGCGGCGGCGCACTCAACCGCTATGAAATTCGCGCGCCGTTCAATGGCACCGTAGTCAAGAAACACATTGCACTGGGCGAGGCCGTCAAGGAAGACGCCAATATTTTTACCATTTCCGACCTGTCATCGGTATGGGCAGAGGTGGCGGTACCGGCGAAAGATTTGAACGCGGTGCGCGTCGGCGAAAAAGTGACGATCAGGGCCACCGCATTCGACGCCGCCGCACCGGGCACGATTGCCTATGTGGGGGCATTGCTGGGTGAACAAACGCGTACCGCGAAGGCGCGCGTCACGCTGGCCAATCCGCAGGGCGCATGGCGTCCCGGTTTATTCGTCAATGTCGACATTGTGTCCAGCGAAGCCGAGGTGCCGGTCACGGTGTCGTCAGACGCGATCCACAGCGTCGCCAACCAGTCAACTGTCTTCGCCAAGGTGGCCGGCGGATTCCTGGCGCAGCCGATTGTGACCGGCCGCACCGATGGCAAGGTCGTGGAAATCGTCAAAGGATTGAAAGCAGGTACCCCATACGCCGCTGCTGGCAGTTTCATCATCAAGTCGGAACTGGGCAAAGCCAGCGCCGAGCATACGCACTGATGCGAAAAGGCACACATCATGTTTGAACGCCTCATACGTTTTGCCATCGAGCAGCGCTGGCTGATATTGCTTGCCGTCTTCGGCATGGCGGCAGTCGGTGTCTACAGCTATCAAAAACTGCCGATTGACGCCGTGCCGGACATCACCAATGTCCAGGTCCAAATCAATACGGCAGCGCCCGGCTATTCGCCGCTGGAAACCGAGCAGCGCATCACCTTTCCGATCGAAACCGTGATGGCCGGCCTGCCCAATCTGGCGCAGACCCGTTCGCTGTCGCGCTATGGCCTGTCCCAGATCACCGTGATCTTCAAGGACGGCACCGACATCTATTTCGCGCGCCAGATGGTCAATGAGCGGATTCAGGACGCCCAGCAAAACCTGCCGCCAGGTATCGCGCCGTCGATGGGGCCGATCTCGACCGGTCTCGGTGAAATTTATCTGTGGACGGTCGAAGCCAGGGAAGGGGCGAAAAAGCCGGACGGCACACCGTACACGCCGACTGACCTGCGAGAGATCCAGGACTGGATCATCAAGCCGCAGTTGCGCAACGTCGCCGGCGTGACGGAGATCAATTCGATCGGCGGTTTCGCCAAGGAGTACCAGGTCGCGCCCGCTCCGGAGCGCCTGGCTTCCTACGGCTTGACACTGCAGGATATCGTCACGGCATTGGACCGCAACAACAGCAATGCCGGCGCCGGCTATATCGAAAAGCGCGGCGAGCAATTGCTGATTCGCACTCCTGGTCAAGTGCGGTCCATCGATGATATTCGCAACATCATTCTGCGCAATGTGCAAGGCGTGCCGATCCGTATCCGCGATATCGGCGACGTCGATATCGGCCGTGAGTTGCGCACCGGTGCGGCGACCGAGAATGGCCGCGAGGTGGTGCTCGGTACCGTGTTCATGCTGACCGGGCAAAACAGTCGCACGGTATCGCAGGCAGTCAACAAGAAGATGATCGACATCAACCGCACCTTGCCGGAAGGCGTGCAGGCGATCACCGTCTACGACCGCACGGTGCTGGTCAATAAGGCGATCAACACGGTCAAGAAAAACCTGCTCGAAGGCGCGGTGCTGGTGATCGCGATCCTGTTCCTGTTCCTGGGGAATTTCCGCGCGGCCCTCATTACCGCGATGGTCATTCCGTTGTCGATGCTGTTCACGTTTACCGGCATGGTGGCCTACCAGGTCAGCGCCAACCTGATGAGCCTGGGCGCGCTGGACTTCGGCATCATCATCGACGGCGCGGTCGTCATTGTCGAAAACTGCGTGCGGCGGCTGACGCATGCCCAGGCCAATTACGGACGGCCATTGACCCGGACGGAACGCTTTCATGAAGTATTTGCCGCGTCCAGGGAAGCGCGCAGGCCGCTCATCTTCGGTCAATTGATCATCATGGTGGTGTACTTGCCGATCTTTGCGCTGGCCGGCGTGGAAGGCAAGATGTTCCACCCGATGGCCTTCACCGTCGTGATCGCCCTGGTCGGCGCGATGATCCTGTCGATCACATTCATTCCGGCGGCGGTGGCGCTGTTCATCGGCAGCAAGGTCGCCGAAAAAGAGAACTTCCTGATGCAGACCGCGAAACGCTGGTATGCACCGGTGCTGGACAAGGCGATGCGCAATAAACCGGTGGTGCTGACCTTTGCCGCCGTCATGGTTATTCTGTCGGGCTTGCTGGCCACGCGCATGGGCAGTGAGTTCGTCCCCAGCTTGAATGAGGGCGACTTCGCGATTCAGGCACTGCGCATTCCGGGCACCAGCCTGTCGCAATCGATCGCGATGCAGCAGCAACTGGAACGTACGCTCAAAACGCAATATCCGGAAATCGACCGCGTCTTCGCCCGAACCGGCACCGCCGAGATTGCCTCCGACCCGATGCCGCCAAATATCTCGGACGGCTACATCATGCTGAAACCGCAGGATCAGTGGCCCGAACCGCAAAAAACGCGGGACGAATTGCTGGCGGCGGTGCAAGCCACGGTCTCCAAGCTGCCCGGCAACAATTACGAATTCTCGCAGCCGATTCAGTTGCGCTTCAACGAATTGATTTCGGGCGTACGCAGCGATGTCGCCGTCAAGCTGTTCGGCGACGATATGGACGTGCTCAACGACACGGCGACCAAGGTCTCCACCGTGATGGGCAGGATACCGGGCGCGGCCGAAGTGAAGGTCGAGCAAACCACCGGCTTGCCGATGTTGACCGTGAATATCAACCGCGACAAGACCGCGCGCTACGGCTTGAATATCGCCGACGTGCAAGATGCGGTCGCCACCGCAATCGGCGGGAAGGAAGCCGGCACGCTGTTCCAGGGCGATCGCCGGTTCGACATCATCGTCCGTCTGCCGGAAAACCAGCGCAACGATCTGGAAGCATTGAAACGCCTGCCGATCTCGCTGCCGCGCGCGCAAGGCGATGATGGCCGCACCGCCTATATCCCGCTCGGCGAAGTGGCGACGCTGGACATCGCGCCGGGGCCGAATCAAATCAGCCGGGAAGACGGCAAGCGCCGCATCGTCATCAGCGCCAACGTGCGCGGACGCGACATCGGCTCGTTCGTGGCCGATGCAGAACAGCAAATCCTGCAGCAAGTGAAAATCCCGGCCGGTTACTGGACCACTTGGGGCGGCCAGTTCGAACAATTGCAATCAGCCACGCGCCGGTTGCAGATCGTGGTCCCGGTATCGCTGCTGCTGGTCTTCACCTTATTGTTCGCCATGTTCGGCAGCATGAAGGATGGGTTGCTGGTCTTTAGCGGCATTCCGTTTGCATTGACCGGCGGTCTTGTCGCCTTGTGGCTGCGCGACATTCCAATGTCGATTTCCGCTGCGGTCGGCTTTATCGCGTTATCCGGTGTTGCGGTGTTGAACGGCCTGGTCATGATTTCCTTCATCCGCACGCTGCGCGAAGAAGGACACTCGCTGAAGAACGCGGTGCGCGAGGGTGCGCTGACCCGATTGCGGCCGGTGCTGATGACGGCTCTGGTGGCGTCGCTCGGTTTCATCCCGATGGCGATCGCAACAGGCACCGGTGCCGAAGTGCAGCGGCCGCTCGCCACGGTGGTCATCGGCGGCATTTTATCGTCCACCGGGTTGACGCTGCTGGTGCTGCCTTTGCTGTATCGGCTCGCTTATCGCAAGGACGACGAACACGAAACCTTGACCATGGAAAGGCCGCATCAAGAAGTGCAAACCTGACTGGATACCAGAATGTACGGTTTGCGTGGACGGCCAGGAATTTATGGATGAGCGGGGCGTTGGTGCACTTAAAAATTGATGGCGACAGTGCCCCAACCCCGATCAGTTATGCGGGCTGGCGCTTGTAATGGACGGAGTGAGGGCGTCCGGCTGCCAGCATCCGATTTAAAACAGCCACGCCGATGGCGGCTTCTGTTTTCTGCGCTTCACCTCCCCGGGCCCGCAGCCGGGGACCAATGAGCGATTTATAGCGGCCCATGGTCGTTTCGACCAGCGCACGCTGACCATAGCCTGTCGCCGTTTGCCAGGCAAGCCGGCCTTGCGTATTGATCATGTCGAGATGACGGTCACGTTGGCTTTCCGGGTTCAGTACCGCGCCGGGCACAGCGGTCCTGCGCGGAGGAATGACCACCTCGATCTCGTCCCCCTGTTGCGCGATCGTTTGGTAAGTGGACGCACCATCATAGGCGCCATCGGCTGTCACTTTGCCGATGTCTTCGTCGATCTGCTCCAGCAGTGGCCCCACCTGCGATGGGTCGTCCGTATGCTGATCGGTCAGCACCTGCGCGACAATCATGCCGCTGGCGGCATCGACGGCCAGATGCAGCTTGCGCCAGGTGCGGCGCGACTTCGCGCCATGCTTTGCTTCCAGCCATTGCCCTGCGCCAAAGACCTCCAGGCCCGTACTGTTAATCAACACCTGCAGCGGTCCCTTGGGCGTCGGCGTTGACTTCAGTACTGGTAGTCCCACCGCCCGCCGGCTGACCGTCGTGTGATCCGGCACCGAGATCGTCAGACCCATCAATGTCAGCACCGAATCCATTAAACCTTCCGTTTGCCGGAGCGCCATCTTGAAGGCGGTGCGAAGCATCAGACAAGTCTCAATGGCGATATTCTCCGATAGCGAGCCTGACCATTGGGTCCAATGCTTTGCCACTGATCCAGCGCATCCTCTTCGATTCATAACGTCAAACTGCCGCGCCGACGTAGCCCGGCTTCATATTCCGCCCAGTTCTGCACCTTGAACAACATCTTCGGGATATGGTGACGGCGAGCGGTATTGTGCTTGTTGGGCATCACGTGCATTCAAAAAAAACAGAGCCGCATCCTACCATTACCCTCTTCTCGTATCCGAAGTGCGCCAACGCCGATTGGCGCCGTGCCCTGGAATCGGACAAACCGTCATGTCATTGATCCGGGCAGGCGCCTTGCCATCCACAGTCGTGTCGGGAGCGGCGGATACGACGACGCCACCGTGCGTGGTGGCTTCGCCGAGACGAATGATGGGACGGGTCATGGGATGTTCCAGTATTGCAACATGTTTCTATTTTAACAATTTTTATTGTTTTGGTGTCGGTTCGACAAAAAATGGTTCTAATGGAATGGACGCCCTCTTATGATCACCTTCATCTTGCCGGCGCAGCTTAGAGAGCTGGCTTGGCGGTATCAGCTCACGCTGTACGGGTTGCTGTCTCGCGCCAGGCAAAGAACTTGTCCAAAAAGCGGCGCTGCGACTTACTATATTCCTGTTTTTACGAACAATTGAATCGATAAATTTCGGTTTTTACATTGATGGCGGCCACATATAATTAATTGGTGCAGGCAAAATGTCTACGGGATGGTGAGGTGTAACGACATGGGACGAGATTGAACACTTTGGCTCCTGCTTGCGGCTCTCGGCTTGACCATGATTGGCTTGGAGTTTGCAAGGCTATTGCAATAGCAGCACCCACGGGACTAATTACAAAGTAACGTGAAACAACATTAAGACAAAAAGGAAATATGAAACGTATCGTGCTATTTATCGCCACCAACCTCGCCATCATGCTTGTGCTTGGCATTTCGGCGAGTCTGCTCGGTGTAAACAAATACTTGACGGCAAATGGTCTTAACTTGGGTACCTTGCTTGCGTTCGCTGGCTTGATGGGCTTTGGCGGCGCGTTCATTTCACTGTTTCTTTCGAAACCGATTGCCAAATGGTCCACCGGCGCGCGCGTGATTGAGCAACCAAGCAGCTCCACCGAGTTATGGCTGATGAATACGGTTGCTACCCAAGCCCAAAAGGCAGGCATCGCCATGCCGGAAGTCGCGATCTACGATGGCGAACCAAATGCCTTTGCAACCGGCGCAACAAAGAATAGCTCGTTGGTCGCGGTATCGACCGGATTGATTGAGTCGATGACCCGCGAGGAAATCGAGGCGGTGCTCGCGCACGAAGTCGCGCACATTGCCAACGGCGATATGGTGACGCTGACCCTGATCCAGGGCGTGGTTAACACCTTCGTGATTTTCCTCGCCCGCGTCGTCGGTTATGCCGTGGACCAGTTTCTGCGCAAGAACGACGAAGAAAGCTCCGGGTCGGGCATTGGTTATACCGTCACCGTCATTGTGCTCGACATTGTGTTCGGTATCCTCGCAAGTATTATCGTGATGTACTTCTCGCGCCAACGCGAATATCGCGCCGATCGGGGCGCGGCACAGATACTCGGCACGCCACGGCCGATGATTGCCGCATTACACCGTCTTGGCGGCTTGGCACAAGGCGATTTGCCAAAGAGCCTTGCGGCCTCCGGGATCGCGGGCGGGAGCGGCTTGGCGGCTTTGTTTAGCAGCCACCCTCCTATCGAAGCTCGGATCGCCGCTTTGCAAAGTTAATGCACAAGCGTTGAAGCTGCTGTCTCGTCGGCATGTCGAGCGGGCGCTCTGGCAAGCCACTGACGGCGCGGCGAATTTGGCGTTTTTTCTCTCGCTCTGGATCCGGCGCCAGCACATACCGCGCGTGTTTCCACACATAGCCGAACCGATGCAAACAGCAACGCACTGTCCGGGCACAGTAGTGCTCACCGGCGCTATGCCAAAGCTGCTCCTGCAGCAGCAGCGCCGTCCATTGCGTCGCAAAGTAGCCAAGATCCTGCAGTGTATTCTTCAGCAGGGTCTGCAGTAGCGTCTCGGTTTCTTCGCTCCAGCAAGAAGGCCGTCCCGATCGAGGAGCATCAGCCAGTTCCTGCACATCGCACGTATGCCGGAAGTCCTCGATCCAGTTGTACACACTTTGCCGGCTCACCCGAAGCGCCTCAGCCACTTCCGCTACCGTTTTGCCGCCACTGGTCTACAGCACGGCAAGCGCGCGCCGGTACTGCCGAGAGTCATGTGTCCATCGCAGAAGGCCCAACAGTTTTCGTCGCTCAGTGGTCGTTTATCATGAACAAATGCAAAGGGAACAAGAAGCAGGCACGAAAGACGCGGCAAATTCGACAGTAGGTGTTTGTCAAACGCCTGGAGCTGCGAGATGGAAACGGGACAACTGAAGCCTGGCAACGTTGATGACCGCGCTCCCGTACTCGAGATGGCCAAATCCCTGACCGGCAAACTGTTTGGCGACAAAGGGTAGATTTCCCAGGCGCTGTTCGAAAGGCTATGGGAAAACGGTCTTCAGTTGGTCACCAAAGTCAAAAAGA
>CBINHE010000099.1:0-15049 GCA_966250375.1 uncultured Oxalobacteraceae bacterium
TCGTCCATGGAGAAGTCATTGCGCTGTGAAACCAGCTTACGTCGAACTCACGTTAGATGCTGCGTCGACGCATACGTCTTGAGCGCCACCGCAAGCTCGCTTGCAAGCGCCAGATCACGGTGACGCCGACGTATCCACAAACTGCCAACATGGCAGAAAGTACGCCCAATCCAACTACCAATGGCAATCCGGCTGACTGCACCCACTCTGCAGATTGCAGTAGCCATCCAAGTGCATTGCTGAAATGATCGGTGCTTGGAAGAGCGCCGCGTGCCAGTGTAGCCGTATGCTGATTTGGCATTTCATGTCCTATTAGAATCGCCCCAATCTTGTAGGCACAGTATAAAAACGCTGGTGTCGTGAACGGATTGGACAGAATGGTTCCGAAGACAGCGATCGGCAAATTCACGCGAAACAGAATCGCAAACAGTGCAGCCAACGGTATTTGACCGACAGGTGATGCAAGTGAAAAAAACAGCCCTATAGCCGCGCCGCCGGCAACGGACTGCCGGTTAAATTGCCAGAGAAAGTGATGATCAAGGTATCGGCTTAGTGGCTTCAAGAAGCGGTACGCCCGAATGCTCTCCTGAGTGGGAATATATTTGAATAACCGGTATTTTCGGAGGTGCTTACGCATGTATTGATTGAGAATTGGTGAGAGGGAGTGTCCGCGATTTTGTGTAAACGTTTTTTTGTTCAATGCTGTGGCATACGATCATCAAACAGAATCGTAAAGCGATTCAGCGCGGCTTTCCAGTCTTGAATCGGCATTGTCCATTTTTTACTGATATTTCTGATCGCCAGATAAAACAATTTCGTCACGGCCTCGTCGTTGGGGAACGACTTTCTCCGGTACGCCCTTGGGCTGCCATTCCTTACCGGCATTCTTGAAGTCGCCAATCAGTTCCTTCTTCTTGGTATCGACCGAAATGACGGGATCGCCTGCCGCCTGAAAATGAGCAACTGTGTGGGCGATGTGATCGAACTGCTGCTTGCGGCTGCGCAATTTGCCATTCCTGGAGCCAAGCATTGCGGTTTCGAGATATGGTGTTTTGATTTCTCCAGGATGCACACGCTTGAGTCCGCTTTAAATCCACGAGGACTCAGCGCTATAGAATAGGATGGCGGGTTTTTGCTTCTGAGGTTACATTTTCCATGGGGATAAGGCTATGCACTCCCGAGCAATGCAGCAAAAAAAGGCTTTCCTGCTGTTGCTGACAGTCGTAACCCTCGCGTTCGGTTGGATTGTCTGGCCATTTTATGGCGCGATCTTCTGGGGCGTGGTGCTTGCCATCCTGTTTCGTCCCTTGTATCGCCGCTTGCTGGCCGCCGTGGGCCGGCGCCACAATCTTGCTTCTGCCCTCACTGTTATCCTTTGCCTGCTGATCGTGATTCTTCCAGTAACGCTGATTACGATATCGCTGCTGCAGGAGGCTGCCCATGTGTTTGAACGCATCCGCTCCAGGGAACTCGATTTCGGCACTTATTTCCAGCAGATGATCGATGCCTTGCCATCGTGGGCCATCAACCTGCTGGACCGCTTCGGACTCGCCCAATTCTCGACTATGCAGGAGACGCTGTCAGCCAGCGCCGCTCAAGCCAGCCAGATCGTGGCGAAGCAGGCGGTGAATGTCGGCCAGAACATGCTCGCTCTCCTAATCAGCTTCGGCATCATGTTGTATCTGCTGTTCTTCCTGCTGCGCGACGGCGCGCAATTGTCCGAGCGCATCGAACAGGCGATTCCGCTTGCCACCGAGCACAAGCGTCGGCTGTTCGGCAAATTCGCGACCGTCATCCGCGCCACCGTGAAAAGCAATATCGTCGTGGCCGCAACGCAAGGCGCACTGGGCGCCGCGATGTTCTGGTTCCTCGGTATTCAGGGGGTGCTGCTGTGGGGCGTGGTGATGGCGGCGCTGTCGCTGCTGCCCATTGTCGGCCCCAGCCTCGTCTGGATGCCGGTCGCTGCCTACTTCCTGCTCACCGGCGCCATCTGGCAAGGTGTGACGCTCATTCTCTTCGGCGTGCTCGCGATCGGGCTGGTCGACAATGTGCTGCGGCCTGTCCTGGTCGGCAAAGACACGAGGATGCCGGATTACATCGTGCTCATTTCGACGATCGGTGGCCTAGCCTTGATCGGCCTGAACGGCTTTGTGATCGGTCCGGTGATTGCCGCGATGTTCATGGCCGCATGGGACCTTTTCTCATCGGAATCCGAATTGCGGGCGTCGGATGATGGTGTATAGCGCCGCCACATCCATCATTTCCTTTGGTCACAAGCACGAATTCATTCAGAGCGAGAAGGAGGATCAGGAAATCGCTGAGGGGTGCCGGCGGTTGATCAAGAACGCGATCATCTGCTGGAATTATCTGTTTCTGACACGGGCACTCGATCAAGAGCCCGACCCGGCACGAAAGGCGGAAGATCGAAGCCGTCCGCTACGGATCGGTGGCGACCTGGCGGCATTTCAACCTGCATGGGGAATTCGACTTCTCGGCAATGGCAAGTCCCAGCCCGTTACCACTCGGACTCGTTCCCGGGACACGATAGAAGCGGTCGAACACGCGTGCCCGGTTTTGCTGGGGAATGCTGGTACCATCCGTAGAGCCGCTCTTCCAACTGGCCGCGGGAGAGTATAGCCCCCGGCCGAGCGATGAACGCGTCGAGAATTGCCCATTCGCGTGAAGAAAGAATAACTTGCTGGCCTGAAACCAGTACTTGACGCATGACCTCGTTAGCGACGATATCCCCCTTTCGATAGACCGACTCAACGTCACTGCGCGCCCGTCGTATAAGGGCATATAGTCGCGCAATCAATTCTTCCAGATCGAAAGGCTTGACTAAATAGTCGTCGGCGCCGTTGTTTAAACCTGCTTATGTTGGATCATCATGCTCGTCGGTGGCCGCCAACGTATAAGGCTCGATGGCCCGCCTCTTCCGGTGCCCAAGAAATTCGCCGACCAGTTCGACGTTGCCGCCAGTGGCCTTGAGCTCCTTGATTGCAAATGCATTTCGCAACGTGCGGCCGCCATGGTGCCGAGGATCGATGCCGGCGCGTTCAAATGTCGCCTTGACTTGGCGGTAGACGGTTGCCCTGGCCAAGCGGCCGCCTCGCAGCGTGGCTGGAAATAGCAGCGGACCAGGAATTGCCAAACGGTTGCGCTCAGCAAGCCACACCATGACCTCATGCACCGCGAACGGCCGCAACTGTGTTTGGTGCGCGCGCACGGTGCCGCCGGCGAAGGCCGGGGAAATGGCAATGGGCGCCGATCCGGTAGAGTCCTTGGCGCCCACATTCTCGGTATAAATACCGATTACTTCGGATACTTTCAAGCCGGCGCCGAGCATCATCGCTTGCATTGCGCGATCGCGCCGCCGCTTCCAAGCCGCATCCGTTTCCTCTTCTGCCACCGCGCCAGGCAAAGCGTCCATGAATGCCGCTTCCTGCGCATCCGTCAAAATCGCCTTTGCGTCATTGACCCCCAACACCGATCGAGAGCCTGCGTTGAAGAGTGCAAAGAGGGTGTGCCTGGCAGGATTGGGCTCGACATTCAAGTGCGCATACACGCGATCCAGAAGTCCCAGGTACTGGGCACGAATGGCGCTGTTCAATGTTTTCTGGCCGTCTGCACTACTCTGCTCCAGAAATGCCAGCAGATCCACACTGGTCAGGCCAAACAGGGTTTTCTCATGCAGCGATAGCCAGCGCAGGAATTTGCCAAACATGGCGATGTAGATCTTCGCCGAACTGGCCCGTATGGGAGCCGGGGGCAGAGGTGTGCCTTCAGCATTGAGCTTGACTGCTTTTCGCTTACTCAACGCTAGGAATGCCGGCGAGATCACAAAGGCCGCAAACGCGTTCGCGGGATTGCTGCGCCAAGCATCCGGATTATCGAAGAGAGAGTCTGAAGCCATAAAATGCAACTAATGAACAAGCATTTATCTTACAACAAAAGATATCTCGACCGCCACTTGATACTTGAATCTCATTCAGTCCCAAAACAACCCCGTCTTCAAACATGGCGGCCCGCTCTGCTGGTCGATGAAGGGACGTAACATCGTCCAGATTCTTTTAACCAAATTCGTGCGTTACTGGTTCATTAGTTGCATAATATGAAGAATCCGTCGCCGCACCAAGTTGGATCGGAAGTACGATAACGCCTCCAAGCATTTGGATAGACTGCTGGCTTTGAAAGATGACTTGAGCTGGAGGGTAACGATTCACCGATTGTCTAAAGGTGAGCGCTACGGGAACATCTCACCGTTTCAACAATGGTGAGTTCCACGGTTAGGATGATGGAAAGTTCTAATGGGATGTCTTTTGCAGACCAGTTTTATGCATTATTGACAAAACAAATCCGCCCAGCTTGAAGGTGAGCGTATGCGCCCACTGAAAAGCGACAGAACCCGCTCACCGCCCGCTGACGTCGACAATCTTGTACTGCTCGACGAACTGTGCCAGCGCGTCAGCCGTCGGCTCGCCCCACGTCTCGCGAGCATACCACTGCCCCAGCAGCGAACGCACAATCGGGTTGTCGATGCCGCGATTGAGCTTGATGCCCTTTGCCGTGTTGGAGGCCTTGAAGCGGGCAAACACCTCGTCGCGTTCACGGTCGGTCAGCTCCTTGTAGATTTCTAGCGCTTCGCGCGCGCGCGCCGACAGGAACTGCTCCATCACGGACGGCCCCTCTTTCCGGGCAACCGATGCTGGACGGACGGCCTTTTCGAGCAGTTGCTGCGCCGCGTCGGCACCCTGCTTGAGGGACCAGCGGAAATAGGCGGCCGGCGAGTCGAGCGGCGCACTGTTACGCGACGCCATGCGCGCCTCAACCAGCGCGATCGATGCCCGCAGCTTGTCGTCGGCATGCTGGGCCGACAAGTCGGCCGCTTCATGCTGACTGAATCCGAATCGCATGATCCGCGTCACCAACTCGCCGTCGATGACGGGCGGCGCGGGAAACGCCAGGCCGGGCTGCTTGCTCAGTTCGACATGGAATTGCAGCCGCTCGATGCGGCGACCATTCTTGTGTTCGATCAATTCCACCTCAATGTCGGTGGTCGAATTGATTTCAGCGATCGCTGGTTTCAATACATCGCGCTTGAAGTACTTGTACGGCGGCGGCACTTCCCGCACCGGATTGCCGGTCAGCGCGCTGTGCCAGTATTCGTAGCCTTCGATGGCAGTGACTTTGGACGGATTCGTCGCGTATCGCCGGCAAATCTCATACAGCGCCAGCGACGGGCCGCTGCGCAGCATCCCCTGGTAGAAAATGCTCAGCTTCGTATAGGTGCCCGGACTCATTACCAGTTCGTGCACCTCCGGCGGAAAAGCAAAACCGAACCAGAGCGCCCCGCCCTTCTTGCGTAACCCGAGCGGGTTGACGAGCTTGACCGACGACACCAGCCGTTCGCTGGTCCATTGCGTATCGTCTTCGATGTGGATCTTGATGTTCTGGAATTCTTCGATGTGGTGCTTGAGTAGTTCGGTATCGTTGCTGTCATACGCCGCGTCGCGCGCCACATCGGCCAGCGGAATCCAGAAATATTTGCGGTTGACCTCGTTGTCGATTGGCGCATTCTGCCCCGGAACCTTCAGCTGTTGTGCATGGTAAACCATGACGTTGTAGAGCTTGCGGCTCAGCAGCGACAGCCGCCCTTCCTTCACCCGCAGCCCGATCGCTTCATTGGTCTTGCGAAACTCCATCGCCTCCGACGTGCCCGGCGCCGGAACGAGGTCAGTCCCGCTCCGCAATTTAGTCTTTCGGATCATAACAGTTGATGGGCAAGAAAAAGTATCCACCGATCATCACTCTTTGGTGAACGGAAGTCAATCACCTTTACAAAGGTGATTCCTGCGATACCACACCGATCACCTTGTTCTGGTTCCTGTCAAAGCTCACCTATCCGGCCCCAGCGGTGCGTCATGCCTCGGGCGGTTCCCGTTTGCCCTCACCTTGGAACCTGTATCCACTCACCCATAGTACCTGTACCAACTCACCTTACCGGCCGTACTTCCCTGCCGGGCCTCACCTTGTTTCCTGTCAAGGCTCACCTTGATCCCTGCAGAAGCTCACCTCATCGCCCGCAAACCCTTATGCATCAACGGTTTGCCGTTGCTTAAATTGGTTTAAAGTTTTTAAGGGTTTACTTTAAACAATCTCTCAAGGACCTGCGTGTTCTTCCGTAAAACCACACCCCAATAACCTTCCGCTTCGGCAACCGCAACCAGAAGATTGCTTTTGCAACAAATCGACGTACAATAGTTGGCAGCAATGATGCCTCGAATAACAAGATGCCCCATGCTATGGCCAGACTGCTTAGTACGTAAGGTCATCGGTGCTGGTAGGAATCCGCCACTAACGGCACCGGCTACCGCCATCTGGCTTGGAGGAACTGAGTTCGTGCCGGTTCCTGTTGCGACTCACCGTTCGTCGTTGCTTTGCATGCTAACGGCCTCCGGCACCATTTGCTCGCGCGGTGCAACTGGACAGCGGGCAAGCGGGGCGTGAGCGGGTATCGCAGGCGTGCGTACCAGACTCTCCATGCACCCTATCATCTTTTCAGTTCCTGTTGCGGCTCACCTTTGCTGGCATGGAAAGGGAAGGGGGCGCGTGAGCGTCGGGTCCGGTTGCTGCATTTAACGCAGGGTTCCCGTTGAGACTCACCTTTCATCGTCGCCTTGCGATGCTAACGGCCTCCGGCACCATTTGCTCGCGCGGTGCAACTGGACAACGAGCCAGCAGGACGTGAGCGGGCATCGCAGGCGTGCGTACCAGGTTCGCCATGCACCCTATCATCTTTTCAGTTCCTGTTGCAGCTCACCTTTGCTGTCATGGGAAGGGGGGCGCGTGAGCGTCGGGTCTGGTTGCAGCATTTAACGCAGGGTTCCCGTTGAGGCTCACCATTCACCAACGGCGCGCAAGAATCGCGGCCGTCGGCGGTACCGGCTGGCCAACCCGATACTCGACAGTGCGTACGCGCGGCATAGGCCAGCGATGGACGCGTGGGCACCGAGTTGTACGGGGCATCGGCACTCTGACGGTTCCTGCTGTAGCTCACCTGTCAAGATTGTCGCAGGACCGAAGTCGGTCCCCTTGGGAGCGGACAACGATGCTTGTGACAATGAGCTAGATAAAAGTATGCGCTTACTTCGGCCTATTTACTACGCACGCGTTACATGTTCCCGTTGTACCTCACCTTTGCGCGTGTGGCACCCGCACTGCCCAGTTCCTGTTGCGGTTAACCATAGACATTTCCGGTTGTTCATTCTTCCAAGTGGAAGCGGCGTTTGAGGTCATCGAGCAGTGCCGTGCGCTCCTTCGGATCCTGCAGGTTAATTTCGAGCGCGATTTTTCCAGAATCCCATTCCTTGATGACACCGATCTGGGCAGTGCCGTTATGGATCTTGTATTGCCGGCTCACTTCCTTCTTCTTGCGCTCGCCCGGCTGGACCAGTTTTGTGCGGATCGCCTCGACATCGCGACTCGACAAATCATCGTTGACGATGCGCTCGATCAGGGCCAGCAGATCCGCTTCGCCGATCACCTTGGCGGCCAGCGTCAGCTCATAGCCGATGAACACGCCGAACTTGGCCGAATGTTCGCGCATCTTATCGAGTGCCGCCGGTGGCAGGCGTAGCAACGCGAGGGTCTTGTTGACTGTCGCAGGCGACACCCCGAGCAATTCGGCAATTTGTAGGCCCTCTTCCACCAAGCCTTGGTCGAGCAGTTTCTTCCAGGCGAATGCGTTGTCGAGCGCGGACTGGGCGCTGCGTTCCTCGTTGAGAAGCCAGCTCATGCGATAGAGCTCGAGGTCGCCGTCGCTTTCCAGCAGCAGCAAATCCATGTCCTGGCGGCCGGCCGCGATCAACCCCTTCTTGCGGTAATGACCATCAACGAGGATGAAGTGGCCAGTGTAGCCGGCATCGGGATGGCGGATCGCGGCCGCCGGCACCATTTGTCCGCGGGTGGCGAGCGACGCGGCCAATCCTTTGACGATGTCCGGGTCGTAGATGTGACGGGCGTTGAGGGGATTGTCGTGGATACACGCGATCGGCACGCGGACGACGTGCCGTTGTTGCTCGGAGCCGGTTTCAGCGCTGAAATCGGGTGCCTTCACAGCGGGCAGCGCGAGTCCACCAGGCCGTTCGGCCAAGACGGCGTCGGCCGCCGCGAAGCGATCTTCCACTTTTTTCTTTTCCATAGAGAGCGTGGCCCGCATCGCGGCCTTGCGATCGATCTTCGCACTCATGCTGCTTTCCTGACGGATTTGCGTGCCGGTAAGCCAAGCAGGCGCAGGACTTCGTCGGTCATGGCTTCAGCTTCCTGGATAGCGGCGCCGGCGCGCGGCACCGTGTGGACCGTGGAGCCCATGATCTGGCATTCGCGGAATGCAGCGCGCGAGCCGAAACTCGAGGCCAGCATCGGGAAAGCAGCATCTTCGGCCAGCACTTCGAGCAGGTCGCGAGCGAGCGAGGTCGACTTCTGGACCATGTTCGGAACCACGCGGGCGACGAGTGACTCATTGTTGACTTGCGCACCTTCCGCCAGTTTCTTGGCGGCTTCGGCGGCCCAGATATCGCCCGGGGACGGCACGACAGGAATAAGCGCGAGGTCCGAGATCAGCATGGCGCTGGTCGGTGCCGCGGAATTCATGGCCGGGGGACAATCAATAAAAATCAAATCATATTTTTCAACTTGATTTCGAACTTCTCGATGCATCTTGCCTTCCATCGGCGCTAGGCTGACGACTGATGCCGGGAAATCGTGACCTTCGGGTGCTGCACTGGCCCAGCGGCTCGCGGTACCTTGAGGATCCATGTCGACCACGAGGGCCGCATAGCCGCGCAAGCCCATCGTGCCGGCCAGATGCATAGCCACAGTCGTTTTGCCGCAACCGCCCTTTTGATTAAATATTGTCACCACTTTTGCTGCCATGAGGGCGCTCCTTCGTGAATCGATTTCAGCGCTGAAATCGGGGGGTCGATTGAATACATCATGCATGCAATAAAACATTGATTTTAACATGGTTTAATAGTTTGTAAATTAAAAATTAAAATGTTCGTGTTGTTCGGCGTAAGCGTAGCTCGATTTCAGCGCTGAAATCAGTGGCTGCACGCAGCTGGTTCCTAGAAGGGGACTGCGTTGATGCGGGAAGCGCTCGAGCGATCGTTGTCGTGCGACGCGCGTGGGGCGCCATTAAAGTGATCGGGGAATAAAATAACTCGAGGTTCGGCGTGGTCGCCGAGTCCAAATGGTGGTGCTCAAATGAGTGATGCCGTGCGCGATTTCAGCGCTGAAATCGGGAATGTTGTCTGTCGCATAGCGTGGAGCAATATGGCTGTGCCGGTTCTGAGATTGTAATGATGGCAGTTCCCACTTGGCCTGAATGTTTCATAAACCAGTATTACGTCCGAAACAAGGATGCCGTCGCGGTTTATTTTGCGATCCAAAAAGCGTTAAGCGAGCGTTTCCCCACCCCCATGCGAAATGAGGAAGTGGCCATCGGGTTGTGAGATAAAAGTGAGGTGCGGGAGGTCGATTCTCGGCAGACAGGACGAAGCCGAATCAGGAAGAGTCGGGGACTTTTGCGGGGATGGAGATGAACAGGCGTTCAGCGAGTGTATGCAGGACCTGTTTCACCGCGCAAGCGCCAGGCAAATGCAAGATGATGCGCTGCCTGGTTTGCCGGACCTGCACGGCGATCTTGAACAGTTTGGCGATGACCGTTGATGGCTGGGCTTGCGACAGCGCGGTATGTTGCAATGCGGCTTTGTCGCATTGAGCGCAGCTATCAAAGTAACCGGGTAAAGTGCTGCTTTTGAAAATTGAGTAAAGCGCGATGCTGAATACCAAAGGAATGCGATTTCCGACCGACGTGATGTTGGTGTGTATTCGTTGGTACGCGGCGTATCCATTAAGTTATCGGCATCTGGAAGAAATGATGCAAGAACGCGGCGTGTTTGTTGACCACTCGTCTATTAACCGGTGGGCAATCCGATTTCTGCCGTTGCTGGAAAAGGTGTTCTGCAAATACAAGCGCCCTGTTGGTGGAAGCTGGCGCATGGACGAGACCTACATCAAGGTCAAAGGCGTCTGGAAATATCTGTACCGCGCGGTGGACAAGGAAGGCAACACGGTCGACTTCCTGTTGACGGCAAAGCGCGACAAAGCGGCTGCCAGGCGGTTCTTCGACAAGGCTATGTGTGAGAACGGCGATCCTGAAAAAGTCACGATGGACAAGAGCGGTTCGAACAAGGCCGCGATTGACGACATCAATGACAGCAGGGAAATTCAGATCGTCGTTCGCCAGGTCAAATATCTCAACAACATCGTCGAGCAGGATCATCGCGCGATCAAGCGCGTGACCAAGCCGATGCTTAACTTCAAATCCTTTCAGTCCGCCAAAAACACCTTGGCCGGCATCGAACTCATGCACATGATCCGCAAAGGACAATGCGCAATCGACGGGGTCACAACCATGTCTTTCGCCGACCAGTTTTATGCACTGGCAGGACAACTCCGTCCTGCATAAGGGCCATGCCCTTACTTGCATATAAATTCGTCCGTTTCAAATTAATGCGACAGAACCGCAGCCCCCGCACAGGCGGCAAAAGCAATCGATTGGCGTCTGTACTGGAACAAGAAATTCGTCGGTGCCAACAGCCTGAAAGTCCGAATACACGGCGATGGATCCGCGGAAATAACCGACCTTACCCGCGTTGATGCCTATGCCCGTCCGGCCGATATGGCGCCCATCTACGAGGCGATTGAGACCGGGAAACTTTGGTTGCTGGAGGAGTGAAGCGGATACGCTCACTACTGGTTATGGATTGTTTCCAAGTTTGAATTTGTCTGCATCTACCTGAGCTTTTTGCCATCACTAGGAAATGCGCTAATACCAATCTTCAGTCACAACGTTACAGTGACCAAAGGCAAGTCAGCCCAACTACGCGAGCACAATGAACGGATGGCGCCAGGGATTTGCGTGAAGGCATTCCAGGCATCGCAGCAGGCATCGACGATCTGGTCGTAACACGCGAAACAGCGATTGGCCAGATGGCGGTCGCGCAGTTGTTCCCATACCTGTTCGGACGGGTTGAGCTCCGGCGAACAGGCCGGCAAAGGCAACCGCGACAGATTCCCAAAGCGCGGCAACTGCGGCGTGGTGTGCCAGCCGGCGCGATCGAGCACCAGCACCGCGTGCCGCCCGGCGGGAACCGCCTCGCTCACGGCTTGCAGATGACAGCTCATGGCCTGCGTATCGGCGTGGGGCAGCACCAGCCCGACCGCGGCGTCCTGCCGCGCACAGAAGGCGCCAAACACATACGCTGATTCCGATTGCTGTTGCCGCACCACGCGCGGCCGCGTTCCTTTACGCGCCCAGATCCGGGTCAAGGTGCCGCGTTGACCAATGCGCATTTCATCTTGAAACCAGATGTCGACCTGCTCATGCGCGACGCCTTCCGGCAGGATGGCTTGCACCTGCCGGGCGAAATTTTTTTTTGAATTCCTCCTGCGCGGTCGGATCGGCATCGGGATTGATCGAACGGACCGAAATCCATGCCATCTTCAGGCGCTTGAGCAAGTGATACACGCCATCGAGGCTGTATTGGACATGGAACTGCTCGCGCAACAACTGTCGGATATCCTCTCCGCGCAGGCGGCCGCCGCCGCGCTCGGCCTGCTTTTGTTCGATGGCTTGACGCAAGGCTTCTTCCTGCGCTTTGGGAAGCCTCTGGGTGCTCCAGGTATGCGCGACGCCCGCCAGACGGTCCACGCCACCGTGCGCGAACCACCGCTGCCAGCGCATCACGGCGTGCCGGGTCGTGCGCAATGCCTGCGCCACCTCGACATGATTTTTGCCGTCTTTCAAATGCGCCAGGGCCAGCAGGCGAAGGCGCCGCCGCCCATCGGTTTCCCGGCGCGCCCATTGGTCAAAGTCGTATTTTTGCAATTCCTCTTGCAACATTTCCTGCAATAACATTTCCATCACCTTGCTGCAATCTGTCTTTACTCAGATTCAGTCCCAGTGCAGTGGTTCGATATTACTGACGATTGGTATAAGATGTACTTCCAGTCAATTTTGGTTGAACACAGGTGGTAAATTTTACTGCACGCGAACATCGATGAATATTTTTAATGGCATTCGGCGTTGGAGAAATAAACGTTATCTGAACTCATTTAGATTGCGGAAAGCTAACGAGCAAGACATTGACTTTGTTATGGCCCAACTTATTACAGGAGCTCAAGAAGGGCACTATGGAGCTCATTTATTGGAAAGGAAATTTCAAATACAGCAAAGACTAATGTTCTCCAGATTGCTGAATGGCGTTGGTACGATGAGAATGGGCGAGCGTGGGCCAGAAAAACTTTCTGGTAGTCTATGGATCTATGGTAATAGAGCAGAGGGTAATGTAGGGTATATGTATGTATGCGAAAGATATGAAGGCAGTGGGGAAAGTGAAGTAGAGCTGATGATGGCCGGAATAGACAAGCAACATCGAAACATGGGCCATGGTAAAAAACTGATAGAAAATTTTATCTCCTTATGTCCTTCTCCATACATTTTATATGCCCGCTGTTATGTAAAATCCGAATCGATGTATCAGATATTACTGCGTTCAGGTTTTCGGCTAATCAATGTGAAGCCTGGTGGAACGCGGGAATTAGAGCGTAAATAGGGGAAATTCGACTTATCCACAGGCGCGGTGTATTCTGCGCCTTTCCGTCCCCTGGTCAATTTTCAATGCACACGGGTGGTCAAATTTCAGTGCACGCCAACAGGTTGAACCCACAAAAGGGCCGGCCGCGCTCTTTGGGTACGTTTTACGGCCGAGAGGCGCGGATGTACAGGTCGGTTGCCACTTGCCCGAAATCAGGATGGTCGGGCAAAGGCGTCACCGATCTCATCTGCAACTTGTGCTCTGCCCGGTCAAATAAGACTATCGCTTTTTCATCGTTCTTGTGGCGCGACATGTAGATGAAACCGTCCACCGTACTCGGATGGCTGTGAATTGCTAAAGACCATTTTTTTGTTATCTTGTACGAAGGTGTCCCGGACAGTTGCGCCTGTCCACCTATGCGCCTCAGCTCAGCGCCCGTCAAGTCGGCCAGAACGAGCGGGCTTCCTTTGAACTGAACAACGAAGCGGCTCTTGATAACGTCGAGCTCCACGACGAACCAGCCCTTGATGGGCTTGCGGTCATGAAGAAGTGTTTCCGCGATGGCTACCGCAAAAGAGGTCCCAAGATAGCAGGTGCCGTACCGAGCGTCATGGTCCGTATTCGGGTCATCAAATCTGCTCGAATCCCACCTTCCGAAGTACGGTTCGCCAGTTTTATGCCCGGATACCCTGAAGAGGGTGGCTGGGTCTACTTCGACTGTATTGAGAGTGGGCGGTAGTTGGGGCGTAGTTCCAAGAGAAATAGCTTTTTTTGTTGCCACCCTTATTCGTCCCTAAATGCGTTTGCTGCGGACATTACCGCGTCTACCTTTCCTTTAGCGAGCGCGTCCAGAGGAGTCTTGCCACCAAGTGAGTTTCGAGGGGTTGTGAAGAAGTCCCATTTACTGCCGGCTGGCAGTTCGCCGAGAGCCACGCAGACCTGTTCGAGCACCGAGCGGTCATACGCCGGGTCGGCAAAAAAGGCTGGATACAAGAGCCGCCCTGATGGGCCTTTCATGGCAAATATTCGATTCTTCTTGAGTGCAGCACTTATTGCCTGTGGTGTCACCTGAAGACGTTCACGCATCTCAGTGACAGGCAATAGCTGTTCTGCCTCAAGGTCTGCGTTGCGCTGTTCTTGTTCCTGGCGCTCGAGTTCAGCCATGAAGTCTGCGGTGCTTACCTTGCCCTCGTCGTTGGCCGGGACATCTCCAAGCTTTACGTTGAGCTTTGCCTCGGCGACCTTATCAATACTCCGCCTCATCTGAAGAAGGATGGTCCTCCACATTTGTCGGGGAATGGCCTCTATGAGGGAAGAATAGGCGTTTTCGAAGTCATCGAAAGGCATGGGCGTATTGCCGCTGCCTAGGCTTGGCAAGGCTTGTCCTGAATGGAAATCCATTGCGTTGGTGAGCAGGTTGATTCCCGTTCGGAATTTAGCGCGTGTTGCAGCTGGCACAGCAACGCCTTTTCCAACAGAAACGCTTTTTCTGGGCATACTCTTCGCTCCTGAGATACCCTTTGCAGTTGCGCCTTTTGCGGCGGCACCACGTTTGCCGCCTACATCTGGCTGTCTTCCCTTCAAACTTGCGCCGAAAGTATTCGCGGCCTTCGCGCCAGCGTTCGGACGCTTTAGCCCTTGCTGCTTCTGCTTGCCTTTACCTGAATGGACTGCATTGGACATGTCTGTACCTCTCTATGTAACCTCAGTATAGGAGCCAAAATCAAATAAATCAAATAAAACCACTGTATAAAACGATTTTGCCAACTAGTGCGTGGGGACGATAGGAGCGCCTAAGCGTCCGCTTTCTGGAAAGTCCAGAGGGGGTGAACGTACTTTCGATGCAGAATGGTATGCTTGAGTCGGAAAAGGTCTTCCGAAACAATTATTTGCAGTTTTACTTTCTCCCGGACATTCCCTCTGGTGCAAGTTGCTGATTTCCCTGAATATTTTCGCGTTATCCGTGTCAATTTGCAGCGAAAGTACGATGCCCCCTTCTTCAAAAAGCGTTTCCATGCGATTGCCCATCTTGATGCTACCTTGATTATCGCGCCAATCAAGCAGCTAGTTTGCAACCAACCTGTTGCTGCCACTCACTTCGTCTCAAAAACCGAAAGCGTGATGAAACCACCGCTGTTCAAAATGCTGGAAGGGAATTTGCCTGACACAGCTGTCTGCAGGCGAGCAGGTGTGCAGATTTAAGTGAACAAAGCTCAGCGTTAGCTGGCGTTCGACATCAAAGGCAACGCCGGTCCAGTTTAATTTTCAATTTGTCCAAAATAATTCCAGTTAGTCCAGTTTAATGCCCGAATCTGACACCGACAGGGGGGATCCAGGGCAATCGCATGAAGCCTCAGCTCGGCAGCCCAAGTAACGTGCTCAGGTAA
>CBINHE010000100.1:0-14870 GCA_966250375.1 uncultured Oxalobacteraceae bacterium
AGGGACAAGTGGTCACCGACCACTTTACCTACGTCGCCACCGACGGCACCGCAGAAGTTTCTTCTGTGCTGGACATTGCCATTACCGGCACCAACGATGCGCCTGTTGTCATGGCCGACACCGCTCTGGTAACGGAAGACATGGCGATATCGACTAGCGGAAATGTGCTTGCGAATGGCAGCGATGCAGATGCCGGTGCAATGCTGCAGGTGGCATCGGCCGGCACATTTGTTGGCACGTACGGCAGCTTGGTGCTTGCGGCAGATGGCAGCTATACCTACAGCCTGAATAACGCCGCTGCTGAGGTGCAGTCGCTAGCGCAGGGACAAGTGGTCACCGACCACTTTACCTACGTCGCCACCGACGGCACCGCAGAGGTTTCTTCTGCGTTGGACATTGCCATTACCGGCACCAACGATGCGCCTGTTGTCATGGCTGGTACCGCTCTGGTAACGGAAGACATGGCGATATCGACTAGCGGCAATGTGCTTGCCAATGGCAGTGACGTGGATAACGGCAGCGTGCTGCAGGTCGCATCGCCGGGTACGATAGCGGGCATCTATGGCACTCTGACGCTGGCACAGGATGGCAGCTACACCTACAGCCTCAATAGCGCAGCGGCAAACGTCCAGTCCCTAAGCGAAGGCCAGGCAGTGGCGGACCACTTCTCTTATGTCGCAACCGATGGCAATGCCGACGTTGCTTCCAGCTTGGAAATTACGGTGACCGGCACGAATGACGCACCTCTTGTCACGGCGGATGTTGCCTCGGTAACGGAAGATACGCTGATAGCGACCAGCGGCAATGTGCTCGCCAACGACAGCGACGTGGATAACGGCGCCGTGCTGCAGGTCGCATCGCCGGGTACGATAGCGGGCATCTATGGCAACCTGACGCTGGCGCAGGATGGCAGCTACACCTACAGCCTCAATAGCGCAGCGGCAAATGTCCAGTCCTTAAGCGAAGGCCAGGCAGTGGCGGACCACTTCTCTTATGTCGCAACCGACGGCACTGCCGGCGTTGCTTCCAGTCTTGAAATTACGGTGACGGGCACGAATGACGCACCTCTTGTCACGGCGGATATTGCCTCGGTAACGGAAGACATGGTGATATCGACCAGTGGCAATGTGCTCGCCAACGACAGCGATGCAGATGCCGGCGCAATGCTGCAGGTGGCATCGGTCGGCACATTTGTTGGCACGTACGGCAGCTTGGTGCTTGCGGCAGATGGCAGCTATACCTACAGCCTGAACAACGCCGCTGCTGAGGTGCAGTCGCTGGCGCAGGGACAAGTGGTCACTGACCACTTTACCTACGTCGCCACCGACGGCACCGCAGAAGTTTCTTCTGCGTTGGACATTGCCATTACCGGCACCAACGATGCGCCCGTTGCCATGGCCGACACCGCTCTGGTAACGGAAGACATGGCGATATCGACCAGCGGCAACGTACTCGTCAATGACAGTGACACCGATGCCGGCATGCTGCTCAAGGTGACTTCTCCCGGCACTCTTACCGGCACCTATGGAGATCTGACCATTGCGCAGGATGGAAGCTACGCCTACAGCTTGAACAATACTGCTGCCAACGTTCAGACGCTGGGACGTGAGAATACTGTGCTTGATCGATTCACCTACACTGCCTCCGACGGTATTACGGACGTTACTTCAAGCCTGGAAGTGAGTGTGCAAGGAAGCAATGACGCACCGATTCTGGTTGCGCCATTGACCGATCAGGACTTCACCTTCAACAAGTCGTTCTCCTGGAAAATGCCGGCAGGTAGTTTCGCCGACGTTGATAAAGGCGACGCACTAACCTACACGGCAACGTTGGCAGATGGTTCCGCCCTGCCCGACTGGCTGACCTTCGACGCTGCTACCCAGACGCTCTCCGGCCACACGCCAAAAAAAGTCGGTTCCATCGACATCCGGGTAACGGCAACAGACAAGGTTGCGGCCAATGGAAGTACGGCAGGCAGCCTCTCGACGTCGGATGTCTTCCGCCTATCGGTCAGTCATGGAAATGAGGGCGTTGGCAATGGGCAGGATGCGGCACCGGCAGGCCATGACTGCAACTTCAATGACGGACCGGGAACTGCTCCAGGCAATCCTGGCGCTAAAGGTGGCCGAGCGAACTGCGGGATTGAGCAAGAGCAAGCCGATGTGGATAAAGGTAAAGGTAAAGCTGGCAAGGATGCGATCCACGAGCACGAAGCGGAGACCTCCGATAAGAAGGCAGGCAACCCGGCGCTTCCCGCCTATCTGAACAGCAGCCAGTGGGAAAAATACACCCCCTCCTCCACAAGCAGCATCGGCAATACCAGCTCCGCACAAGCGTTTGCGCATTGGCTGACAGTCGATCTTGCCGTATCAGCAGCGCTTGCCGCCCAGAAGTCGCTGTCCTGTCTTGATGATCGCCTCGGTGCCGATACTTCCGGCCTGAGCAAGGCGACGGCCGGCTATCTCGGCTCGACAACTGCTTTCGGTAGTGATGCACTCTCGCTGACTGCCGGGACCGGCAAGGAAATGAAGACCTTCCAGGGGTTTGGAAAAGGCATGGCGAAGATCTCCTAATCGCCATAAACCGAACACGTCCGGAGGGTAACCCCTCCCGGGCGTGTTCCCCATCTGCCGGATTAACGCATGTCCTTATTAAACCGATATCTAAAGAAGACCGATCCTGTTCCAGGCGACTTCGCACCGCCGCTGCTGCGCTTGCAGCAGTCGGCGCCCAATCCGTTGGGACGCAAAGTGCTATGGGCCCTGCTGATCCTGCTTGGCGCGCTGCTGCTATGGGCTGCCATTGGCCGCCTCGACATCGTCGCCGTTGCCGAAGGCAAGCTCGTTCCGCAAAGCTATCTCAAGATTGTTCAGCCTGCCGAGTCGGGGATTGTCAAAGACATCCTCGTCATGGAGGGAGAAACGGTCCGGCAAGGCCAGGTATTGATGCGTATGGACACGCTGATCACGGAAGCCGATGCCAAATCGATAGAAGCCGACTACGACAGGAAGCGCCTGGCCTTGCGCCGCATTGACGCGGAACTGGGCAACCGCAGCTTTCAGGCTGAAGCCAGCGATCCACCGGCACTGGCAAAGGCGGTGGAAGCGCAATACCGGGCTAACCGGGCCGCTCTCGAAGCCGCGCTAGCGGAAGAAAAAAGCCGATTAGCCAAGGCGCGCCAGGACTTGGCCGCCGCACAACAAATCTACACCAAGCTAAGCGAAGTGCTGCCGCATTACCGCAAACAGGAAAAGGCATTCGAAAAGCTCGCGCACGACGGCTTCGCAGGCGATGTGATGGCGAGCGACAAAAAGCGCGAACGCATCGAAAAGGAAGAGGAGCGCAATACCCAGGCCTACGTCATCGAATCAGCCAAGGCAGGCATCCTGCAATCGGAAAAGAAGCTTGCCCAGATCGACTCGGACTACCGGCGGCAATTGCATGCCGAGCGTAACGAGACGCAAGGTGCGGTCGAGAAGCTGGAGCAGGAACAGGCCAAACAGATGCACCGCAAAGACCTGCTTGAACTCAAGGCACCGCAGGACAGCATCGTCAAGGATCTCGCCACGCACACCAAAGGCGCCGTGGTTCAGCCCGGCACCGTGCTGCTGACGCTGGTGCCTCAGGAAGAAGCATTGCGGGCAGAAGTCTGGCTATCCAATGAAGACATCGGTTTTATCCGGAAAGGACAGACGGTCAAGATTAAGCTTGCCGCCTTCCCGTTCCAGAAATACGGCATGGTGGAAGGCACGGTAGTGCACATTGGCGCCGACTCTGCGGATAGCGCGGTAGAAAACGGTGCCGCACCGACCAGCAAGTCGGGCCAGACCCAGCCACTGCTGTACAAGGCGCTCATCGCACTCAAATCCCTGCAACTGGAGACGAAAGGTGAACGCTTTCAATTGCACGCGGGTATGCAGGCAAATGCGGAAATCCTGCTTGGGACAAGGACTGTGCTTGAGTATCTTTTGTCACCCGTGCAGACAGCGTGGCATGACGCGGCAAGAGAGCGGTGATTGTCTTGGTGAGGTAGATCAAGCTGTCTTGTGGCTAAGCATCTTGCGCTTTATCCGGCGATGTGTGCCGGTCGTTGTTGAGATACGAGAGGAAGGCACGAATTTCGTCCGGTCCCATTTTTATGGGATGGCGCAAACCATGGAAACGAATGTACCATCTTGCCCAATAAACATAAGTTCGCTTCGTACTGACGCTGTAGTGCTTGTCGCGGATGCGTCGGCGCAACGGGTCAAGCAATTTCGGTAATCGTTTTCATACAGCATCGTGCCAAAGCTAGACTCCATGCGGCTTGCGGGGAGGCAAACAACTCTGCATAACGGATGCTGGCTGTCCTAATAAATAAGCCGTTGGATGTCATAAAAAAGATAGTGAGTAAATTATGCGTACATGTGCAATGTCGCCCCGTGACAGAAGAGCGCAGGTCAAGGTAGTCGGGGATGATCTTGTTAAGCATCACGGGAAAAAGCACTTTTATACTGTACAGCAGGTAAAGGATGCGAATCGCCGAAATAATATCGATGTTGATTTTAGTTGTTGGTCGCATGCTGCATTTAACAGTCACTCAGACTTCGATGCTTATCATGAATCAATCGGCGAACAGTGTGATTACGCCGTGATGAAGGGTGAAATGCTTGGGTCGGTAAGTAATACAGCAGACTCATCGTTGTTCGATATCGATCTTTCCTGGCTTGAGTTTCCTGATATGAACTGGTCAATCTTTGACTTTGTCGACTTTTGACGTAACGCTCTGCATGTTGAAATCATTAATACCTGCTTGTGCACTGACACTCAACACGACGCTGGACACTGACACTGCGCGCCAGTCAGTTTGGCATTAGGCTCCTTACCCATTCATGAACATGAACACAAATCGATATGACCCACCAACTGTACCAGCCGCTGACTCTGATGGCGTTGAATACGCCGGGTTCTGGGTTCGAGTAGGCGCATGCCTAATAGATACCGTCATCATTTGCACAGTTACGCTTCCGCTTCTAGTCGCAATCTACGGATGGGCCTACTTTGACGAAGAGAAAACAGACTTCATAGCGGGCCCAGCCGACTTCGTAATTACTTGGCTGTTTCCCGCGGTCGTCTCGATACTTTTTTGGTTGAGGAAGCAAGCCACTCCGGGAAAGATGGCCGTGTCAGCGAGGGTCGTAGATGCACGCACCGGCAATACGCTCTCAGTTGGTCAATCGGTAGGGCGTTACCTCGCGTACTTCCTATCAATGTTGCCTCTTGGCCTGGGTCTCATCTGGGTGGCGTTCAATCCAAAGAAGCAGGGGTGGCACGATCTGTTGGCGGGAACGGTCGTTGTGCGATCGAAAAGTCCTGGGGCAAACGCCATCACTTTCGAAAAGGCCTAGCCCTTCAATCGAGAGGACATGCCTCTCATCTCAAACGTTAGACAGTAACAATGAAATGCCGACATTGCCACGAACCCATTAGCGTGTTCTCTCGTGCCATTAATCGTTTTGGCAGAGTTAAAATCTGCCCTCACTATGGTAAAGGCGTTCGAACCGTATTTTCTTGGGCAGTCATGGGCGTCTGCTTTGCTCCGGCGGTTCTACTCACTTTGGCTATACGCCCCTGGGCTGGCTCTTTCGCAAGTCTTCCCGGTCTTGCGATCATGTTCCTTCTCGCCCCATGCGCTTGAAACAACCAGTAGAACAACATGTCGATTGAGCATCTTAATTTTTCGGTCAGCAAAGGCGAATTGCCAATTGAACTTGGTGAATCAACGATACGCTTTATCGGCAAGCTACTGCGTGAAATCACCGAGTTAAATTGGGCCGGTCACTGGGCTTTCTAGGAGTGGTTCTGGGCTGTAGTTCTTGGCTAGGGTTTCATCCTCGGCGTGGTCGCCGTACTGAGGAAAACCAATGTCTAACATCACAATCCACCGGCCCGGAAAAAAGCTGCGCTTTTTGCCGTCCGATGGTTTTCAATGTTAAAGCTCACGCAATATCAAGCATAGACAACATATACCGTTCAAGGACATTCATGAAAATCATTGGCGTTCTCTTATTGAATTTTTTCATTTGCCTTTCCGCATTCGCCCAGACTGACGAGAGCGCACTGAAGATGGTAAAAAGTCTTCGCATTGGGGAAAATTTGATGAGTATGAGTTATCAGGCGGCACTACTCACTACTACACAGCAGGGCATAGCTAAATCGCTAGGCGTGAAAAGGGCAAACGAAGTGCTTAAGGAAGAGCTTTCAATAACTGTCCCAAAATACCAAGACGAGTGGAACAGGAATCTGGCGCAAGCCTATAGTGGTTTGCTTACGCCAGAGGAGTTTGAATCACTGGCTGTACTTAAGCAGCAATCACCTTACATGCAAAAATTTCTTGCAGCGAGAGTAAAAGCCGGTACCGCTATGCAGGCGAAATCAAAAGATCTTTTAATAAAAGTGGTAAGCGAAGCTCTAAATAGCTCATTTAGAAAATCCACGGATAAGAAGTAAGAGCAGGTATTTTGAGACACAAGAAAATGCGAAAAGGTTTAACGCACCAATTGACGTGGACGCTTCGTGCCTGTCATTTCAACGTTAAACCTCACAACTCCTCCACGCAGTTCGCGACCATGAAGACTATTCTCCTTGCAGGTTTTTCGATCGGATTTTTGCTTTGCACTACTACTGCTTCGGCGCAGTAAGTGGTTCGAACGCCTCTGCCCAGCGCACATCCCCTAGTTGGCGTCTGGCGCATTGAGCTACCTGACCTCAAGTGCTTTGAGGAGTATGAGATTCGGGCGGACGGAACAAAGTCGTCTATGTCTGGCCAGGAACGAAACGAGTCAGAGTTCATGATTTCGCTCGCTCCTAGCTCGAAGGGCTTCTATAAGTGGACGGACAAGATAATCAAGAACAATGGCAAACCGGACTGTTCCGGCTCGAACACGGAACTTGGTCATACCGCTGTGAATTACGTCCGCCTACATCCAATCGGTGATCGGTTCTTGCTCTGCGAGGCTGAGAACATGGAATCTTGCTACGCAGAGTTCTTGCGCAAGGTGAAGTGAGGTCTAACCTCTCCACTGAGCGGACATTCCAGCCAGCTTCGCCAACCTCTGGCTGCCGCTCATGTCAAACGTTGGGACTTAAGAGTGAGAATTAAATGAAGATAGCTGAACGTGTCTCTACCGCCTATTTACTGCTTATGACGTCTTTCATGGCAGGCGCGCTAGTTACGACCAAGGCTTTTGCATACGCGTTGAATCGAGAGTTCACTCAGGCCGTAATAGTGAAAGTTGGAATTTGCCTCTCACTATTCGCAATATGCTGTGTTTTACTTAATCGCAAAAACTATTTTTCCGATCCCGATCAAAGGCAACGACTCATGAACTTGAACCTAAGTCCAGTTCAAACGATCTCGGCTCTTGGAGTTCTGGGCTTCTGGAGTCTCTTGAAGCTTGCATTTTTTGGATCGGTGTAGATGGATACCCCAATGCCTAACGAATAAGGTTAGATCGTGCGAAGCCACGATCTGAACCGGTTGTTTGTGGCCAAGAGCTGATGCAATAGTGGCGTCCAGAGATATCTCCCGCCAACTTCCTTATCGTTACTCGCTACGGCAGAGTTGTCGCAAAACATTTACCGGATAAATGTTGCCGTATTTTTAATTTAATGTTGCGACGTCCACATTGTTCGCGGAACGTGAACAACAAATATATTTGAACATATCGGCATATTTCAATAAAATGAAAATGTTCACGAAACGCGAACATCAATAACCATTGAACAGAGGTGCCGCGTGAAAGCCATAACGCAGAAACACGATCCGGAAAATAGCCTTCTCAAAGAGGCGTTAAACGCCTTGGAAGAAAAGACCGGGCTCGCAGGTCGGCTTGTTGATACTCATCAGATGGTCACCCCAAAACACGAAGCCGATGCCATCATTGAATTCGCTATCGATGGCCATACACATCGATATATCGTCGAATGTAAATCCAATGTCGACCGAAAATCGCTCATTGCACACGTGAAGGTGACGTTATCGAATCTCCCGGAGCCGGGACTTCTGATCGCACCGTATCTCAGCCGGGAAATCGCAGAATACTGCCGGGAGACAAACCTTCAATTCATCGACACTCACGGCAATGCGTACCTGAATGCGCCAGGCATGTATGTTTATGTCAAAGGTGAAAAAGACCTTAAGGGCAGGACTACCACGCGCAGCGGACGAGGGACCACCAATCCGACGGCGTTACGCATCACATTCATCCTCCTGTGCCAACCGACCATGGCCCAGGCTTCGTATCGCGAAATCATGGAAAGCGCAGGCGTCTCACTCGGCGCCATCAGCAGCATCTTCGATGACCTGAAAAGGCGCGGACTTCTCCTTGATGCCGAGCGAACCCGCCACCGAAAACTGCTTGAACCCAAGCGTCTCTTCGACGAATGGGTCACCAACTACCCCGTCGTACTACGCCCGAAGCTGAATCCACGCCGGTTCAGCGCCCCCGATCCCAACTGGTGGCAAAGCGTGCATCCCGACACACTGGGAGCGGTATGGGGTGGCGAAGTTGCAGCGGAGCGGATCACCAAGTATCTCAAACCAGCCGCGCAGACTCTCTATGTGGAACCTGCGGCCATGAACAGCTGCCTGAAACACCTGATATCCAAGCATCGGCTAAGACCGGAACCAGACGGGCAGATCGAAATCCTGGAAAAATTCTGGAACCTCCCGTCAGATTCAGAGAGCCCCGACATCGCACCTGCCATCCTCGTCTACGCCGATCTAATGGCAACGCTTGAACCGCGCAATAGCGAGGCCGCCCGAATGATATGGGAGACCCGGATTGAAACCGCATTCGCTCAAACCTGAATTCCCGCTGGACGCAACAGCGCTGGAAATTCTATGTGCGGTGATCACCGAAGCAGCCTCCGCCGGAATCGAATGCATGATCGTCGGCGCAACCGCTCGCGACATACTTCTCACGCATGTCTTCGGTATCCCGCCCCGGAGAGCGACTCACGACGTCGACTTCGCCGTGGCCGTGGAAAACTGGAATCAGTTCGAGCAATTGAAATCCAGGCTCTCGGCAAGAAAAGGCTTTGATGCCTCCGAGCGGATGAAACAACGGCTGTACTACCTCGGACAGGAAAAGGAGCATGGGCATCCGCTCGATCTCGTACCCTTCGGAGGAATAACGCAAGACACGAACGAGATCGTATGGCCTCCCGATATGCAAGTCACCATGAACGTAGCCGGCTATCAGGAAGTACTGAAGGCGGCCGAGCAGGTGGAACTGGCGCCGGGATGCATCGCAAAAGTTGCTTCGCTGACCGGGCTTGCCATCCTCAAGCTCATCGCGTGGTCAGATCGCGGTTCGTCGAATCCCAAGGATGCGCACGACCTGTATCAGATCATGACGAAATATGCCGATGCCGGAAATGCCGACCGCCTGTATGGCGCCGAATTCACGCTGCTTGAGGCGGCCGACTATGACCCGGAGATCGCTGGCGCCTGCCTGCTCGGAAAAGACACGGCCCTCCTTGCAAGCGAAACAACATACCCGCAACTCATGGCGATTCTGGAGCAGGACTACGACCGCCTGGCCCTGAAAATGGTGAAATCCATCAGACATGCAGACGGTGCGCAGGCCAAGGTTGACGTCCGGATGCGTCAATTCAAGGCCGGCATGCTGATGAGATCTATTGGCAAGTAGCGCTCGTGATGCGGCTTCGAATGATGAGGCTTCGCTATTTCGCACAAGCAAAAGTCTTGAACTGACGCTTTCACCAATGACGTTTTTTGCCGCCTTCCCGTTCCAGGGCCGTACTGGGATGCAATCCCAGAAAAATGTCATCGCCCCACCCTCGCATGTATCAATTAATCGCTGGAATTACATCCCAACGGCCCTGTAATACCAAATCGATGCTGTTCTCTCTAAATTTTCATTTCTTGTTGCTGAGCCTTCACAGTTTGTGTGAAAGAAGCCAAATCTATCAGCCATTCCTGCTGGACTGAGTTATACGTGGAATGGAGTTTACGCGGCAAGACAAGTTGAAGATTTTTTTCTTTCATTTCGTTCGTCTGGTTATCGCTGATTGCAGTTTCAAGCGTCAATAAATGCTTGTGTTCGATTCTATTGGCCTCAGCCAAAACCTGACGCCAACGATCCTTGCAGGTGCTTTTAACTCCTAACATGGTCAGGCCTGATGGGTCGAAGGTTGAATCGTGATACTCGGTTACACCCGGAAAGAGAAAATCGGGTTTCGACTTGTTTTCAGTAACGGCTGTGCGCTTATAGCGAAGTCCGGCGTTGGCAAAAATTAACTCGAGATGGTTTTCAAGAGCCAACCCGACACGACTCTTGCGGCGGTTTTGCACTGAAAGCGAAAATGAGATGAATCCGTCTACATCCCCATCAAATCCTTTTGCAAGTCGATCGCCAATGATATGCCGTTCCAAGGTACGAAACAGGATTTCCTCTCGTTCCATCCATGCCATCACCGCCGTATCGGGATCGGAAAATGCGTCAATGTCATCTAACGTTGACCGAGCATACTTGGAGAAGTCGCGGGTCGTCGGGAATCCGCCGCCGAATTTTTGCAACATGGTGTCAAGATACGAGGCTTCCGTTGTCTCCACCACTACCCCGATCTGCTCGAGAATGAACCGAGAGGTAAATTCGATACGGTCACGCTCGCCTTCGAGTTCTTCTCTCACCGAAAATCCGCGAGGTGCAAGATCCGGCAGGCCGAAAAGCCAGATGATTTGATTGGCGATGGTCGATCCGTCTTCAGCAATGACCACAAGCAGCGAGCCGTCAGGTTGTTTTCCAATTACAAGCAGATCACCTTCAGCGGCACAATCCGATACGCTTGTTGTCGGGAAGTAGAGTCTGTGTTCCGGCTTGCGATTGGGATTGTTTACCCGATTGGCGTACCAAGATAAAAAGCCATCCGAGATTAGAGGTTCATCATCCTGGTCGTTGAGATAGATGAAGCGCGCAGGGAACGTCTGTTTGTCCGTTCTTTCCCCGAATAGGGCTTTAAGCCCCCTTGTCCCATTGAACTCGTGCTGATTGCTCCTGAAGATATCAGCCTCAACGGCACTGAGCCGTTTCATGGCGACGCCAGAAAAATACTGCGATAAGTGTCCCGACTTCAAAGGCAGCTCCCCAATCTTGATTTTTTCTCTAACAGCGCCTTGGCCTGTTCCAGTTGTCCTGCTGATTAGCGATCACCGTTGGTGTTTGTTATCTCATGAGCCAAGGCAGTCAGTTTTACCTCGTTGATTTCGCATTCCCAGATGACAAGTACATGCCAGCCGGATTTTTTAAGATTTCGTACAGCTTCCTTGTCGCGCCGCATATTGTCTTCAAATTTCTTGTTCCAGAAATCCTGATTGCTCGCCGGCGTAGTGGCGTACTTGCATCCATGATGGCGATGCCAGAAGCATCCGTGTACAAATAGTACCAGCCCATATTTGGGGAATACCAGATCCGGTTTTCCTGGCAAATCTTTTACGTGAAGGCGATATCTGAAACCTTGAGCATGCAGGAAGCGACGCACTGTCAACTCAGGGGAAGTGTTCTTGCCCCGAATGCCGGCCATCATCCGGCTGCGCGTCGCCTTGTCAACTACATCAGCCATCAAGCAGCAAGTATGGGAAGCTCCGGTTGCATGTTATTGGAAGCGGCGATGAACGGAGCCATCACTCGCGCCATTTCACGCATTACATCGACGATCACGGAGTTACCGAACTGTTTGTATGCACGTGTGTCGGATACCGGGATAAGAAAACTGTCTGGAAAGCCCATCAGACGTGCGCACTCGCGAGGCGTCAGGCGTCTTGGATTCTTCTGCGCTCCCTGATTTACCAGTATTTCTGACCCGTCCTTGTAGTAGCGAGCGGAAAGCGTGCGAGTAACCGAGTCCTTGTTGACCAAGCCGAATCCAAAGCCGTTTCCAGCAGCACGATGTTTCGCGGCGTACGCCTGAAGATAAGCCCAAAGATTATCGGTAAGGGTGTACTTGGCGCTTACCTTTTTGGTCTGGTGATCGAAGAAGCGATCCTGATCCCAAGGTAATACAGGTTCTGTGCCATCGGTACGGTGGAGAATTTCCTTCAGGGTTCTTTGCCCTTTTGCCGGCAGATTGAGAATGTCCCAATCAAAAGCAACCGGTTCGCGAAAGCCTACGATGATGACTCGCTCTCTGTGTTGCGGGACGAAATGCGCACCATCGATGATTTTGTAATGGATGTCGTAACCGAGCTCATGCTGTAGCGTCCTCATGATTACGTCAAAGGTGCGGCCCTTGTCGTGAGAGCGCAGATTTTTCACGTTTTCGAGCAAGAATGCCTTTGGTCTCTTGCGCGCAATGATGCGGGCCACGTCAAAGAATAGCGTTCCCTGTGTCTCATCCGCAAAGCCATGGGCACGACCTAATGCATTCTTCTTTGACACTCCGGCTATGGAGAATGGCTGACATGGGAATCCGCCCAGCAAAACATCGTGATCCGGGATGTCATCTTCGTGAACCTGAGTGATGTCACCGGCAATGACATGGCCATTCGGGAAATTTGCCGAGTAACTTTTCTGGGCATACGAATCCCACTCGCTGGTAAATACGCAACTGCCTCCCGCCTCCTCAAAGCCGATTCGTATTCCACCGATTCCGGCGAACAAGTCAATAAAGGTAAAAGCAGCGTCGTCGGGAAACGGAGTCTGTAAAGGAAGCATCCTTTGCAGTGCGTGCACGACATACGCAGGTGGGTGCGACTGGCGCGTTTCCCACCGTCTTACTGTTCTGATATCAACGCCAAGTTGAGCGGCGATTTCCGCTTGGGTATGATGCTTGCGTGCTGCCGATAGGTAATCGAACGCTTCTGTTGAATTTGGGAAAGTATGAAAGACGGTTGCCATAGCTGATATTTGGGGAGTAATTGCGGACATTATGACTTCGATTTTTCCCGAAAACCAGCATTTTCAAGGAGTTTCGACAAATATACTGTGTATTTGCACAGTGTAAAAGCTAAGGCGTGATTTCACCCAATAAATTGACAAATGACGGTGGGAAACGCTGTTGACGCACTCCATATCGATGGGAGCAGATCCGATTATTGTTGACCAATATGCTTCAGATATTTATCAGCGCAATGCGGAAATGGCTACGCGCTGCGTAGCCAATTGGTGTGCGGGGTCAGGGGTGTACGGGGGGCAGAGTCAATTTAAATTCAGGAACCTCGCGTTCCAGACTCGATTCCATTGCTACTCGACCTCCACCACCAGCCCCGCATTAAACGCCTCATTTTCCCATTCAAGCTGCTCCGGTGATTGCGCCGCGAGCCGATTCCTCGCATACCCGCGCGGATTCGCCACTACCCGCGTCCCCGCCACCTGATAATCAAAACTGTCATGCACATGCCCGTGAATCCACAAGTCTGCCCGCTCAACCAGCGGCGTCAAATCGCTGGCAAACCCGGCATTGAGCAGCGAACCCGCGTAACGCGGATGGATGGACTTCGGATGCGGCGCGTGGTGCGTGACGACGACGGTCGGACCGATGAAATCTTCCTGCAATTGCGCCTCCAGCCAGTCGCGTGATTGTCGGTGGCGTTGCAGCGCATCCTGCGCGGTGAACAATCCCTGCCGGGTATGAATGGCGCGATGATCGGCGAGGGTCCGCTCGCATTCGCGCATCGCTGCCGGCTCCTTGCCCGGATACAAGCGATAGTCGGTCCACAGGCAGCAGCCGAGAAAGCGCACACCGTTCAACACGCAGGCATCGTGTTCGAGAAAGTGCACATTGCTGCCGACCGATGCCGTGCGCAGGTTCTTGATCGCTTCGTCAGGTTGCCCGTTATATAGCTCATGGTTGCCATGCACATACATGACTGGCACAGGCCAATCGGCGAACGCGGCAATCGCGCGGGTGGCGAGATGGATATCGCCAGCGATCACCAGTACGTCAGCATCGGTGGGTTCGACGATGCGGTAGTGGGGAAAGCGGTCTTCCAGAAATTCGAGGTGCAGGTCGGAGGCGATCTGAATTTTCATGGGGTATGAGGTATTGCGATTCGGTATTCCATATTTAAACTTTTTAAGTTCTGAATGCAAGATGGGCTGAAGAGCGCTCAACAGGCGGCCAGTAAGAATTGAAAAAGATTTGCAAACTGGCAGGCGCTAAATATTTGGTGAAAATTTGGAACCGTATTGCCGCATGCGGCACTTATCCAGAGTTCCTCCGATTATCCCTATATTGACGAATATAGCGGTGTCTTGCCGCACCAGCAGTAAGGTGCAGGACTCTCCATGAATACATCCCCAAGCTTTCCGCTGGGAATTTATTCGCAACGTTAGCGATACCCTTGGCGTCCTTGCCGCAGACGGAGCGGGGCAGGTTTCGCGAAACGCAGGGGGAAGGAAGCCAAGGGCATGCCTCTAGTGCAGGCAACCTCAGGGCTTTGCCGGGGAACAACTTATAAATCTTTATTTAATGGAATTTATTCGGATGAATAATATTAATAGCGCAGCATCTTTTCAATATATTCAGCCTGCTCAACATGTCGCCATAGAGATTGACGATGATGCAGCCCCACTCGCTCCCCAAGAGAATGCGCAACCTCATCCAGCCAATGCCATTCAAAACCAGCGCCCAACCTGGACCAAGCAGTGGGAGAGTCTACGACATGGGAAAGAACGAGTGACAAGCGGCGTGGCACACGCGGTAAAAAGCGTGAGAGACAACCCTAAACCCCTGTTATATGCGGCGGCGGCTACAGGCGCTTTATTGCTCCTGGCGAGCCTTAAAAAAGGCCCCGTCGATCGCCATGCGACCGTTTTCAACACCGTAATAAGGGGCGGGGGCGGCAGAGGCGGCGGCTGTGGGGG
>CBINHE010000101.1:0-14223 GCA_966250375.1 uncultured Oxalobacteraceae bacterium
ACGGCAGATTGCGGCTCAGTTCAGGGTTTGTCAGTCACCTCCTAAATACTCAGTAAGTTATTTCGCCATCCTTTTCTGACGAAAGACGGAGCGAATTCTAACTTGCGGTCGGCTGTGCGTGCAGTGCTACATAAGATTTAACCTCAGTTCGGGATAAGGTCCGCGTCGCACCCGTCTTGTGCACCGGTTCGTACTGGAAGGCAGGGCTTGTTCGGCATCACGGTTTCAATCAGCGAATGGCGCTTGAGGATGGTTTGATCGAACGGGCTGCGCCAGACCGGTTTCATGTTCTTGCGTACCTTGGTGATCAACTCCACGCCCTTGGCCAGCAACTTGGCATGCAGCGCCTTGCCGATGTAGCCCTTGTCGTCACAATATTCACTGAGCAGTTCGTGAATAGCGACCTTGTGTTCTACAGCATTCATGCTTGATCGCTTTGTAAAAAAATTCTCGATAAATATTCAAACTCCAAGATACGACTTGAGCTTGGGATGTTTGATTCGTGTCACACCGCCCGAAACGCAGCCGCGTGTTGCATGGCGCGGCCGCGGGTCAATCAGAAACTGTGGGCGAGACCTACGCCGTAGAGGTTCGCCGAACTGTCAACGAAGTCCTTGCGCGCAAGGTCTACATACAAGCTGGTTCGCTTGGAAAGTGAATAAAGGACGCTGCCCGACACAATTTTCTCGGCCTTGACGCCGTTGACATCCACCTGCCCCCAACCGGCGCGCAACGTCGTCGCGCCCAAGCGGTAGCTAGCGCCAGCGGTGAACGTCTTGGCCTTGGAAGAGCCTGCTTCGCTTTGGTCGTACACACCCATGACGTCAAAATCGGCGAACATAACCTTCAAGCCGAGAAAGTAGTCAGTGCTGCCTGCACTGTTACGTCCGTGTCCAACCATGGCCGCCATCGACTCCCCGGTGTATGTCAGTGATCCGGCGAGCGGCTTGTTGTTGTCACCCGGAGCAGTTTCCGGCGATCCGCTCAGGTGCAATGTGACGCCATGGAAGGTCGGGGAGTCGTAGAAAATGCCATTGTTTAGGCGACCGTAGTCTGGCCCTCCACTGTTCGCATGCGGATCAGATGGATAATTGTAGGCCCACAAATCCCAGGCGAGCGACGCAAGACGATCGTAATAGATCCAGGGATCGAACTGATAGGTGTATCTGTAAATGGCATCGAAACGCCGCCCCATCTGGATCGAGCCGAAGTTGCCCTTTAATCCTACCGTCGACTCGTCGTGCCAGAACGGCTTGCCGGTAAGCTCGGTTGTGCCAGTGTCGGGTTCGAAGCGAGTACTGAGTCTGAACGTTGCGGACAGACCGCCCCCGAGATCTTCCTTACCGCTGAAGGCGAGGTAGCTAGGCTGAATCGATCCCACATTCCAGGCTTTATTGGTGTCTCGATAGACCCCAACGTCAAGTAGTCCGGAGATGGTGACGCTCGATTGCGCCTGCACCGCGCCCGCCACGAATACCGTCGCCAATGGTATTGCCGCCCACTTTTTGTTAAATTTCGTTTTCACGTTTCCTCTCTTGAAGAACTCCCTGCTGGCACGTATATTCACGGCAGTGTCTTTCGATGAATAGGGCTGTGGGAAGTTGATTCTCAGAGCAGAGCTGTTAAGGCGATTTCATGAAAAGAAAATACCCCCTAAGTTCTCCGATTCTCATGGCATTTTCTACTGCCGTGATTGAGATGCATCAGAGGAGAGTGGAAGCGGAGGGATTCGCCGACGCTGCCAAAATCACGAAAACTTAACAGCCCTGATTCCCAGCGCAACTAAGTGCGGATCGAACGTCAGCATATTGAAAAACGAATATGGTGCAGCATTCACTAATGCCGTCCTGGCTTGCATGACAACAAGCGCAATCGGCCGTGGCACGATTGTGGATGCCATGAGCTTGTAGCATGCCTGCGTGTCGAGGCCGGAAAGATCATAATACATCGCTGCCCCCCTTAACTTTGTTATCGCGCCGTGAGGACAGATAGTGGCACTTCTTTGCTCAACTTCCAGAACCCAAGAGTCTTTTGCTGTCCAGCACTAGCTTCTTGAATGAGAAGGTCGGGCTGATTTGTAATATGGAGCTTGCTAGTGAAGGTACGCGCATTCGTCAGCACCTTCGCTCCTTGGAACGATTCGAGCGCCTCTTTCACCTTTTGCGCATCAAAGCTCTTTGCCTTTGTCACTGCGCGCGCCCAAAGATCGATGGCAACATATCCACTAATCGCCGTTTGCTGATCGGGAGCTACGCCAAACATACGCTTGTAGTTCTCCGAGAAAGCGTTGACCGACGGGCGAGGATCATCGCCACGAACCGATCCCTGTACGGCGATAAAAACTTTGGACAGACCCGGCACCGCGTCATGCCAGAACGTTCCGTCGAGTGCATCATCTGCCAAGATGGGCATGTCTAACCCCGCTGCCCGCAGCTGACGAATCGCAGTTGCCGCACCAGGAACATACGAACAAAGCGCAATTGCATCCGGCGGTGTCGGAAGTGATTTAATCCGAGTGATCTGGGAGGCGATCGAAGGATCGGCATTCTTGAATGTGTCGCTACCGACTGGCTTTGCATCGGCATACTGCCCGAAGATCCACTCAAATCCACGACACGTGGCCTTGTTATAGTCAATCGTCGTGTCCAAAAGCAAGTATGGATGCCGTACCTTCAAGATGTTATAGGCCCATTCCCCGAGCGTGCCAGCAACTGCAACCGCATTGCTGGTGGCTGCATTGAAGGAAAGCGGTCCTACGCCCTGCAGTCCGGCCTTTACGTCCTCGGCTGCTGCAAAGAACGAGATCGTGCCAACTTTCTGGGCGGCAAGCGCAATCGGAGCGCCCATGTTGTAATCGCCGCTGACCATCAACATAACCACACCATCGTCTAGCAATGCCTGGCCGGCCTTGACACCCTCGGCCCGGTCCGTCTTCGTATCCCGCCTGAGAGTTTCGATCTTGCGGCCTAGCAATCCACCGGCACGGTTCAACTCCTCCACTTTCACCATGGCGCCGCGATAGGCATGCTCGTCGTAAACTTGCATCCACCCCGATTGGGCCATTGCGAAACCAAGCTTGATTGGCTCCTCCGCCCTTGCGACCGAACTCCCCAACACGAACAGTACACACAGTACGAAAAACGCGAGGATGTATCTGAGTTGACGATTCATTCTTAAACCTTTCATAGCGTGGTCTTGAAGAACAATTCCTGGCGGAAAACAATCAAGACCTCTTCAGGGCGAGGCTGCGCGCGACGCCGGACATGAGGCCCTGCGGTCGATAAATCAGGAGGCAGCAGATGAGTACTGCGATTGCGAGCTCTTGTGTACCATGGGGTATGTGCAAACTCAGCGATCCAATGCTTACGCCGCGCTCGAGGACAAGAAGGATTTGCTTCGCGCCGGTGAAGAAGATAGGCCCCAGAACCGCACCTTCCAGTGACTGCATTCCTCCCATAACCAACATCGCCAGCGCCACAAAGGTCGCATCGACAAAGTATGCGTCGGGGCTGACGACTCCCACGAATGATGCGTGCAAAGACCCGGCGACGCCCACCACGGCTGCGCTCAGGACAAATGCAATCAGGCGGACGCGGTAAGGACTGATGCCGATGGCAATCGCGGCGACTTCGTCTTCACGTGTCGCGCGCAACATGACTCCCTGTCGGGATCCGTCGAAAGTCCCGGCAACGATGATGCTTGCCATGGCAGTCAACGCGGTCGCGCCAAGGGAAGCGAACCCCGAAACGCCAATCAGTGACGCCGTTCCACCGGTCCCATCGGTCCAGTTGGAAGTCAATGCGTAGACGATCGCCATGAATGCGAAACTTGCAATCGAGGCGGACACGCCGGCAAGACGCATCAGTACGGCGCCCGCCGCTAGCGAAACCGCTGCGCCGGCGACAGCGGCGCTTGCCATGGCAAGCGGTCCTGGCAATTGCATGCCAAGCAGCCACTCAGGTAATGCAGTAAGGCTGCTTTGCTTGATTTCCGGCGCCATCGTGACCCAGGCCGTGACGTACGCTCCAACCGCCATGAAGCCCATATGCCCAAAACTGAGGACCCCGGAATTCCCGATGAAGACATACAGTCCGACGACCAGTACGACTAATATGAATAGCTCGCTGACAATGCGCGCGAGTTCCGGGAAGTCTAGCAACCACGCGGCCAGGCCGATGGCAGCGATCAAGCCCATCAGCGCGGCATTCATGACGGTACGTGACATCAGATTCTTCCTTGGAAAACTTTGCGAGAGAATAGGCCCGCAGGGCGCACCAGCAATATGCCAATCACCGCGAGGTAAAGCAGCGCATCGCGATAGGGCCGATAGTCCGCAGGGAGCACTGTTTGCAGCAGGACACTGACGCCTCCGAGCAGGAATCCGGCTCCAACCGCGCCTGGCAGACTGCCAAGCCCGCCCACTACGGTTGCCACAAAGGCCATCATCACGATCGTGCCGCCCATTCGGATGTCGGCGACACCTGTCTGCGGCAGGAGCAAAAGGCAGGTCAGTCCCGCCAGACACCCGCTAAGCGCGAAGGCGGCGAGCACGATGCGCTCGGCAGGCACACCAAGCATTTGTGCCATCAGCGAGTTTTCCGCCGATGCGCGCATGGCAATCCCAAATCGGGTACGAGTCAAAAAGAGAACCAGCATGACGAGAGAAAGCGCGGTGACCGAAATAGTGACCAATTGCAGGGCTGCGATCCGCAACCCCATGATCAGGACGGGTTGCGCCAATGACGGCCAAAGATTGATCGCAATTGGGCGTCCGCCATAAACTATCAGGAGAATACTCTGTATGCCGGTCCCTAACGCAAAGGAGCCGATCATTAGAACGGAGGGGTTATATCCGCGTAACCTGCGGAATAGAACCAACTCTGAAGCCACCGCAAGAGCGGCTCCAACGAGCAAGACGCATGGAACGAGTACCACCGAAGGAAAAGAACCCATAAGGAGGCGGGCACTGCCCTCGGTCGAGGGCACAAGCAGCGAAAATGCGCCTACTGCGACAAAGTCGCCATGGGCAAAGTTGACCAGCTTCATGACGCTGAAAATCAAGCCGATACCCAGTGCGGCCAGTGCATAAATGCTGCCTAAGGCTAACGCATCGACAAATGACTGAATCAATGTTGCCCCTCTCCTAAAATCCGAAGTATGCCCGCTCGAGCTCTCCGGTACGTTCCAGCGCGTATGCCTGCCCTGAAAGTGCGATTTGACCGGCACGCAAAATGTGAATATCGGCTTCAAGCGCGACCGCCCTGGCATAGCTTTGCTCGGCGATAAGCAATGTCAGGTCTCTACGTTTTTGTAGTTGAATGAGCGTCATGTAAATCTCATCGATGATCTTTGGTGCAAGCCCGAGTGATGGCTCATCGAGCGCTACAATCCGGCTTCTGGTCATGAGCGCCCGCCCAATTGCCAGCATCTGCTGTTGGCCGCCCGACAACACTCCCGCAAGGGTATCGCAGCGATCCCGAAGTGCTGGAAACATCTGGAATACGAAATCAAGGTCTTCTGCGATCTGATCTTTACCGCGTATGAGGTGCGCACCGATCAATAAGTTTTCCTTGATCGTCAAAGTCTGAAACACATCCCGGCCTTCCGGCACCATTGTGTAGCCTGCCCGGACGACGCGATCCGGGGACTGTCCGATCGTATCCCGGCCGTTAATTTGTATTTCGCCGCCTGACGGCTTCGCCGCTCCAGCCAAGGCTCGCAACAACGTTGACTTTCCGGCGCCGTTGGCGCCGACAATAAAAAGGCGTTGTCCGGGCAACACGCTGAACGAAACGTTGCGCAACGCTATCAACTGGCCATAACGAACTTCCAGGTCCCGAACATTGACAGCAGCGTTCATGCCGAAGCCTCCCTCGCCGTTGAGCGAGGCTCGCTCTCAAGACCACCTCCCAGATATGCCGCACGCAGGCGAGCGCTTTGGCGGATGACATCAGCATTCCCGAATTCGATTACCTCCCCGCCATCAAGTACGTAAGTGGTCGAGCAAAGGCGCAGAATCATCGGAAATTTATGCTCGATCAGCAAGATGCCGGTTCCGTGTTCCTTCACGATATTCTGAATAACTTCGCAGAGTGCCTCGACTTCGTGTTCCGACATGCCTGCCGCAGGCTCATCGAGAAGCAAGTAGCTGGGATATCCCACCAGTGCACGCGCAATCCCGGCGCGCCGTTGATCTGTATAGGAAAGTTCGCTAGCGAGTCTGGAAGAGGCTGCCTCAATCCCAAGCAGCTTGAGCGTTTCGCGCGCAGCGGCGCCAGATCGAGATGAACTCCAGCCCAATGCCATACCTGCTGCAGCGACGTTTTCCAGCACCGTCATATCCCGGAACAACCTGCCAACCTGAAATGTCCTGGATATTCCGAGCTTGCGAATCGAGTACGAGGACATGCCTTGCAGAATAATGCCGTTGCATCGGACTTCCCCTGCAGTGGGAGCACAAAAGCCGGTTAACACATTGATCATCGAGCTCTTGCCAGCGCCATTGGGACCAATCAACCCTGTCACGGTTGACTGTTTGACTGAGAGCGTCACATCTCGCAGCGCCAAAAGGCCACCAAATGCAAGAGAGACCTTGTTGGAATCCAGCGTATTCATTAGTACAGACTCTTCACTGGCACTCCTGCCGCAGGTGCTTGCGCCAATGTGTGCGTATGCCGACATTCGGACGAGGACGTACTGAAAATTGAGGAAATTGCATTAACAGCTTGGCATGGAGTTCACGATGGACGTATGCAGCAACAATTCTGGCTTTCGTAGGACGTTCATCCAAGCCAAAAATGTCCGTGATCATGGGATTTGCCGTTCGGTAAAGGGCGAAATGCGTGAAGTCCTCGGTATCAATTTTGATTGATTTCTGCCCCCTAATGAACGTGTACAAAATAACTTCTCGATTTGGACGTGGCTAACTGGATGCAGTGTAAGGCGCCCGGAGCACAATGCCGGAGGGCTACACAAGCGAGGCGCAAGGCCGCAATGCACCTCTCAGGCGTAAGCCAAATCGGGAAGTTATTTCATGCACGCTCCTAACTCGTCGCTAATAAGAAAGAAGCTTTGCCATGATTGTTCTCCATCTTTCCTTTTCTCCTTTTAGAGAGAGAACATGACAGAAAAGATTCATTTATTTAGCCTGAGTTTTGTAGCCTGAATTTTGCATAAAAAGGGTAAAGATCACCGTAAGTGTTTGATAGAATGAAAGTTATTTAAAAACACATTCACAGGACTTTGCCCGGCATGAATGCTGCGCCAAAACAACTGCGCTTTGCATCGATTCCAGGCTGCACCATCCGCGCTTGAGAATTTGAGTGTAAGTCTTTGCGGCGTTGTTTTCCGAGAGCGTTTGGGACGCGGCCAAAGTGTTGATCACAAGAACCATCCTGGCGGTCAGCCCGGTTCTCGAAACGGCATAGAGTGGGAGTGGAGGCGCGGGCGTATCGCGCTCAAGCGCCGTTTCAGGGATAGCGCCGTGCATCGGCCATGATGCTACAATGACCGATCCAAGCGCGCGGTAGCAATCTGGACAAGGAGACTTTCCAAACTAGACAATGGCTGACTGCGCGGTAATGCAAAGCTGGAAGAAGCAAAGAAAAATTGCCGCCGGCACAACCCTTGAGACAGGGTAGTCCGATGAAGATAGGCAACTACCAGGTCATTGAGCAGATGGGCGCGACGGCCGGCGGCACGCTCTACCTCGCCCGGCATCTGCACGACGGCACTCCTGTTCTCCTCAAACTTCCCGATCGCGATAACTCTAGCGCTGCCGATGGCTTGCGCCTACGACACGAGTATGCCTTGCTGCAAGTCCTCGATGTGCCCGAGATCTTTAAAACGCTCGCCCTGCACGAGGATGGCGCACGCTTGGCCTTGGTCCTGGAACCCTTCGACGGCGAGGGCCTGGACGCCGTGCTGGCGCGCCAACAACGCTTCGCTCTGCCGGTGGCGCTCGCCATCGCCAGTCAGCTAGCCCGCGCATTGGCAGCGCTTCATGCGGCCGGCATCGTGCATCACGACATCCGGCCCGCCAACCTCCTGCTTGCGCGTGACGGTGTCCAAGTGAAACTGGCGGACCTGAGCCGGGCCGCTTCGCGCGAGGGCGCGCCAAGTACGCGCCCGGCTGCCGCCGGCGACTGGGCGTATATCTCGCCCGAGCAGACCGGGCGCATGAATCGCCAGGCCGATTACCGCACCGACTTTTATTCGCTGGGGATCATGCTGTATCGTCTGTTGACCGGGCAACTGCCGTTCCAGGCGGACGATCCGCTGGAATGGGTGCATTGTCACCTCGCCCGCATGCCTGTCCCGCCGCACCAGCTAGTACCGGACATTCCCCAGGTTGTTTCGAACCTCGTGCTGAAGCTCTTGGTCAAGGTGCCGGAGGAACGGTACCAGAGTGCTGCCGGCCTCCTGGCCGACCTGGAGCATTGCCTGGTCCAATTGCAGGCGCCTGGAGGGATTGCGCCGTTTGCGCTCGGCACGCGAGACGTGTCCGACCGGTTCCAGATCTCGCCCAAGCTGTACGGACGCGAGCGGGAAAGAGCAGTGCTGCTGGCAGCCTTCGAACAGATGGCAACCAGCGGCCAGCCGATGCTGGTCACGGTGACCGGCTATTCGGGAGTGGGGAAATCCGCGCTGGTCAACGAGTTGCAACAGCCGATCATGGAAAGGCGCGGCCACTTCCTTGTCGGCAAATTCGACCAGTACCAGCGCGACACTCCCTACGCCACGCTGGCCCAGGCCTTCGACCGCCTGGTGCGCCAGCTCTTGGGCGAAAGCGAGACTGCCATCGGCCAATGGCGGGAGGCCCTATGCGAAGCGCTGGGACCCAACGGCCAGCTCATGGTCAATCTCATTCCCCGGCTCGCGCATATCCTTGGTCCGCAGCCGCCCGTGCCTGACCTGCCGCCCTTGGAAGCGCAAGGCCGCTTCCAACTGGTGTTCCGGCGCTTCCTTGGCGTGTTCGCCCGGCCAGAACATCCACTGGTGCTGTTCCTTGACGACTTGCAATGGGTGGATGCGGCAACACTGGCCGTGCTCGTCGACCTGGCGACCCATCCTGACGTGCATTACCTGTTGCTGAGCGGGGCTTATCGCGACAATGAAGTCGATGGCAACCATCCGCTAATGCGCAGTCTGGAAGCGATCCGTCAGGCGGGCGGGGTCGTACAAAGCATCATGCTCACCCCGCTGGCACTGGACGAGGTCGCGCAGCTCATTGCCGAGTCTATGCATTGCCCGTCTGCCGAGGCGCAGCCGCTGGCGCAATTGGTATTGGACAAAACCAGCGGCAATCCTTTCTTCACCCGCCAGTTCCTGACCACCTTGGCTGAGGAGAAACTGCTGCACTTTGATGTCAACCAAGGCGCTTGGCGTTGGAACCTGCCGCGCATTCAAGCCAAGGGTTATACCGACAATGTGGTGGACCTGATGGTGGGCAAGCTCGCCCGTTTGCCACAGGATACGCAAGACGCCTTGGCCCAGTTCGCCTGCTTGGGCAATGCCGCCGACGTCGCGACGCTCGGTATCGTTCTCGGGCGATCCGCACAGGCCGTCCACGCCTTGCTGTGGGAGGCCGAGCGGGCAGGCCTGCTGTATCTGCAGGAGGAGACCTACACCTTCCTCCACGGCCGGGTTCAGGAAGCGGCCTATTTGCTGATTCCCGAGACATCGCGGACCAGGACGCACCTGAACATCGGCCGCCTCCTGACATCCCGCTTGCCCCCTGAGGCGATTGCGGACAGGATCTTCGAGGTCGTCAACCAACTCAATCGTGGCAGTAGCCTAGTCGAGTCGCGGCAAGAGCGGGAGCAGATAGCTGAACTGAACCTGCTGGCCGGCAAGCGCGCCAAGACCTCCACCGCCTACGCTTCGGCGCTTGCCTATCTCATCGCTGGTGAAGCACTGCTGGCGGAGGATTGCTGGGAGCGACAGTATGAACTCCCCTTCGCGTTGGAACTGAACCGGGCCGAATGTGAATTCCTGACCGACGCACTGGTGGAAGCGGAGCAGCGCCTGACGGCGCTGTCAACACGCGCCGTCAGGACGGTCGAGCGAGCAGCCGTCGCGTGCCTTCGCGTGGAGTTATACATGACGCTCGATGAGGGCTCACGCGCGATCGTCGTCTGTGTCGACTACCTCCGGCAGCTAGGCATCGACTGGTCACTGTATCCGACGCAAGAGGAGGCACGGCGCGAATACGAGCAGATCTGGTCTCGGCTCGGGAACCACACGATCGAGGAACTTATCGAGCTGCCTTTGATGAGCGACCCCGCATTGCTTGCCACGCTGGATGTCCTGACCAGGCTCGTGACGGCTGCATGGCTTATGGAGTCGAACCTTCCTTTCCTAGCGGCCTGCAGGGCGGTGAACCTCAGCCTCGAACATGGCAACTGCGACAGTTCGTGCTACGCCTATGAATGGCTTGGCATGTCGCTTGCCATGGGGGCCGAACCGCGTTTCGGTGACCACCAGACCGGATTTCGATTAGGCGACCTCGGCTGCAAACTGGTCGAACAACGCGGGCTAAGGCGGTTCCAAGCCAGGATCTATTTGCTCTCCGGGGCTCACCTCATGATATGGAGCAGGCATTTCCTGGCTGGCCGTGATCTGCTGCGTCGCGCGTTCGATGCCGCAAACCAGAGCGGCGACCTTACTTATGCGGGGTACTGCTGCAACAACCTGAACGCGAACCTGCTTGCGGCGGGCGATCCGCTCATCGAGGTGCAGCGTGAAGCCGAGCACGGCCTCGCGTTTGCGCAGAAGATGCAGTTCGGTTTCGTTATTGACACCATCGTTACACAGCTCGGATTTATCCGGATGCTCCGCGGCTTAACGGCTGAATTCGGTTCTTTTAACGATGAGCAATTTGACGAGCTGCAGGTGGAGCATCGTTTCGCCAGTAATCCGGGTTTGGCGTGGGCCGAGGGCTGCTATTGGGTCCGCAAGCTGCAGGCGCGCTTTTTTGCCGGCGATTATGGATGTGCGATAGGTGCCGCGGAAAGAGCAGACCGGCTAGTGAGGATATTACGCGGATCTCTGGAAACGGCAGAGTATCACTTTTATGCTGCCCTTTCCCACGCCGCATCCTGCGATTCCGTCGCGTCAAGCCAGAAGCATGTCGAGGCGCTGACTGCCCATCACATGCAGCTACAGGCCTGGGCCAAGAACTGCCCCGAAAATTTTGAGAACCGCGCCGCACTCGTCACCGCCGAGATCGCCCGGATCGAAGATCGGAAGCTCGATGCCGAGCATTTGTACGAGCAGGCCATCCGCTCGGCGCACGACAATGGCTTCGTGCAGAACGAAGCCATTGCCAGCGAATGCGCCGCTCGGTTCTATCTGGCACGCGGGCTTACTCTTCCTGGCAATGCATACATGGAACAGGCGCGCGCTTGCTATGCCCAGTGGGGTGCGGCAGGCAAGGTGAAGCAACTCGAAAAGCAGTACCCGCAGTTACGCGGGCGTACCGAGCGCGCCGCGACCGTGCCGGCCGAAGGCGAGACCCGGCTCGATCTGCTGTCAGTGGCCAAGGCTTCGCAAGCCATTTCCGGCCAGATCCTGCTCGACGAGCTGATCGACACCCTCATGCGTCTCGTGCTCGAAAATGCTGGCGCGCAGACCGGCTACCTGCTGCTGACTTCGGATGACGATCTGGTGCTGATGGCTGAGGCCCAAGTCGAGCAGCAGGATGTACAGGTGCACCGGCATGCCAGGCAACCGCTGGCGCAGGGGAAGTTGCCCCTGGCCATTCTCCAGTATGTCCGGCGCAGCCGGGAGCCGGTGCTGCTGATGGAGACTTCAGTACCGCACCCGTTTGCAACCGACCCGTACTTTGCACAACAGCATCCCCAGTCCGTGCTGTGCTTGCCGATCCTGCGCCAATCGGCCTTGGTCGGCCTGCTGTACCTGGAAAACAGACTGGTCCCCCATGCCTTCACGCCCGAGCGAGTCCAGGTGCTGGAATTGCTGGCGTCCCAAGCCGCCATCTCACTCGACAATGCTCGGCTTTATGCCGATGTGCGCGATAGCCATGCTCGTATCCGGCGTCTGGTCGAGTCCAACATCATTGGTATCTTTTTCTGGGACTTGCAAGGCAGCATTGCCGACGCCAACGACGCGTTCCTGCGCATGACAGGTTATTCGAGGGACGATTTGAAGTCCGGGGCACTGCAATGGGCCGAGATCACGCCGCTGGAATACTGCGAGACCGATGCACGCATCGTCGAGGAACTCAAGCGTACCGGCAGCGTCACGCCATTCGAAAAGGAATTCACCCGCAAGGATGGCACTCGCATCCCGGTGCTTATCGGCGTCACCTTGTTCGAGCAATCCCAGGAAACCGGTGTGGCCTTTGTGCTGGATCTGTCTGAGCGCAAGCGGGCCGAGGCAGAACGTGAAGCGCGGCATGTCGCGGAAGCAGCCAACCGCGCCAAGAGCGTCTTCCTGGCCAACATGAGCCATGAACTGCGCACACCGCTCAACGGCATCCTCGGCTATGCCCAGATCTTGGAACGCGACCCGGTGCTGGGCGAACGGCAGCTTGCGGGGGTGAACGTCATCCGCAAGAGCGGCGAACATTTGCTCACCCTCATCAACGATATCCTGGACTTGGCCAAGATCGAAGCCGGCAAGATGGAACTCTACCCGGTAGACATCCCGCTTTCCCGGTTCGTGCAGACCATCGCCGAGATTGTCGGCGTGAAGGTGACGCAAAAGGGGCTGGAGCTAGTGTGCGACCTCGCTCCCGACCTGCCATCGTGGATCCGGGCCGACGAGAAGCGGCTGCGCCAGATCTTGCTCAACCTGTTATCCAATGCCGTCAAGTTCACCGACTGCGGCCGGGTCATGCTGCGGGTGCGCTTTGCAGCACCGGCCCGGCTATGCTTTGAAGTGCAGGACACCGGCATCGGCATTGCCGTCGATCAATTGAAGGCCATCTTCGAGCCGTTCGAGCAAGCCGGCGATATGCAGCGACGTCTTGCCGGCACCGGTCTGGGCTTGGCGATCAGCCAGCAATATGTGCGCCTGATGGGCGGCGAAATCACGCTCGAGAGCCGGCTTGGCCAGGGCAGCACGTTCCGCTTCGAGGTACAGGCGCAGCCGGTGCAGGCGGCAACGGCCGTGGTGGCATCCAGGACCGTGACCGGCTATGCGGGGCCGCGCAAAAAGGTCCTAGTGGTGGATGATATCGCCGAGAACCGGGCAGTGGTGACCAATCTGCTGACGCCGCTTGGCTTCGAGGTGGCCGAGGCGGCCAACGGCCGCGAGGGGGTGGGGACTGCGCAACGCCTGCGACCGGATCTGATCCTGATGGACATCGCCATGCCGGAGCTGGATGGGCTGGCAGCCACACGCCGCCTGCGCCAATTGGAAGCGTTGCAGGAAGTGCCGATCATCGCAATGTCGGCCAGCGTGTCAACCGGCGACAGCGAGCAAAGCCTGGCGGCCGGGATGAATGCCTTTCTTCCCAAACCGCTCGACGCGGATAAGCTGCTGGACCAGATGGCAAGACTGTTGCAGTTGGAGTGGACCTATAGCCTAGCGAAAGCGGAGTCGCCACCTGAAGCGGAGGCCATCGTGACGCCGCCGGCGGAAGAGATGGAAGTGCTGCATCGGCTGGCCAAACTGGGAAACATGCACGAGATCATGGCGCTGGCCGATCGGCTGGTCAAGCTGGACGAGCGCTATGCCCCCTTTGTCAACCAGTTGAATTCCCTGGCCCGGAATTACCAGTCCAAGGCCGTGCTTTGCCTAGTGGAAGAACATCGGCAAGGCGGCCTTGCCTTGCATACCAACCGGTAACCACAGACGCATTGCCGGGATACTGTCAACTTAACGCATGTTGCTAGATTGCGTAGAACCCCAGGATGCAAAATTCCACTATGTACCGTGGATTGCGCTATGGGCTCGCGCAGTAATCATTAGTCCTATGGTGTGGCTCTACTTTCGATTTTCGCTGAGTTTCCGTTACATTGACATTGAAGAGTTAATGGCCAGCCAAGTCATCAAGATCAAGGGATTTCCCAAAGACTACAACGCATAGCGCTGGTGCCGACCGATCATGCCATGAACGCACAATTATACTGATTCCATTTCCACTTCAAAAGTGAATTAATTATTCTGCAGGGCAATCGCATGAAGCCTCAGCTCGGCAACCCAAGTAACGTGCTCAGGTAATTAACATTCCATCCGGCCTTCAAGCGTTTGCTG
>CBINHE010000102.1:0-13867 GCA_966250375.1 uncultured Oxalobacteraceae bacterium
ATGGGACCCAAGGTCGGGCCGAGGAGCGCACGTGTACGTGAGGGACACCGAGCACCGCTGGCCCGAGATTGGCCCCTTACATCGAGCCGCAAACCGCTCTATGCCGTAAAGCATGGAAACTTATGCCTTCACCGCCGGCTCGACATTGCGCAAGCGGATATGCAATTCGCGCAATTGTTTCTCGTCCACTTCAGACGGCGCTTGCGTCAGCAGGCATTGCGCGCGCTGGGTTTTCGGGAACGCGATCACATCACGGATCGATTCGGCACCGGTCATCATTGTGACGATGCGGTCGAGACCGAACGCGAGGCCACCGTGCGGCGGCGCGCCATATTGCAGCGCGTCGAGCAGAAAGCCGAATTTGAGTTGCGCTTCTTCGGCACTGATCTTGAGGGCGCGAAACACCTTGCTTTGCACCTCGGCACGATGAATACGGACCGAGCCGCCGCCCAATTCCCATCCGTTCAACACCATGTCATACGCTTTCGCGATGCACTTGCCGGGATCGGTTTCCATCAAGTCTTCATGCCCATCTTTCGGTGCCGTGAACGGATGGTGCGTGGCCGACCAGCGCTGGTTGTCTTCGTCGTATTCGAACATCGGGAAGTCGATCACCCACAGCGGCTTCCATGTCTCTTCGAACAGGCCGTTCTTCTTGCCGAAGTCGGAATGGCCGATTTTCACGCGCAACGCGCCGATCGCATCGTTGACTACCTTGGCCTTGTCGGCACCGAAGAAAATCAGATCCCCATCCTGCGCGCCGGTTTGCTCGATGATTTGTGCCAATGCCGCGTCGTGCAGATTCTTGACGATCGGCGATTGCAGGCCGTCACGGCCTTTCGCTTTTTCATTCACCTTGATGTAAGCCAAGCCCTTGGCGCCGTAGATCGCGACGAACTGCGTGTACGCGTCGATTTCGGAGCGCGGCATCGCGCCGCCGGCCGGTACGCGCAAGCCGACCACCCGGCCGCCTTCCATGTTGGCCGCACCTGAAAACACCTTGAACTCGACATCCCTCATCACTGCAGTCAGGTCGGTGAATTGCAGCTTCACGCGCATGTCGGGCTTGTCGGAACCATACATGCCCATCGCCGTCGCGAAATCCATCACCGGGAACGGATTCGGCAAATCGATGTTGAGCGTGTTCTTGAACACCAGGCGGATCATGCCTTCGAACATGTCGCGGATTTCCTGTTCGGACATGAAGGAGGTTTCGCAGTCGATCTGCGTGAATTCGGGCTGGCGGTCGGCGCGCAAATCCTCATCGCGGAAGCACTTGGTGATCTGATAATAACGATCGAAGTTGGCGACCATCAGCAACTGCTTGAACAACTGCGGCGATTGCGGCAACGCAAAGAAATTGCCGGCGTTGACGCGCGATGGCACCAGATAGTCGCGCGCGCCTTCCGGGGTCGACTTGGTCAGCATCGGCGTTTCGATATCGATGAAGCCATTTTGGTCGAGGAACTTGCGCACTTCCATCGTGACCCTGTAACGCAGGCGCAGGTTGTTCTGCATTTGCGGACGGCGCAAATCGAGTACGCGATGCGTCAGGCGTGTAGTTTCGGAAAGATTGTCGTCGTCGAGCTGGAACGGTGGCGTTACCGACGGGTTCAACACCTCCAGTTGCTGACACAGCACTTCAATCTTGCCGGACGCGAGATTGGCATTGGTCGTGCCCTCCGGGCGATTGCGCACGACGCCAGTGATGCGCAGGCAGAACTCATTACGCACCGCTTCCGCCGCCGAAAAGACCTCGGCGCGGTCCGGGTCGCAGACAACCTGCACCAATCCTTCACGATCGCGCAGATCGATGAAGATGACGCCGCCGTGATCGCGCCGACGGTGCACCCAGCCGCACAGACTGACAGTTTGGCCGAGAAGCGCCTCAGTGGTGAGGCCGCAGTAATGAGTTCGCATAGACATGTTCAGGTTCCAGTTCCAGTTTTTTGTTTGGCATGGATTCGGTTGGTCGCCGGATCCGGTATCGCAGTGTTATATCGTCGCGTTCACAGAAACGACATTCAAATTCTTATCGAAATATTCCGGCGCAACGACGCCCATCGACACGATGTATTTCAATGCCGCATCGACGCTCATGTCGAGTTCGATGGCGTCTGCGCGCGGCATCATCAGAAAGAAACCGGAGGTCGGATTCGGCGTGGTCGGCACATAGACGCTGATGTAATCGCCCTGTAGATGATTTTTGACATCGCCTCCCGGCACGCCGGTCAAAAACGCAATAGTCCATGAACCTTCACGCGGGTATTGCACCAGCATTGCTTTGCGGAATGCGTTGCCCGACGATGAAAATAGCGTATCGGACACTTGCTTGACGCTAGAGTAAATCGACTTGACCACCGGAATCCGGATCAACAACGATTCCCATAAATAAACGACTTGCGTACCCACAAAGTTACGCGTCGCCAGTCCGGTCAGCAAAACAATCAACAGCGTCAGAATAGTGCCCAAGCCCGGAATGTAGAAGCCGAACAGCGCCTCCGGTCGCCATTGCGCCGGCAGCAGCAGTAAGGACTGATCCATCGTACTGATGATCAAATTGAGTACCCACAACGTGATCGCCAAGGGAACCAGAATCAGCAAGCCAGTAATGAAATATTTGCGCATCGTCTTCACTCTTCAAACAACCTATGCAAACAAGGTCGCTTTTATTCAATCAATCGGTGTTCGCGTCAGGTAGTCGATGGCGTCTTGCCGGACGTATCGGCGGTACTCGTCCCCGATGCGCTGCTGGCAGCTGGGGCGGCAGGCATTGCATCGGCAGATGTCGTGGCCGGGGCTGCAGCTGCGGTAGCACCAGCGCCACCGCGGAAATCGGTCACATACCAACCGCTACCCTTGAGTTGAAAGCCGGCAGCAGTCAATTGCTTTTTAAATGCGGATTTGCCGCAGGATGGACACTCAGTCAACTGCGCATCCGATACTTTCTGAAGTACATCCTTGGCAAAACCACACGCGTCACAACGATAAGCATAAATTGGCATGAAAAATTCCCGCAAAAATCATACAAAGCCCTGAATTATAAAGGTTTTTTTCGCCTATTTTCAGAGGATTATCCGTTGATCAACAGCCCACAAGCGCACTGAAGATCAGGCCGTAACTACTTTACCAACATGTTGCGGAATCAGTGATCCAACGATCATTCCTCCAAAACTGACCAGCAAGCCTGCTAATTGCGGTGGCCAGATCGATTCACCACCGAATTGTTCCATCAGCAACCAGGAAGTTAATCCGCCAATAACTGCAAACAACGCGCCTTGTGCAGTGGCACGCTTCCAATAAAGCCCTATGACCAGCGGCACAAAAGCAGCCACCAGCGTTACTTTGTAGGCATTACCCACCATGTCGTAAATTGCCATGCCTTGGGACATCAGCGCAAATGCCGTAACGACAAGCGCAAAGCACACCACCACGATACGCGTCGTCAACAACAATTGCTTGTCACTCATCGGGAAAAATTCACGCAATACATTTTCAGTCAGGGTAATGCTTGGCGCCAGCAGCGTGCCACTGGCGGTCGACATGATCGCCGACAATAAGGCGCCGAAAAACATGACTTGGGCGAACAAAGGCATGTTGTTGAGAATGAGCGTTGGCAAAATCATTTGTGCATCCGTGTCGATCAACGACGCGACCATCTTGGGATCGATCAACGACGCCGAATACGCCAGGAACATTGGAATGAACGCAAACAGGAAATAGAGCGAACCACCAGCAATCGACCCGATCACGCCGGTGTTTTCGCTTTTGGCTGACATCACGCGCTGAAACACGTCCTGCTGAGGGATGGAACCGAACATCATCGTCACCCATGCGGCGACAAATGCGAGGATGTCTTTCGATGTCAATGCCGGCGCAAACTCGAATTTGCCCGCCGCCGCTGCGTGCGCCACCACTTTATCCGCACCACCGGCCATGCCGGACACCACGTAAGCGATGTAGAGCAAGCCGGCAACAATGATTGTCATCTGGAAGAAGTCCGTCAACGCTACCGACCACATGCCGCCGAACAACGTATACAGCAGCACGATGGATGCACCGATGATCATGCCGATTGGAAGTGAAATCGAGCCTTGCGACAATATATTGAATACCAGTCCCAAGGCCGTGATCTGTGCCGACACCCAGCCGAGATAGGAAATGACGATGCAGATCGACACCATGATCTCGATAGTGCGGTTATAACGCTGGCGGTAATAGGCGCCAATGGTCATCAAATTCATCCGGTACAGCTTGCGCGCGAAGAACAGACCGACCAGGATCAGGCACATGCTGGAACCGAATGGGTCTTCGATGACGCCGCTTAGCCCGTCTTTCACGAATTTGGCGGAAATCCCCAACACGGTCTCAGAACCGAACCAAGTCGCGAACACGGTTGCGATCACGATATAAAGCGGCAATGAACGACCAGCCACCACGTAGTCGCCTGCATTCTTGACGCGGGTGGCGGCAAACAGGCCGATCGCAATCGACACGACCAAATAGAGTATGACGAAACCAACCAAAGCACTCATGCGTTTCTCCTGATAAATTTTCGCGATTATAGCTGCTAAGTAGTCATGCAAAAGAAACGGTGAATTTGTAGGAGCGGGCCTTGCCCGCGATAGCTTGCATGGGTTACCACCTATCGCGGGCAAGGCCCGCTCCCACAAAAAATTCCGTGTGGAAATTACAACTGGTTTTGCGCGCTTTCCCGGTAAATACGTTGATGGAATGGAACCGGTGGCCGGCCTATCCTTCATCTACTACCCGAGAATAAAGTACCAACGCAGAAACAACTGGACCAACACCACGCCGCCGATCAAACCGCCGCCGAAATAAATGGCAAAGCCCAGCATCCGATTAGTGCGCCGCTGTTCTTCCAGCAGGTGTTTGAGCAATTGGTTATTTTCTTGATGCGGCTGCGCAGCTTGTGTCAGCGCCTGGTGTGCCAGACGCGGTAATTGCGGCAGCAACTGGTTGTAGCGCGGCGCTTCGGCCTTGAAACGTTCGAGCAAGCCGCGCCAGCCGACCTGCTCTTCCATCCAGCGTTCCAGATAGGGCTTCGCCGTTTTCCAGAGATCCAGGTCGGGGTCGAGTTGGCGCCCCAACCCTTCGATGTTGAGCAAGGTCTTTTGCAACAACACCAGTTGCGGCTGTACTTCGACGTTGAAACGGCGCGAGGTCTGGAACAGCCGCAGCAATACCTGGCCGAACGAGATATCGCGCAGCGGCCGATCGAAAATTGGCTCGCAGCAGGCGCGCACGGCCGATTCCAATTCATCGACGCGTGTCTCTTTCGGCGCCCAGCCAGACTCGATATGCGCCTCCGCAACCCGCTTGTAATCGCGCCGGAAAAACGCGAGAAAATTCTGCGACAGATAATCCTTGTCAAAGTCGGTCAAGGTGCCGACGATGCCGAAATCGAGCGCAATATATTGGCCGAAAGTTGCCGGCTCGATTGACACCATGACATTGCCGGGGTGCATATCGGCGTGAAAGAAGCCATCGCGAAATACCTGCGTAAAGAAAATCTCGACACCGTCGCGCGACAACTTTTTCAAATCAATGCCTTCGGCGACCAACCGGTCGATTTGCGAAATCGGGATGCCACGCATACGCTCCATCACGATCACGCTATTCGAGCAGTAATCCCAAAACATTTCCGGCACTGCCAGCATCCCGGATTGCGCAAAATTGCGGCGCAACTGGCTGCCATTGGCCGCTTCGCGCATTAAATCCAGTTCATCATGCAAATACTTGTCGAACTCGGCAACCACTTCGCGCGGCTTCAATCGCTTCCCATCGGCCCACAAGCGCTCTACCCAGCCGGCCGCGATATGCATCAACGCGACGTCTTCGTCAATTGATTTTTTCATGCCGGGCCGCAGCACCTTGACCGCAACTTCCTTGCCATCCTTCAAAACTGCAAAATGGACTTGCGCAATTGATGCCGACGCGATCGGATTGCGCTCGAAATGCGCGAACAAATCGCTCGGATGCGCGCCGAGCGATTTTTTGATTTGCGCGATCGCGAGGTCGGGGTCGAACGGCGGCACACGGTCTTGCAACTTCGCCAGTTCGTCGGCAATATCCATCGGCAGCAAATCGCGGCGTGTCGACAGCACCTGCCCGAACTTCACGAAAATCGGCCCAAGGTCTTCCAAGGCCTTGCGCAAACGCACGCCGCGCGGCGCCGAAATGTCGCGCCAGAAGGTCAGTCGATCAATCAGTTTTGCAATGCGCGGAATGGCAAGACCGGACATGGCAATGTCGTCCAAGCCGTAGCGGATCGCGACTTGGGCAATTTTCAAGACGCGCAGAAATTTCAATATCATTTGGCGCGGCTTTCCAACTTCTCGATCCGCTTGGTGAGCCGTTCGATATCGTCGCGAAGCTTCGTCACGTCACTGCCAAAGTCAGCAACGGCCTGCGGGCGTATCAGCATCGGGTTCTCTTCTAGGAAATATTCGGCGACATTTTCAGCCAGCTTCTGCTGCGTTGACTTGGCGGTATCGAATACGGCTCTGGCACCGGCCACGATGCGATTGGCGGCGATATCACCGACCCATTTGCTCAAATCGTCTTCCGCTTCCCAGCGCAGCGATTGGCTCAATTGCGAAATCGTATTGGCAAAATCTGCGTCGCCCTCCACTTTTACGTATGAAAACGCGCGCTCGCGATTTTGCATGATCAGCGGTATATCCGACAATTGGGCACGGATCGTCACGTTTGCTGGATCGTCGGTGTTAGCGGTTTCCACCAAGCCGTCCGGCGTGACTTTCAGCCGCACAGCGACCAGGCCGGCATCCATGCACGCTACCTTGCCGGCGTGTAGCGCAAGCTTGGTGCGCGCCCATGGTTCCTGCGCCAGCAAATGGTTGATTGTGGCGGGCAATACGGAGGCAAGAGAAGGAGGCGTCATCTGACAGAAAATAAAAACCGCCCGTGACAATTCACGGGCGGCATCGAGTTTACCAGCTTGGAGAAACTTATTTCATCCGGCTCAGGATAATTGTTGAATCCCCGCCAGAACCCAGCCGCCTTGTCCGGACAACGGTTTGGACAGGTTCCAGACTTCGGTGAACTGTTCGGCCGGCGCATTTTCAGCTTCCTTGATCAGACCAAAGAACTTCACGCTGGCGAGGTACTGTTCGCTCACCGTTTCAACGCCCAGCAATTCGGCATCCAGTGTCACCACGTCGGTGTTGTTCGGCGATGCACCGCGTTCCTGTAATTGCATCCTCAGTTCGGCAAACATTTCCGGCGTCGTGAACTCGCGGATGTCATTCACATCTGCCCGATCCCATGCGGCTTGCAGGCGGATAAAATAGGTTTTTGCATTGCGCAGGAATGCCGGCGCGTTGAAATCGGCCGGCACGCCGGGTGCGGCATTGGCAGCTGTGGCCGCCGGCACGGTTTGCAGCGCGGCGGGTTGTGCGTTAGTCGGTTCGATGCGCGATCCGATCTCCGGCGTGTAGCTGGAAACGGATGGATATCCACCCGCATGGGCGGGCACGTTGTCGTCGCTCTTGCGGCGGAACATGCGAATGATGAACATCGCAGCCATCGCCAGCAATGCAATCATCAGGATCGACCCGAACATGCCGCCCATTGCGCCGCCAAAGCCGAAGTGCGACATCAACGCGCCCAGTCCCAAACCAAGCAAGGCGCCGCCCACAATGCCTTTCCACGGGCTGGCCGGTCTCGACAGAGGCGTTTGCGGCGCTGCAGCGGGAGGTGCGGCACGGCTCGCCGGGATTGCGCCTTGGCTCGGTGCCCGGACCGGAGAGCGGCTCAGGCTTTGCGATTGCCTACCGAATGAACCGCCGCCGCCCAGACGCCTGGCTTCGGCCTCGGATACGGTAATCGACAATGCACTGACCACCACCATCAATACGATAAAGAATTTTTTCATGCGGAGCTCCTAAAGTTTAATTCCTGTGTGCAGGGCGGCTACGCCCGCCGTCAAATTGAAATACGTGACGCGTTCCAGTCCTGCGTCTTGCATCATTTTTTTCAATGTCTCCTGATCTGGGTGCATGCGGATCGATTCGGCCAGATAGCGGTAACTTTCCGCGTCATTCGCGATACGCTGGCCCAACCAGGGCAGCACGGAAAACGAATACACGTCATACGGCTTTTTCAGCGGCTCCCATACTTTGGAAAATTCCAAAACCAGCAGCTTGCCGCCCGGCTTCAGCACGCGGCGCATTTCGCTCAGCGCCGCATCCTTGTGCGTCATGTTGCGCAAGCCGAACGCGACCGATACGCGATCGAAATAATTATCTGGAAACGGCAATTTCTCCGCATTGCATAACAATGTGGGCGTGCACAAGCCCTTATTCAATAGTCGGTCGCGCCCTACGCGCAGCATCGATTCATTGATATCGGTCAGCCACACTTCGCCGCTCGGCCCTGCCTGTTTGGCAAACGCCTTGGCCAGATCGCCGGTGCCGCCCGCGATATCGAGCACCTTGAAACCGGGCCGTATGCCCGCCTGTGCGATGGTGAAAGTCTTCCAGAGGCGATGCATGCCGCCCGACATCAAGTCGTTCATCACATCGTATTTGGCGGCGACGGAATGGAAGACCTCGGCGACTTTATGCACTTTGTCTTCTTCGGGGACGGTTTGATAACCGAAATGGGTAGTGTTGGTCATGGTTGCAGTCTGGGTAACCGATGTTGCGCGTTGAATAGGCAACATCAGTGGATGCGCGAACGTGCATTATACAAGGGCGCTAGTCGCCGCTCGACGCGCCGGCAAAATATCCGGCGCCGCTTCTTCATCGATTCCGCCATCTCGGGGCTGTATCGCTGCAGTGAGTTGTGCGAATCGATATTGAAGATTCAAGATCGTGGAGGGCGATGAAATTCTTGTCGCGAGGGTAACTGTGAGCATAAACTGGCTGACGCTTTTTATGGCAATTCAGGTATGCCTATCCCCTTGTGACATAAATAGCCGAAACAAACATGTGGCAAAGGTTTTCGCTGAGTTGGCTAGTCAAGTTAGGCGACTGGACACCAAGTCAGGAAGATAGTTGCTGTCCGTTTAAATATCACCTTTAACTTTAATGAAAACGAAATGGTAAATTTCCGAAAAGCCCAAAGCAGAGATGTTGAACAGCTTGCTCTACTACATGCCAATAGTTGGAAAAAAACCTACCGTGGAATGATGCCGGATCATTTTTTAGACGGTGATGTGGTATCGAATCGCATCGAGGTTTGGCATGAGCGCTTAGCTCAAAATCGTACCGATCAATTCGTTTTGTTAGCGGAAGAAGATTCGAAACTAGTCGGCTTTATTTGCGCATTTAGTAATGAGGATCCAGTCTGGGGTTCTTATATCGACAATTTACATGTGTCACATGAGAGCCAGCGGCGTAAGGTTGGCGCCTCCTTGATGACACATGCGGCCAATTGGCTAGACGATTGCTATCCGCAAATGGGCGTATATCTATGGGTGATGAAAGCCAATATGCCAGCCAGGCGCTTTTATGAGAAGTTGAAGGGGGCTAATGCAGGCACGGTGGATAAGCGGGATCCTAGTGGCGGATCAGCCCCAAATTGCCGCATGGTATGGGCGAAGCCAAAAGACCTCGCAGATGCAACGAGGTAAGCCGCACCTAGCAAGGCGTCAATAGCGAAGCGTCTTGCGCGGCATGAAACTCAATCCCTGTTCTTCCAGATAACGCGAGACCTGCATCATCCGGCCTCAGGCGTGGTCAATGGCTTGCTTTACCGGTGTGCTCGAGCAATCTTGGCGGTTGGGCCTGCTGGCATTGGAGGGCAAGACGAAACCGATTGATCATGGCTGGTGATGAATGGCGCCATGACTTTAGAACTTGCGCCAGTTCAATCTTTTTTTATTCAAATCCTAAAATAGGATCTTCGCTGATCGCGACATCCATTTCTGCTGAACCATGACGACTTCATCGGGCTGTAGCGCGGCAGCCCAAGCTCGCCGATCCCGCTTGAATACGCCAAATTGCCGTTGCTCGACGTGCGTGGTGCCATCGGCTTTTTCAATAAGGGCACAGGCCGTAAACTGAAATTGACTGAAGGCGACAAGTCACCCACAGTCTGTTTAACGTGCGCTCTTCAAGAAAGCAATCTGGGTACGAGTCAGTTCGACGGGTCACGGTAGAGTCGGGGTCTAGCCGCAAAAAAATTGCGCGGCCTCTTCCCGCCATCTTCCACCCGTAGTTTCTTTCATTCTAGGGGGGCGCACGCCGCAATACTCGTTAGAGCGGGAAGTAGAACCGATTGATTACAAAATCAATTTCAATATATAAATCAATACGTCAAATGCATTTTTGCCGGAATTAACCTCAATCCCGGCCGCCCCTCAATAATAGCGATGAGAGATACATCAAATTCAAGTCGCATCCTGCATCACCATGTTTTTCAAGCTGCTGCTTTTTTCGGCATCCATCTGGTTAGTAAAGGCATGGATGCTTTTATAAGAGCGAAATTACGGCAATCCACAGTAATGCGTTTATCTTTAGCTTCCCGAATAAATGCATCGATAATTTCATACACATCGGGATCGATAAAATCGGCATGATTTGCGTCGATGATTAAGGTCGCATCTTCAGGAATGCTATGTAAATAGTGCTTCAGCTGCACTTTGCCTAAAAACGATACATCTTTACGAAACACCAATAAAAAGTGATCATCATATTGCGCAAAAGTGAATGTGCGACGCAAGTTAGCCAAGACCGCCAGGCTGATACAAGCAGCAAATCCAACGGCGATGCCCATTAACAGATCAATCACAACAACGCCAATCACGGTTGTCATAAAAGGTAAAAAGCGGCTCAAGCCTTGGCGAGCAAGAGCAATAAATAATGCGGGCTTGGCAAGCTTATAGCCGGTGTGGAGCAAAATCGCAGCAAGACAAGCCAAAGGAATTAAATTAATGATACTGGTCAGGACAAACACGCTGACCAATAACAGGATTCCATGAACGACTGAAGACACTCTACTGCGCCCACCGGCATTGACGTTTGCCGAGCTGCGTACGATGACGGAAGTAATGGGAAGGCCGCCCAAGGTACCGGCGATCAGATTGCCGATACCCTGTGCTTTCAATTCGCGATTTGGCGACGCGCGGCGCTTTTGCGGGTCAAGTTGTTCGATCGCTTCCAGGCTAAGTAGCGTCTCAAGACTTGCCACAATTGCCAACGTTACTGCAACACCCCACACGTCCATATTCAATAGTTGGCTCAAATCCGGGGTTGGGATCGTATCGATAAGCGACGCAAGAGAAGCGAACGCTGGCAAATTTACCATGTGCTCAGATGAAGGCGCCCACGCAGGAGAAATCGTGTTCAAAGCGAATGTCGTTAGAATACCGATCAGTACTACGACTAATGGAGCCGGCACGGCACGAACGACTGTAAAACGGCGTAAAGCGTTCGACTGCCAGCCAAACAAGACTGCCAAACTTGCCAGCGAGACAAACAATGCGGTCATGGAGATCGTTCCGAAGGGCGTACCGATTGCTATAGCACTAGACACATCTGTACCGAGGCCCATTGCCAAAGGGATTTGCTTGATAATTAATAACAAGCCAATGGCAGCTAACATTCCAGTGACCACTGAAGATGGCACATACGCTGCGAAGCGCCCTGCCTTCAATAACCCGAAAGCGAATTGCAGTACGCCCGACAATATAACGGCCGTCAGAAATGCAGAAAAGCTACCCAAGTGGGCTATCGCTTCGACCACAATCACGATTAAACCAGCCGCGGGACCACTTACACTTAAACGAGAACCGCTCAGCAAGGCAACCACCAGTCCGCCGATAATGCCTGATACAAGTCCGGCAAACGGTTCTACGCCCGATGCATTGGCAATGCCTAGACATAAAGGTAAGGCCACTAGAAATACAACGATGCCAGCTAGAAAATCGGCTCGAAATGTGTTGAATAAAGAAGATGTTTTCATACGGAGGCGATGTCCTTAAAAGATTGAGTGACAGTATGTGCATCATGAAGGTTGTCAATAGATGACAGCACCTTGATCAAACCGTCGTGCAGGCCAAAAATCCAGCCCTGCAATGTGAGCAATGATTTCATTTCCCTAATAACCGGCATATCAGAAATCGTAATCACCTGTTGCAGTACATTTAGCTCAGCCAGCCGATCCACTTGTTCATTCAATGAGGGTAGTTCATCAAGTTCTCTTTTATGCTTCGCGGCCAGTGCGCGTAACTGCATAATGCGTTTATTCACGGTCGGCAGTGTCGGTGCTTGCGGCATGAGCGCCGCACGGATGCCGCCGCATTGATAATGACCGCATACCACAATATGCTTTACTTTTAAAACCTCCACTGCATATTCGATGACACTCATCGCATTCTCATCATTTGCCGAAACGAGATTCGCAATATTTCGGTGAACGAACAGCTCGCCAGGAGCGGAATTGGTGATGCTTTCGGCAGGCACCCGACTATCGGAACATCCGATCCACAACACATCAGGATTCTGCCCTTGTGCCATGCGAGTGAAAATATTTGCATCGCGCGCAGTTACTTCACTCGCCCAAGCAACGTTTTTTACCAGCATCAGTTTTGGATGACTCATGGAAATGTTTCCTATTAGAATTAATGCGGAATGGTATTGATATAAGGCTTACATCAAAAACTATTTATCAGCACCTCTGCTTTGATGGTACCGAGATGGTAGGTGAAAATTATTACACAAGTAGTTAAAGCGCCGGATGACAAAATACTAACCCAAATCCAGCGATTGCCACACTGATTTTTTTGTAACCTTTTGATTCCGAAGGACAAAGGCTTTTGATGGGCGTCGCCAAATGGTGAGGTGAGGCGAAACGTAAGCGTGAAATGTCGGTACAAGCGGTTGGGGCCGAGACCGTGAATGGTCAAATTCAAGTCAAGCGGAACACGTCGTCAACCACGCCGTTTGGGGCACAGATGCCGTTCTTCATTGCATTTCTCAAGCTCATCAGACTGTACGAACGCTGGATCCTGGACTGCCCTCTGCACTAATTACCTCCCTCAGAGAGCATTGTTCTGGGACCCGCATTGCGATGCGCCGTTCTGATTGCCTCCAGGGACACAGGCGGGGGAATTCCTCGTTTTATTTTCACCCTCCTCGGACGTGGCGCCGGCATCGATCAGCTCCGTCCCAGCCGAGAGGATAGCGGAGGCAGGCGCCACGAAGATGCCTCCTCCGATAGCGCCCGTGCTTCCGATTGCTATCTGCTGCGGCGACAAAGGCGGCGCGACGATGGAGCTGATGCCTGCTGCCGTCGTCGCGGAGGTATTGGTCAGGGCGTAATTGTCAGCGTCGTCGCCGCCGAGGGATAGCCCGGTGATGAACACCGTCTTGTTCACGCCGAGACTGGCATCCGCGAAATTGCCGGCAGCAGTAGCGACGGAGAGGTTGTCGCCCGCGATCATGCCGGTGAAGGCGGCATTGGCCGTATTCAGCGTTGCCGCTGTCGTACCGTCATAGGTCTTGTTATTCGCTGTGATAGAGAGCCTTGTCCTGGGACCCGCATTGCGATGCCCCGTTCTGATTGCCTCCAGGGACACAGAGGGGGGAATTCCTCGTTTTGTTTTCACCCTCCTCGGACGTGGCGCCGGCATCGATCAGCTCCGCCCCAGCCGAGAGGATAGCGGAGGCAGGCGCCGCGAAGGTGCCTCCTCCGATAGCGCACGTGCTTCCGCGTGCGATCTGCTGCGGCGACAAAGACGGCGCGACGATGGCGCTGATGCCTGCTGCCGTCGTCGTGGAAGTATTGGTCAGGGCGTAATTGTCAGCGTCGCCGCCGCCGAGTGATAGCCCGGTGATGAACACCGTCTTGTTCACGCCGAGACTGGCATCCGCGAAAT
>CBINHE010000103.1:0-13689 GCA_966250375.1 uncultured Oxalobacteraceae bacterium
GGCCGGTGTTTTGCTGTGGCTTCGGTGAGCCGCAGCAAAACGTCAACAGAGCCTAGGGGATCGACATAGCATCGAAAACGAAATTGATCTTCGACGAAAGTTTGCACCCGCGTACCCGGACCGCCGCCGCGCCGGTCGCCGAGACGGATGACGATGTGGTCGCCTGCATTCAGATAGCCGTCGATCACGTCGACAATGATGGCTTTCTGAAAAGGACGCTCATGGCCTTTCTGGTCGAAACGCACGCTCAACGATTGCACCGTGGCCGGACTCTGGCCCGAGACAAGATTGCCGGCGTGATATTCGGCGGTAATGAAATTGGCCGCGGTGGGATCGCTGGTCTGGAACAGCGCCCAGTCGGAATAAAATTTGAAGGTAACCTTGAGCCAGCCGCCATCAGCCAAGCCGGACGCACCCACTTCATAATCGAGCACGATCTCATTCCAGCTACCGGTTTCCAGCCGCTCGACATTGCAATGCACGCGCCCGACAAAAGGCAACTTCTTGCTCTGCAAATACAAGCCTTCGGGCGCGAAATGCGGCCCCAGTTTTTCGCGTAATAGTGAATAATTTTCTGTTGCCGTGCGCTCTTGCCGGGTCATATAAGGTGCTCCAAAAAATACGCAAAAATAATCAATCCTGCTTGCGGATAGCGCTTCGGTAATCCGCTAGAACGGCCAAGGGGCAGACGGATTCCACAGCGGAATCCCGAGGAACGCATACCAGAGCGCCATCACCAGGATGCCGTATGCGATCGCGATCAACACGGAGACAATGCCGACCTTGGCATATCGCTGGTGCAGAAGGTACCGCTGCTGTAAGCAATGACTGCAGCGGTAATCTGCGTAGGCAACAAGTAGGCGAAACTGTCGGTGTCGGCGACCAGCATGGTAAAGGCAACCGGATGCAAGCCAAGCTTGGGTGCTAGCGCTAGCAGAATCGGCACCAGCATGGTAACGGCAGCGACATTGGACAGCATGCCGATGCGGATGACATGGGCGCCGATCATCACGATCAGCAGAATTCCCCACCACGGATGGCCCTGTGCTACTTCCTGAATCTGCGTTGCCAGCCACTGCGCAAGCCCGGTGCTGCTGATGGCCGAGGAGATCGATAGCGCGCCTGCCAGCAACAGCACCGTACCCCAGATCGTGCGGTCCTGAATGTCCCTCCACTTGAACTGGAGCAGGCCCGGCGTGAACATGATCGCCAATCCCAACAGTGCCACGTTATCGCTTGAAATCTTGTGCCACTGCTCGGTTGCCCATAGCATGGCAACCAATCCGAATACGATGAGAATCGGCCATGTCCTCGCATCAGCGTTTTCGTGCCGTTGCTGTTCTTGTCGGATGTGTTGCAAGCCGCTCGGCAGCGCGACTTTACGTGTACGAAAATAGTATTGCACCCACCATTGTGTCAGCACAAACATGCCCAGATACGGCCATTGCAACTTGAACCAATCAAGATAGGAAATGTGGAGTTTGAGTTCGCTGGCAAACAGGCCCGTGATAACCATATTGGGAAGATGTGCGGTCAAGATGCACATACCGCTGATCATGGAGCCATACACCAAGGCTTGAATCACAATTGCTTTTTTTTGCATTGTGTTCTTGTTCGGTGTTGCCGAAAAAACTGGTCAATCCATTCACCACCGGCAGCAGTGTCGCGGTGCGCGCATTTGCTGCGGGCAGCACGAAACTCAATACCAGATTGACTACGAACAGCGACCAGATCACGCCATTCACAGTTTTCACCTTGATCCTGTCCAGCAATCCGAGAGCGATCTTGCGATCAAGTCCGGCTACCTGCACGATCGCCGAAAAAATGAAGGCTACTAGACAGAGAAATACCACGGGATTGGTAAAACCGTTCGCCGCTTTCGACAATGGCGTGACCGCATTCGTCAGTACCAACAACATCGGAATCAACAGGCCTGAAACGGCAACCGGCAAGGCTTCGGAAATCCAGATGATGCCCGCCCACACCATAATTGCTAATGGGGCTTTTCCGGATGACGATAGACCCGTCGGCAACGGCAAAAATTTAAGGATCAGCAATAGTACCGCCCAAGCCAGAACGAATCCTGCCAACCCCCGGATCGGTACGCGGCCGGCAGTGACGATATTATCTGGCAGGAGATTGCGCCAGCGGAATCCGGATGCAAAACTTAAGGAGGGGTGAATCAATTCAGTACTCATCAAGCCCTCCTCACGTCGTGAAGAGTTACTTTAATTCTCATGATTACGCCTTGTGCCAACTTGGGTTATAGACACACCAGCGTAACAATAGGACTGAAAAAAAAGAAGTTACATAAAACCATAACCATATGATCTTGTTAATCTTCAGTCTTTCAGCAATGGTTTTATGATGACGATCAAAAGTCAAAACTGAATTTTCGTAAGACTGTATTTTCTGAATATGTTAATCCGAACTTGAAATGAAATTTTCATGGCTGCATGGGCTTTGGAACAAACGGATTACCTCCGGCGCTCGCGAGGCGCATTGCTTGATGCAGCCGGATTAGGGCCACTAGAGACTCCGTTTCGCGTTGTCCACGCACAAGCCGGATTGACATTGCGGAGCTACGGAGAGTCATCGAAGAACGGTCCGGTAGTGTTGCTTGTTCCAGCGCCAATCAAGCGCTGCTATATCTGGGATCTTGCGCCCGATATCAGCGTAGTGCGGCACTGTCTGCAACGCGGCATGCGGGTCTATTTGGCAGAGTGGCTTCCTTTGGGGAAAAACGGACAGGGTTTCGGACTTGGTGAGTACGCCGACCGGCTATTATCGGATTGTGTCGATGCGATTGAAGCGGACTCTGGGCAGCATCAAGTCATTCTCGCCGGGCACTCATTGGGCGGCACCTTTTCGGCTATATTTGCATGCCTGCATCCGCAGCGGGTACGTAGCCTAGTGTTGTTGGAATCGCCCTTGCATTTCGCCGAGGAGGCAGGGAGTTTCGCTCCCTTGGTTGCCGCCACGCCCGATGTGGCGCCCATTGTGAATGTCTTTGGAGCCATTCCAGGTTCGTTTCTCAATCTAGTCTGCATCATCGCAGCGCCGAGCGAATTTGAGTGGCGGCGTTACATGGATCTGTTTTTTTGCGCCGGGAATGTCCAGGCACTGGTCACGCATATGCGCGTCGAACGCTGGATGCTTGATGAATTCCCGCTGCCGGGCAAACTATTCGCTGAAATCGTCGAGCTTCTGTATCGCGGCGATTATTTGATGCAAGGACGTTTGGCCATCCACGGCAAGCGGATCGGACCCAGCGATGTAACTGTGCCCTTGTTGAGTGTGTTCGATCCACGCAGCGCCATTATCCCTCCACAGTCCGTTATTCCATTCCATCAGGCAGCGCCTGGCTCACCGAAAAAACTATTATCGTACGAAGGAGATGTCGGCGTCGCCATTCAGCATGTCGGCGTACTGGTCGGAAAAAATGCCCACGTCCGGCTATGGCCCGCTATATTCGATTGGTTAGCCCATATTGAGGCGCGGGCTTGATGCATGACGCTTTCGTTCGGTAATATCGTTGAACATTCGCCATTCGATATTTACCTCTCTTTACTATTTGCCCTTAATGTCTTTTTCAAAAACCGAAGCTGACCTCGCGCTGCCGCAGGTACGGGGCGTGACGGTTGCTGCACACTTGGAATTAAGTCATCAAAAATGTCCCTCAATAAAAACCAAGCAACATCCCTAGCCATATTCTGCAAAGTCGTCGATAACTATGGTGACATCGGTATCTGCTGGCGCTTAGCAAGGCAACTGCAACAAGAGCATGGCATCGCCGTTACCTTGTGGGTAGACGATTTGCAGAGCTTTCAGCGGATTTGTCCGGACGTTGTGATCAACGCCGAAGTACAGCAGCTGGCCGGTGTGACGGTGCGTCACTGGCACAATCAGGAGGGCGTATTTTCGGCTAGCGAGGTCGCCGATATCGTCATTGAATTTTTCGCATGTGATATCCCGGCAGGCTACATTGCAGCAATGGCAGAATGCAATCCACGTCCAGTGTGGTTCAACCTTGAGGGCTTGAGCGCTGAGGAATGGGTTGAAGGTTGTCATACTTTGCCCTCGCCTCACCCTCGCTTGCCTTTGACGAAATATTTTTTCTTCCCTGGCTTCACAAACAAAACGGGCGGGTTGCTGCGTGAATCTTCATTGGAAGAACAACGTCAGAAATTTCAATCAGATCAAGCAGCCATGACGGCTTTTCTTGCGCAATTTGGCGTTACACTGCCAGAAATGGCATCATCAAAGGTCTCCTTATTTTGTTATCAGCACGCACCAGTTTCGGCATTGTTTGATACATGGCAAAGCGGTGATGCAGCCATCACTTGCCTGGTACCCGAAGGGGTGGCTGTCGAGGCGGTTCAAGCATTTCTTGGGGCGGAAGCAAAAGCGGGAACAGCACGAACCTGCGGCGCGCTCACCATACGCGTATTGCCCTTTGTTGCTCAACCGGACTACGACAAGCTGTTATGGGTGTGCGACCTCAATTTTGTACGTGGAGAGGATTCCTTTGTGCGTGCACAGTGGGCAGGCAAGCCATTTATTTGGCATATCTACCCCCAAGACGAGAACTTGCATCACGTGAAATTGCGTGCGTTTTTGCAGCGTCATTCAGTCGACATTGAAAGTTTGATTGCCCTCTCTTTATGCTGGAATGGCGCAACGGCTGAGAAGATGAAGGAGCAAGCCAACTGGTCTGCGCTATGGCTGTCATTTCAAGCTGACATGCCAAAAATTGCGCGCAGATCTGCCGATTGGCAGCAGCAAATGCTGGTAAACGGGGATCTGACATGCAATCTGCTTAAGTTTGCCTGTTCGCTTCGTAAGTGATAAGCGAAAAAGAAGGTATAATGCCCGGTTAATTTATAGCGTATTTTTATTCGATCAAACGTGAGCTTTTGGTGCTTTTGGCCAGAAGGCGACAGATGATTTTTATGCAATCCACTTTTTACGTACACTCTTTATGAAACCTGCAAAAGAAATTCGTGTTGGCAACATCATTATGGTTGACAGCAAGCCTATGATCGTGTTGCGTTCTGATGTCAATGGTTCGAGCCGCACGGGCTTCACATACAAATGGAAGATGAAAAATCTCCTGACGAACAGCCCTCAGGAAAACGTATTTCGTGGTGACGACAAATTCGACGTTGTTGTTCTCGACAAAAAGCCTGTGACTTATTCTTATTTCGCTGACCCATTGTTCGTGTTTATGGACACAGAATACAATCAGTACGAAATCGAAGAAGAAAACCTGGGTGATGCGCTGCATTACCTGAAAGACGGCATGGAATGCGAGGCCGTTTTTTATGACGGCAAAGCGATTTCTGTTGAATTGCCAACAACCATCGCTCGTCAGGTGGTTTACTCTGAGCCCGCAGTCAAGGGCAATACTTCCGGCAACGTCTTGAAAGAAGCCAAGATTGAAAATGCCGTCGAGGCGCATTGCCACACCGTTCAAGTGCCGTTGTTTGTCAGCCAGGACGATGTGATTGAAATTGATACCCGTACCAACGAGTACAAACGGGTGGTTCGTAACTAAATCACCTGAAATTAAAAAACGCTGCCAAGTGGGCAGCGTTTTTTTTGTCCATCTGTTTTGTGGTCTCCGCTCCTTAAGCCCGTTCATTCAATGAGCAGCACGCAATTCCATATCAAGATCTGCATTGACAACATTGTCATGGTCGACGCCGACCCGATGGTCGGCCTGAAAGGTGAATACAACAAATCCGGCCTTAACTCCGCTGTCGTCAAGATGAAGTGAAGAATTTGTTGACCGCTGGAGCAGGAAACGGTCTGCAAGGCTGACAAGAAATTTGAAGTCATCGTACTCGACAAGAAGGATGTGACGTATTCCTATTTTGCCGACTCCCTGTATGTGATCATGGATGCCGAATACAACTAGTACGAAGTAGAAGGCGAGATCACATGATCGGTGCACTCATTTTGCTTCGTAAAAAAGGATGCTGCAGATATCTGCCTGCCGCGCCCTTTTTATTTTTCATATTAACTTGCCGAAGTTTTTGTCACCAAACAGCATCTGCAATGCCTTCGAAAATTGTTCCAAGCTCTGTGAAGGCGGCCGTTTTTTCTAAATTGTAACAAGTTCGGAACTTTCCGAACTTGTCGCTGACCAACGTGAGAGTCCGCAAAGCAACGCGGTTCATAGGGTGTCTGCTGTTCTTTTTCATAGAGAAATCGCAGTTAAAACAACATTGCTTCGAGATGGCAGGGCGCTCATCGGATGTGAGAGTTTGCTTATTTCAATGCATTAATCACGTAACAGCTTCATGTAACAATTTCCAGGAGATCACATGCTTCGATCCGAAACGCTTTTTGGCAAGCGCGAAACCAATACGCCAAATTCACCTCTCACCAGCAGCAACGCGCTCGGGCCGAATGGCACATCGGGTATGGGGAAGCAGACGCCACCGGTTGTCGGAGCGGACCCCAGTTCCCATAACTCAATATCATCATCTCCCATCATGTCCAGTACAAATGAAATCGGCAGCAAATTGATCGTCGGTCCAAACATCAAGCTCAAAGGCGTTGAAATCACCGATTGCGACACTTTGGTGGTCGAGGGCCGAGTCGAAGCGACGATAGACTCGCGCGTGATTCAGATTTCTGAGCGAGGTGCATTCAAAGGCTCCGCCGAGATCGATATCGCGGAAATCCACGGTGAATTCGATGGCGATTTGACGGTGCGTCAAAAGTTGGTCATTTATTCCACCGGCAAAGTCTCCGGCAAGGTCCGTTACGGCAAAGTGGTGATTGAAGAAGGCGGCCAACTGGCGGGCGACATCCAGGTCGGTACCACCAGCGCTGCCAATCCGAGAGGATTGACTATGGCGAGAGCTGCTCCGGCAGCGTAGCAAGTATGACGACTGATCTCTCGTAAAACGCTCGCCAGCATCGGAGACGAGTGCTGGCGATATGCTCCGGTCTGATCGTGATTCAGTGTATTGACCCGGTAATTCCTGCGAAGTCAATTCTGAATCCATAACCGAAACATCACATCACGCGGTGCAATGCCGCGCAGCAGGTGCGACACGTCGATTCACAGATCGGCAGTGGAAACACGCCTGAATGCTTCCTTCTTGCTATAGCTCATATCGATGCAAGTGATTCAGCGGCGGGCTTTTTGTTCAGCGCGGCCAAGGCGTGCGACAATACCAACCTTTGGCTGGCAGGTCAGCCACGCAATTTCCCAGCTTTCACAATAATGATAATGACGTATCCGAAATACATCCTTACCTTGTCATGCTTGGACCAGCGCGGCATCGTGCATCGCGTGTCGGGTCTCTTGGCTGAACACGGCTGCAACATTATTGATTCCGCCCAGTTTGGCGATGCACAGTCGCAATTGTTTTTCATGCGCGTTCATTTTTCGGCCGAAAATGCACTGATTACCGATGCTAAGCTGCGCGCCGATTTTACGACACTGGGCATGAGCATGCAGATGAACTGGCAACTGAACGATGCAGGCAAGAAGCCGCGCATGATGTTGATGGTGTCGAAAATCGGCCACTGCCTGAACGATCTGTTGTTCCGATACAAGAGCGGTCTGTTGCCGGTGGAAATTCCGGCGATCGTATCCAATCACACCGATTTTTACCAACTGGCTGCAAGCTACAACATCCCGTTTCATCATTTGCCGCTGGCCATCGGTGCATCGGCCGAAGCCAAGCGCACACAGGAAGAGCGCGTACTGGAGATCGTAAAGGCGAGCGATATCGACTTGGTGGTTTTGGCGCGTTACATGCAGATTTTGTCACCTGAGATGTGTAACACATTGCGCGGCCGCGCAATCAACATCCATCATTCCTTCCTGCCGAGTTTTAAAGGCGCCAAACCTTACTATCAAGCGCATGATCGCGGTGTGAAACTGATTGGTGCGACTGCGCATTTTGTTACCGGCGATCTGGACGAAGGACCGATTATCGAGCAGGACGTGGAGCGCGTCGATCATGCGATGGGTCCGGATGCGTTGACAGCAATCGGACGCGATGTGGAGTGCGTGGTACTGGCGCGCGCAGTCAAATGGTTTGTTGAGCATCGTATCCTGTTGAATGGGCACAAGACAGTGGTGTTCAAGTAAAAGTTTTATCGCTTGGTATCGTCGACTGGCCAGAAGGATTGAAAAAGGGGCGTTCTCCTTCATCGGAGCGCCCCTTTTGCGTTATGCTTTTGTCATATGAATTTTATTTCAACACATGCTTCATCCACGCACTGATATCGTCAATCTCTTCCGGACAGACCGCGTGCTGCATCATGTATTCGCGCCATTCCACCGAGTAGCCCAGTGCTTTCAGCAAGTCGCGTGATTTTTCTGCGCGATCGATTGGTATGACAGGATCGCTACGCCCATGCGCCATGAAAATCGGCGTGTTTTGATTTGCCGCGTGGCGCTCTGCAGCGAGCATGGTATTGATCGGCACATAACCCGATAAGCATAACAAACCCGCCAGTTTTTCCGGATGGCGCAAACCGGTTTGCAACGTCATTGCACAGCCTTGCGAGAAGCCCGCAAGGATGATGCGGTCGACGGCGATGCCACGGGATTTTTCCTGTGCGATCAATTCTTCGATTGCCGCCTGGGACTGACGCAATCCGGCTTCATCTTCACGCTTGACTAGGTCTGCGCCGAGGATGTCGTACCAGGAGCGCATTACATAGCCACCGTTAATGGTCACCGGCATCGTAGGGGCATGCGGGAAAATGAAGCGAATGCTAGGACAGCCGCTTAAATCCAGCTCACGCACGATCGGCACGAAATCGGAGCCATCTGCACCGAGACCGTGCATCCAGATGACGGACACGGTTGGATTGGGCGCGGTTTCAATCTGAATTGTTTCGAGTAATGAGTGCGTCATTTTTATTGCATTAAATTGGTTTTGATCTGTTGGGCCGATGAGATCGGGAAGTGCTATTTGTATCGGATAGCCGACTTCGGCCGGAATGCTTTGCACACTGAATCATTGGTCTCGATGTAGGGGCCGCCGATCAGATCGATGCAGTAAGGTACTGCGGTGAAAATGCCGGCGATAACTTGCTTGCCATCCGTGTCTTTCAAACCTTCCAGTGTTTCCTTGATTGACTTCGGCTGTCCCGGCAAATTCATGATCAGTGCTGCATGATCGGAGGCTTCGCGAATCACCGCGACCTGTCGCGACAGAATTGCGGTCGGCACGAACTTCAGGCTGATTTGCCGCATTTGTTCGCCAAAGCCGGGCATTTCTTTGGTGCCGATTGCCAGCGTCGCTTCCGGCGTCACATCGCGCCGCGCCGGCCCCGTGCCGCCGGTGGTGAGGACCAAATCGCATCCCACGTCATCGACCAATTCAATCAATGCTATTTCGATTTGTGCACGTTCGTCAGGGATAAGGCGGGTTTCCATTCGCCATGGGCTGCAAAGCGCTGCCGCAAACCAGTCGCGCAGTGCTGGGATGCCCTGGTCTTCATAGGTGCTGCTGGAGGCGCGGTCGGAAATGGAGACGAGTCCGATCAGCAATTCGTCAGGATTCGTCTTCGGCGTCGTCATGCTCGTCGGGCGATGATGTAGTGGTTTTCGATTGCAACTGCTTCAATATCTGGAAAATTTCGCGATAGGCTTTTGGCGGCTTGTTTTCCGCTTGTTCTTTGCGCGCATTGCGGATCAATGAGCGCAACTGCTGCGCATCGACTTCAGGATGCTGCGCCAACAATTCGGTCAGTGCGGCGTCATTGGCCAGCAGTTTCTCGCGGCGGCGTTCCAGCGCATGCATGGCAGCTGTGTCCGCTTTCGACAAGCCTCTCCAGCTATCCAGCGTTTTTTGGATCGCGGCGATTTCCGCTTCGTCCAGTGTGCGCATTTTCTTGCCGACGTATTGCATCTGGCGCCGGCGTCCTTCGTGATCCTTGATGTTCTGGCATTCGAGGATGGCATCGCGCACGTCCTCCGGCATCGGTACGCGCTTGACGCGGTCCTTCGGTTCTGCGACCAAGTCTTCGCCCAGCTTTTGCAGGGCGGTCATTTCGCGCTTCAATTGCGATTTTGACGGGCGTTCGTATTCTTGTTCGAATTCACTCGACTGAAAGCCGACAGCGCCTCGGTTTGGATTTACCATGATCTTGAAATAAATAGGCTTGCAGCCATTGTGTAAACGACTGCTATCATAACTGTTTTAAATTATTGCGGGACAGAGTAATCGTAGCGTTACTCTGTCCCCAACATTATAGAAATTGCGGGCAGAGTTAAGCACGACGTTACTATGTCCTCTTCACATTATAAACGGGACAGCGTGAAGCACCGCAGTACTCCGCCGCCAACACTTTTAGAAAATCAAGCTCATGAGCGAATTCGTATTTATCCATACCCAGGACCAATTAAAGCAACTCGCACAGGATGTTTTGCGTTATGCACAAGAAAAAGGCGCATCCGATGCTGCGGTCGAGATCAGCGAAGGCAGAGGCTTGTCGGTTTCAGTGCGCAAGGGCAATGTCGAAACCATTGAACAAAACAAGGACAAGGGCATGGGCGTCACCGTGTACCTTGGCCAAGATCGTCATATCCGCCGCGGTAATGCCAGCACGTCCGATTTTTCACAACAGGCGCTGAGAGATACGGTTGACGCGGCATACAACATTGCACGCTTTACTGCCGAAGATGATTGCGCCGGGTTGCCAGACGCGGATACGCTGGAAATGCAGCCGCTTGATTTGCAGTTGTGCTTCCCGTGGCTGATTTCCGCGGAGGAGGCAGTGGAAATCGCGAAACGTGGCGAAGCGGCGGCATTTGCGGTCGACAAGCGCATTACCAATAGCGAAGGCGCCGGCGTCTATGCGCAGCAATCGCATTTTGTGGTGGCCAATACGCGCGGCTTCATGGGTGGCTATCCGTATTCGCGCCATACCATTTCAGTGGCACCCATTGCGGGTAAGGGTGCCAACATGCAGCGCGATGATTGGTATTCCTCGGTGCGTGACTCAAACAAGTTGGCCCAACCCGAGGCAATTGGTACTTATGCGGCGCAGCGGGCCCTGGCACGCTTGAATGCTCGCAAACTGGATACTCGCAAATGTCCGGTGCTGTTTGAGGCACCGCTGGCAGCGGGATTGCTGGGATCGTTCGTGCAAGCGGTATCTGGGGGCGCGCTCTATCGGAAATCGACATTCTTGCTCGACTCGCTAGGCGAGGCAGTGTTTGCACCGCATATTCAGGTGGTTGAGGATCCACATATCGTTGGTGCAGTCGGGTCCGCGGCATTCGATGAAGAGGGTGTCAAAACCAATCGGCGCGAGGTGGTCAAGGATGGTGTCGTGCAAGGGTACTTTCTTTCCACTTATTCGGCGCGCAAGCTGGGCATGAAGACAACCGGCAACGCTGGCGGTTCGCACAATCTGGCGATCACATCATCGTTGACCCAGGCGACGGACAATTTCAAGAGCATGCTGAAAAAACTCGATACCGGATTGCTGGTGACCGAGTTGATGGGGCAGGGAGTGAATTACGTGACGGGCGATTATTCGCGCGGTGCATCAGGCTATTGGGTTGAAAAGGGCGTGATTCAGTATCCGGTGGAAGAAATAACAATCGCCGGAAACATGAAAGATATTTTCCATCAGATCGTTGCGATCGGCTCCGACACACTAATACGCGGTACCAAGAAAACAGGTTCCATCTTAATTGAGAGCATGACAGTAGCTGGCAGTTAAAGTATTTTTATGCGTATTTTCACGTAAGTAAATTTTGGTGCATTGCCCCTTATATTTGTATTGCGGCATTTACATTCGGCCAATACAATTTGCAAGAGCGTGAAGCTGGCTTCTTTGTAATCATAAGACGCGATTCCGCATCGTTTTTCCGGTGTTTAATCTTTAGGAGACAATAATATGCAACGTCGTTCCTTCCTTAAAAAAGCAGCAGTCGGCGCATCGGTCGGGGCTATTGCAGCTCCTGCGCTGGCCCAAGCGCTACCCACAATTAACTGGCGTCTGGCATCAAGCTTCCCGAAATCGCTGGACACCATTTATGGCGCCGCAGAAACTCTTACCAAGCGTGTGTCTGCGTTGACAGGCGGAAAATTCAATATTCGCCCTTTCGCCGGTGGTGAAATCGTTCCGGCGTTGCAAGTGATGGATGCCGTGCAAGCAGGCACGGTCGAGATGGGACATACCGCTTCATATTATTATTTCGGTAAGGATCCTTCGTTCGCATTCGACTGCGCGGTTCCTTTTGGCCTCACATCGCGTCAACAGACCGGCTGGTTCGACCAAGGCGGTGGCAAGCAATTGATGAGGGAATTCTTCAAAGATTACGGCATCATCAACTTCCTCGGTGGTAATACGGGTACGCAAATGGGTGGCTGGTTCCGCAAGGAAGTCAAAACGGTCAAGGATCTGGATGGAGTCAAGATGCGTATCGGAGGTTTTGCCGGTCGCGTGATGCAGCGCCTGGGTTTAGTGCCGCAACAGATTGCCGGCGGCGATATTTATCCAGCGCTGGAAAAGGGTACGATTGACGCCGCTGAATGGGTCGGTCCTTACGATGACGAGAAGCTTGGCTTCTACAAAGTCGCGCCGCACTACTATGCACCGGGCTGGTGGGAAGCTGGTCCGCAACTGTCGTTCTACGTCGGCATCAAGGAGTGGGAAAAGCTGCCGAAGGAATACCGGGCTGCCCTCGAAGTCGCCACCTACGAAGCACACGTGGTGATGCAGGCTGAATACGATGCACGCAATCCGGTCGCGCTGGCGCGTTTGCTGAGGAACGGCGTCAAGTTGCATAATTTCTCTAGAGAGATTATGGATGCATGCTACAAAGCTGCAAATGAGGTGATGGCAGAAGAGGCCTCGAAAAACGCGAAATTCAAGAAGATTTACGAGCCGTGGAAGCGTTATCGGCAGGATCAGAACCAGTGGTTCTCGGTGGCTGAAGCAAGCATGCAAAACTATCTGATTAATCCAGGCAAGAAGTAATAATTGATTCTACTGAAAAACCCGCAGCGCGCAAGCCCTGCGGGTTTTTTCTATTCCGCGTTGTTTGCGCAGGCCGAAATCAACTTGAGATAGATCGAACGCGCATTTAGTCAGCCAGACGGCCGCCATCACCACAATGAGCATCGATCTGACGTTGAATATAAATCGCTGATAGAAGTGGCCCCGAAAATTCGGGCAGTAGGATAAGTGGGTGCTTTGCTTCACAATTTCGGTCGGAAGGCCGAATACAGAAGCAAAAGCATGACCAAGCGAACAAGATGGAGCCACGCAGGGAGTTCGATTTGTCACACTGCAAAGGGCGGGGGCGAACGGGTTTCGCCATCATGCTACCTTGTGCATTGCCGCCTACGCATTTTTGATGTGTCGGCGCTTGCGTTACAACGGCGTTAAAGAAAACGGCGCTCGACCAGAACTGCTTGCACCACCCGAGGATTACGTTCCCTGCGGAGGGGCAATGCGCGCAGCGTCATGTGCCGGATTCCCCCGAACCCTGTGCCTGCTCGTCGCGCGCGTCATCGTTCAGACACTGCTACTGCGATGCCCTTGCTGCGGACGGGGGGAAGGGCAGGGGGAATTTGTGACACAGTAAAACTGGAAGCGCATAACAGTAGCGTGAAAAAGAAGTGGCGTTCCAGGAGACAGGGCAATCGCGCTATGAATTCTCTGCCGATGTTGTTCTGAAGAGCAACGTTT
>CBINHE010000104.1:0-13338 GCA_966250375.1 uncultured Oxalobacteraceae bacterium
AAAAGCAGCACTTTACCCGGTTACTTTGATAGCTGCGCTCAATGCGACAAAGCCGTGCCGCCTGTATGCGGCTTGGGTTCCACATGGCCGGTGCGGCGCAACTGCATGAATAGCTTTTTGCGAATTACCATATCCAATGCATTGTTGCACCCGTCAATTCTGACACTAACAAAAATTTCTTAAAAAGCGCACGATACAATCAAACTATGGCGCATGTTGTTCTCGTCATGAGAAATAAAGTCGGCATGCGTCTTCACGAATGCTCAATGATCGCTTCTACTTCGATATGGCTTGCACCACAACGAGAAGGAGGTAAGAGTGAAGACTACGCTGCAGACCATCTCGGCACGCAACCCTTTAGACGATCTTCCTTATCTGAGCAACCGGGCACTACTTTCTTTCGGCAGCGGCATATTTATTGCAGATGCCAATCATCCGGCCTACCCCATTATTTTCGCGAACCCTGCATTCTGTCGCATGACCGGATACGCTCTGGAAGAAGTATTGGGAAAAAATTGCCGTTTTCTCCAGAACGGCGATGATGACCAACCGGCATTAGCCGCAGTGCGCGATGCACTCGCAAGCAAGGAAGAAGTGCGCGCGGTACTGCGCAACTATCGCAAAGACGGATCCTTGTTCTGGAATGATCTGTTCATTTCTCCGGTTGCGGACGACAGCGGAAAGATCGCGCATTTCATTGGCATACAAACCGACGTCACCGAACAGAAACGCCATCAAGAGCAGCTCGTATTTCAGGCAACGCATGATGCGCTGACGGCTTTACCCAATCGGCAATTTCTCAAACAGCATTTGCAGAATGCCATTCTTCAGGCACAAATTGCCGACCATATTGTGGCGCTGCTGATCGTCGATATCGATCACTTCAAGCTGATTAACAACAGTCTGGACTATGACGGCGCCGATATCTTGTTGCAATCGGTCGCAGACCGATTGCGTGCGTGCGTCAATGAGTGTGATCATCTGTCGCGCCATGGCGCGGATGAATTTTCCATTGTATTAAGCAATCTGGATACATCGCGCGATGTTGCTGAAATCTGCGAGAAAATTTCACTCGCGATAACTGCCCCTTTCGTGATTAAAGAGCAAAAACTGCATATTACGTGCAGCATCGGGGCTGCCCTCTGCCCGCAGAATGGCGCCGACGCCGCAACGCTGCTCAAGTATGCGGATACGGCGCTTTTTCGTGCCAAGGAGCTGGGCCGCAATAACAGACAGTTTTTTTCAAATGAAATGTACGAACGGGCGCTGGAGCGCTTGAAACTCGAAAAAGCCTTGCGTTCAGCGATAGAAAAAAATCAACTGGAACTGCATTACCAGCCCTTGGCCGATCTGCAAACCGGGCAAGTCGCGGGCTTGGAGGCATTATGTCGATGCCAGCATCCCGAATTGGGCATGGTGCCGCCAACCCGTTTTATCGCGGTGGCGGAAGAATGCGGATTGATCATGGAAATCGGCGAGTGGGTATTGCGAACCGCCTGCCAGCACATGCGTGCTTGGCAAGACAATGGCATCTCCGCTATACGAGTCGCGATCAATGTCTCTCCGCGCCAGTTCCGCGATCCGCTGCTGGCCGAAAAAGTCAATGCCGCGCTGAGCGCGACCGGAATCGAACCGCGTAGGCTTTGTCTGGAGATTACCGAGAATGTACTGATGCAGGACACGTCATCCAGCGAGGCTACGCTTGCGAAACTAAAGGCGCTCGGCGTGGATTTGTTACTCGATGACTTCGGCACAGGTTTTTCATCGCTCAATTGTCTGAAGCGCTTTTCCTTCGATAAAGTGAAGATCGACCTCGCTTTTGTCGAGAATGTGGTGACGAATGCCGATAACGGCACAATCTCCAAGGCCATCATTTCAATGGCACACAACTTGGGGATTCGGGTAGTGGCAGAGGGTGTGGAGACCGAAGCTCAATGTGATTTTTTACGAAGGAATATGTGCGACGAGATACAAGGATTCCTTTTTTCCAAAGCGTTGATGCCGGCAGAGATGGAAATTTTTTTGCGCGACGGGCACAAGTTGCCGGATCATTTATTGCGACTGCAAAGACCGCCGCGTACCTTATTGCTGGTCGATGACGAATTAAATATCGTGGCATCGCTGAAGCGGCTGCTGCGACGCGATGGTTACAATATTCTGACTGCGAATAGCGGACAGGAAGGTCTGGAAATTTTGACCAGGCACGAAGTCGACGTGATCGTTTCCGATCAGCGCATGCCTGGCATGACAGGTGTCGAGTTTTTGAGCCAAGCCAAAAAACTTTATCCAGATACGGTTCGCATCGTACTATCCGGCTATACCGAGTTGCAGTCGGTCACCGATGCCGTCAATGAAGGAGCGATCTATAAGTTCCTTACCAAGCCGTGGGACGATACCCAGTTGCGCGGCCATATCGAAGAAGCATTTCGCCGCAAGGAAATGGGTGACGAAAATTTGCGCCTCAATCTTGAAGTGCGAACCGCAAACTTTGCGCTGGCCGCCGCCAATCGGCAACTGGAAACAGTGCTTACGCAGCAGCAACAGCAAATCACGCGTGATGAAATCAGTCTCGATGTGATACGCGAAGCCTTACAGCATGTTCCTATACCGGTCATCGGCCTGGACGAGGATGAAATCGTCGCGTTCATTAACGGCGCTGCACAAATGCTGTTCCTGGATGGCGCCGGCATTCTGGGCTGCGACGCGGAGCTTGTGATGCCGACAGTATTAAGCGCAGCGCATCAGGCGAATGACGGCGAAAAATGCTGCGTCGAGCTGAATGGATACGCTTACGAAGTTATTTTCCATAGCATGGGTCGGGGTTCCCAATCGCGAGGCAAGTTGATTACCTTGACACGACAGGAAAGGCCGCGATGATCAGTAGATACAAGCAGTTGGCTTTGGATGACGCGACCGCCGGCATGGTGTTGTCGGAAGCGGTACTGGATGCACATGGCGGCGTGCTTTTTCCAAGCGCAACCAGTTTAACGGACGCGATGCTCACCTCCTTGCAGCGGCGCGGCATCGCCACCGTTTTTATCGTCAACGACGACATCTCGGAGGCGGATTTAAAGGCGGAACGAAAACGCGTGCAACAACGCTTGACTGTCCTGTTCAGACGATCCGGCTCCAATCCCGCATGCCACGCGTTAATGCAACGCATAATCGAATATCGCATAGGCTCTACCGAATGACAATTCTCGTACTTGACGATGTCGTTAAAGATATCCGCGATCTCCCGTCGCTGTCGGCGGTAGTAATGGAATTGCTCGACAGTTTTGAACAGGAAGACGTCAACATCGGCATAGTGGCGGACAAGGTATCGCGCGACCAGACGCTTGCGGCGAAGACGCTGCGCCTGGCCAATTCCTCGTTTTACGGACTGCCACAAAAGGTGACGACTATCCAGCAGGCGATCACCATTTTAGGATTCGATAGCGTGCGGACCTTGATTGCCGCAGCGGCAGTGACCGATAATTTTCCACACAGCAAGCACACCAGTTTCGATTTCAAAACCTTCTGGCGGCACTCCATCGGCACAGCGCTATGTTCGAAGATGCTGGCTCGCTCGCTCAATCTCAATGAGAATTACGCATTCATTTCAGGATTACTACACGATATCGGCAAGCTGGTGCTGGTAACGCGCTTTCCGCAACAATATGCAAAAGTAATCGAGTATCGAACCACGCACGATTGCTACATGCTTGAGGCCGAACGCATGGTGCTGGACCTGGATCATGCCGTGGTCGGGCGCGCGCTGGCGCAACACTGGAAATTCCCGCTACTGATGCAAAAGACGATTGCCAACCATCACGCACCGGCAACCCAGGATCTGGGCGATATTCCCAGCATTGTGCATATCGCCGATGCGATTGTGCATGCGCTGGATCTGACCGCTCAAGAACACGATCTGGTACCGGTTATTTCGGACGCTGCATGGAACAGCATCCACCTTGCACCGGCCGCCCTGCGCAAGGTGTTTCGAGATACCGAGTCCGAGTTTGAAGAAACCTGCCAGATTTTAGCCGCATGATGAGATTGCAATGACAAGTAAAATTGAACAATCGTCGCAACCAGTTAACGCTACCGATTCGGCAAACTTGAATGGCGGCGGCGCCGTGCAGAAGACACATCCTTACCTCGAGCCCGCGCTCTCCGAGTTTTTTGACGCCTCTCCGGTGCCCGCCTTTGCTATCGACACCAATCATATTGTCACGCAATGGAATAAGGCCTGCGAACGCATCACCGGCATTCCCGCTACCGCCATGATCGGCACCGAAAATCACTGGCAACCGTTCTACAAGAAGAAACGGCCCTTGCTGGCCGATTTGATTGTCAGTGATACCGTGGAGAAGACAGCGCAAGCCTACTATCACGACAAAATCCGGCGTTCGTCGCTCACGCCAGGTTCTTATGAGGTAGAAGATTTTTTTCCTCAGCTCGGCGAAAGCGGCCGATGGTTATTTTTTTCGGCGTCGCCATTGCATAACAATCTCGGACAAGTCGTTGGCGCAATTGAAATCCTGCAAGACGTTACCCAACGCAAATTTGCAGAAAGCGATCTGCATAAAGTACAACTCAACCTGGAAGAACTAGTCGCCAAGCGCACCTCCGAGTTAGCGCTGGCAAATATCCGACTGGAAGAAGATATCCGCCAACGGGAAACGGCGGAAGCCGAACTTTTGCGGCGCAATGCCGAACTCACCGAACTCAACGGTAAATTCTCCCTGGCGCAGGAACAATTGGTGCAGTCCGAAAAGCTCGCCTCAATCGGACAACTGGCGGCCGGCGTCGCTCATGAAATCAATAATCCGATCGGGTATATTTTTTCCAACTTCGGCACACTCGAGACTTATATTGGCAATCTATTGGAAATCGTTACTGTCTACGAAGATGCCGAGTCCGATATCGGCTCACCGGAAACGCGCACCAAGCTCAGTGCCCTGCGCAAGCGCATCGAACTCGATTATCTCAAGGATGACATACCAGTTCTGATGAGCGAATCGAAGGAAGGGATAGTCCGGGTGCGCAAGATCGTGCAGGACCTGAAAGATTTTTCCCGGGTCGACGCGCATCAGGAATGGCAATGGACGAATATCCATCAAGGCATCGATTCGACGCTCAATATCGTCAGCAACGAGGTGAAATACAAAGCCGATGTCATTAAAGACTACGGCGCCATTCCTGAAGTCGAATGTTTGGCCTCCCAGATCAATCAGGTCATCATGAACATCGTGGTGAATGCCGCGCATGCCATTGACAAGCAGCGCGGCAAAATTACGATCCGCACCGGCACCAGGGACGACCAGGTCTGGATCGAGATTACGGATACCGGATCGGGTATTCCGAAAGAAATTCTGCCCCGCATTTTCGATCCTTTTTTTACCACGAAACCCATCGGCACCGGCACTGGACTGGGGCTATCGCTTTCTTACGGCATCATTCAAAAGCATCAAGGCCGCATCGAGGTGGAAAGCGAACCTAACTGCGGCACCAGCTTCCGTATTACATTGCCGATCCGGCAAACGCCATTGGAAAACGAAGGAAAGGATACATCTAAATGAGTGGAGCGACAGACCTACCTGAAGCAGCGATGCAGCTGTCGGCCAAATTGCTGTGCGTTGATGACGAACCGAATATTTTGTCGTCGTTGCGGCGCCTGTTCCGGACGCAAGGATATCAAGTGTTTACCGCCGAAAGCGGCGCTGCCGGCCTGAAGGTACTGGAAACCGAGTCAATCGATCTCGTGATTTCCGACATGCGCATGCCGGAAATGGGGGGCGCACGTTTTCTGGAATATGTGCGGGAGCGATGGCCGGAGACGGTTCGTCTGCTGCTGACCGGTTACGCCGATATTCAATCCATTCTGGATGCGATCAACCGCGGCGAAATTTACCGCTACATTACCAAACCATGGGATGAAAACGATATCCTGCTGATTGTGCGCCATGCACTGGAACGCAAAGCACTGGAGCACGAAAAGCGGCGCCTTGAAGCGCTGACGCACCTTCAAAATCAAGAACTCAAGACCTTGAATGCCAGCCTTGAGGCAAAGGTGGAGGAACGCACGGCAGAGATCAAGATAGCGAACGAGGCGCTGACCGCGGCTAACGAGAAACTCAAGACGAATTTCCTGACCTCGATCAAGGTATTCTCGAATTTGATCGAGATGCGCAAAGGACATCTTGCGGGCCACTCGCGCCGCGTGGCCGATTTGGCACGCAAGATAGCGCTGAACATGAGCCTCGATGAGCACGATACGCAAGAGATATTTGTTGCCGGCCTACTGCACAACATCGGCAAGATCGGATTTTCCGATGAGTTGTTGTCGATGCCGATCCATCTTATGAGCGGGGAAAATCTCGCTCTTTACCGTCAACATCCCGTGCATGGAGAGCATTCGCTGATGCCGCTTGAGGATTTGCGCGGTGCGGCAGCGATTGTCCGGGCTCAACTTGAGCGTTACGATGGGAAAGGATTTCCGGATAGTCTGGCAAATATGCAGATTCCGGTCGGCGCACGCATACTGGCGCTTGCAAGCGATTACGACCATCTTCAAGCCGGCACATTTTTTCCCCGTCGCTATAGTCTGGAAGAAGCAAAGGCCTATATACAGAGTGGCCGCAACAAACTATATGATGCTAAGGTAGTCGATGCGTTCCTAGGCGTGATGAGCGATGTGGTTGAGGAAGTAGTGCCGGATGGGCTGATTGCTGCAGCAGATCTGCGGCCCGACATGATCATTTCACGCGATTTAATCACACCCGATGGGTTGCTTCTATTGTCGGCAGGCCATGTCCTCGAGGAACGCTTAATTGAAAAAATTATAAGATTCGAGGCAGACGGAGATAAGAAGTTCACCATCTACGTGCATATGAACTGAGGAGCTTATGCGGCGCTTGTTACTGTTAGACGATGAAATCAGCGTGCTGCACGCATTGCAACGTACATTGCGTCAATTTTTCTCCAGCGAAGAATTAAAGGTGGAAATTTTTACAGATCCGGAACAGGCCTTGCTCCGTAGCGCTGAAATTCCATTTGATGTTGTTGTTTCGGATTACCGCATGCCTGGCATGGACGGCATCGATTTTCTCAAGATGATCAAAAGCATTCAACCGGATGCGGTACGTTTGCTGCTCAGTGCATCGAACGAATTTGATACGTTATTAAATGCGATTAATCAGGCAGAAGTATTCCGTTACATCGCCAAGCCATGGCAAGCAGAGGATCTTCAGAAGGCCATTCAACTAGCCTTGGTTCGACGCGATCAATCGATTGAAGTCCATTCGCTTGCTGACGAAGCACGCGTGCAGCGGGGTGAACTGACTCCGCAGGAGCTGGAGGCAAAGCGTCTGGAAGCGGAAGAGCCGGGAATCACGCGCGTCAAATGGGGACCCGACGGGTCGGTGCCATTGGATTGATGGAATTGTCAATCCGGCTTTTCCGCACATTACATGTTCGCGACGAAAAGCGGCGGTTGTTCAGTGTTGGGCTGATCAACCTTGGATGGATGAGTAATGCTTTATATTGAACTCGAAGGATGCGAGGCTTTTCTTTCAAGCAAAAGGAGAATTCACATGCTATTCAAAACGCAAGCAGGTCCGCTCTTGATTGCCACATCATTCCTTCTCGCCACACCTTATGCGTTAGCGGAAACCAAATCGGTGAAAATAGTCGTTACCGCCGCCATGACGTCTTTAAAAGGCATTCCCGTCTACGATGAAATGGCGAAGTACTTTTCCAAAAAGCTGGGGTGGAATATCAAAGTCGTGTCCAATCTGTCCTATGCCGAAGCCGACAATATGCTGGATAAAGGCATTATCCAAATCGGTTTTGTTTGTGGCTTGCCTTACATTCATAAGTTCGCCGAAGGCAAATACGAGCTTGTCGCCGTACCCATCATGTCAATGAAGAAAGGCATGTTCGCTGATGCCAGGGGTTACGAGGATATCCCCGGAAAATATTATTCTTACACCATCGTGCATAAGGATTCACCACTCAAGACGTGGGCCGACCTCAAGGGAAAAACTTATGCCTTCAGCGAAATGGGGAGTAATTCCGGCTATAACCTGCCACGTTCCAAGCTCGTCTCGATCGGCGCCAAAGACTGGAAGTATTTTTCAAAGGTTGTCGTCAGCGGTTCGCATGAAGAATCCATCCGTCTGGTTGCCAGTGGCGTTGTAGACGCAAGCTCGGTGGATTCACTGGTGCTCGACTATGATCGTGTCGCCAAAGATGCGGCAGCGTTGAATGTACGCATCATCGATCATCTCGGCCCCGCCGGCATCCCCCCTGTGGTCGTTAGTAAAAGGGCTGATCCCTCCATTAAAAAAGCATTGATGGATGTCATGCTCAATATGCACAACGATCCTGAAGGGAAAAAGATATTGGCTAAAGCGATGGTGACGCGCTTTGACCCGCCTAATGACCGAAACTATGACGACATCCGTATAGCTGAAAAAATGGCAAGGGACATCAATTTTGCCGATTATAAAAAATAGAAAAGTAAAGGTGGGGAAGGCCCATAGGCAAGCACGGAGGGCGCATGCGCTTATTGGTCATTAAGCAACTGAACTTGCTAGGCATCGGGAGCAAGCTAAGCTTGGGCTTTGGCATCTTGGTCGGCATTACGCTGCTGGTCGTGGGCTTCGGCTTTATCGCGGGACAGAGTGCAACCCGAAATATCAACGTCACCCAGCATGTGCGGGAACCTATCTCGCTGACTTCTTCAGAAGCGCAAGCCAGTCTTCTTAGAATGCAACGGTATATGCGTGGCTATCTGGTTTCAGGCAATACGCACGATGTGGATAGCTTCCAGATTTTCAAAAAAATCTTTGAAGAAAAGCTGCTCACTCTCAGATCCATGTTGGCAAGATCGACCGAGAGCAAAGATGCGCAGCTTGTTGCGGAACTCGCGACGATTTATCAGGAATGGGCAAAGCTTGTACCTCAACTATTCACCCTGCACGATAATCCCCTCGAAAATCGTCTCGCCCTCCAGCTGGCGCGCGTGGAGGTACAACCTTTGCAGGTGCAAATGGCCAGTGAAATTGCAGACATCCTGAAAGACGGGAGCACACAAAGTTCACCGACTGTGCGACAGCATCAGCGCCTGATCGCAGACGATCTGGCGCGCTTTCAAACGTCATTCGAAGCGAGAGTGGCGAATCTTGCAGCGTTCGCGGCATCAGGTGAAAAAAGTTTCAAACTTGCCTATAACTCCCAGTCAGCCGTCGATACCATAAATTGGGACAGGGTATCTGCCAAAAGATCCTCCTTATCGAATGCGCAGCAAGCGAAGCTGGATGCGATCGCGCAATGGCGCACAGAGATTGCGGTCCATGCGCAAAATATTTTCAACGTGATGGATAGCGAGCGCGCATATGAAGATATCTATCTGTACCGCACGCAGGCAGTTCCGCAAGAAGAGCGGATGTTGGCTTTGTTGGGAGGAGTCACCACGCATCAACAGACTTTACTGCGAACGGATCTGGATCATGCGCGCCATAGCCTCGCCACTGCATATTTGCAGTCCGTCATTGGGGGGCTGATCGCCGCAGCTTTTGGCATTGCGATGGCATTCGTCTTGCGGCAGCATATTGTTGGCACGGTACGGCGCCTTACCCGAGTGGCCGAGCAAGTGGCTGCGGGGGATCTATCAGTGCGTGCCGTAGTAGAGTCGCAGGATGAGATCGGTGTGCTGGCCACGGCAATCAATACCATGACCCAACGGTTGGTCGAAACGATCGGCAATCTGGAATCCGTGTTTGCAGAAGCGCGACGCGCCAAGGACCATGCAGAAGTGGCCAATCAGGCGAAGAGCATTTTTCTGGCCAATATGAGTCATGAATTGCGCACCCCCTTGAACGGCATTCTCGGCTACGCGCAACTTCTGCAGCGTGACAAAACAACGCTAACCGAACGCCAATTGGCCGGCTTGCATACGATTCAAAAAAGCGGCGACCATTTACTGATGGTCATTAACGATCTGCTGGATTTTTCCAAGATCGAAGCCGGCAAATATGAAATTTATCTCAGCAATGTCAATCTGCCTGTTTTCATGGCGGTTGTCACCGACATCATTCGTATCAAGGCAGAGCAGAAAGAAATTACTTTCATTTATAACGTGCCGCCAAGTTTGCCTAAACTCGTCCAGATGGATGAAAAGCGCTTGCGTCAGGTCTTGCTGAATTTGCTAGGCAATGCGGTGAAGTTCACCGACCAGGGCGAAGTCGAACTCAAAGTACAGGTATTGTCAACTCATGCCACGGAGGCCCGCCTGCGCTTCGAAGTACGGGATACCGGCGTCGGGATGAGTCCGGATCAATTCGAAACGATCTTCCAGCCGTTTGAACAAGTGGGCGACATACAGCAGCGGCAGGGCGGAACCGGCTTGGGATTGGCGATTAGCCGCGGGTTCGTCCGGTTAATGGGAAGCGACATCCAAGTGCAAAGCACTTTGGGAAAAGGCAGCGTATTCTGGTTTGAATTGTTGGTGCCGGTTGTCGATGATGATCCTGAATCATCATTCGAAAAAGCGGAAGTGAGCGGTTATCGCGGGCGGCGCCAGAAAATCCTCATCGTGGAAGATGTCGATGCAAACCGGCGCATCCTGGCAGATTTGCTCTCCAGCGTCGGCTTTGAAATCTATCAGGCAGCCAACGGGCAGGAAGGCGTCGAACAAGCGAAGGCCGCCCAGCCCGATCTAATCCTGATGGATATCAGGATGCCCGTCATGGATGGCTTGGAAGCGACGCGCCAGATTCGCCGGATTGAGGGGCTACAATCAATGCCGATTATCACCATTTCGGCCAGTGCGACGCCTGCAGACGAAGCAGAAACTTTTGCGGTCGGCTCTACCGCGTTTTTGCCGAAGCCCATCAACCACGATCTTCTGTTACAACAAATCAGCCTGCATCTCGGCCTGACTATGGAGTACGAACAACAAGACGCAAGCAATCAAGAGGTCGAGAGCCTCGACATGCTGCTCATGCCGCCACGGGAAGAAATGGAAGCACTGCATCAGTTAGCGATGCGAGGCAATATGCGGAACATTAATCAATATGCCGACCATCTTTTTTCATTGGATGCACGTTACGGCCCATTTACGGAAAAGCTGCGATCGCTTACAAAAGGCTACCAGTCCAAGGCGATTTTGGAATTGGTTGAACAATACCTGGAGCAAAGGTGAATTGAATGAAGTCCGAACTCTTGCCTGAATCACAAAAACATTCCATTCTGATTGTTGACGATACTCCTGCCAATATCGCGATTCTAGCGGAGTTCCTGGAAGATTTTGGCTTCGATGTCATCGTAGCGCAGAATGGCAAGGAAGGACTGCAACGCGCGCAATTTGCGCATCCGGACTTGATCTTGCTCGACGTGATGATGCCGGAGATAGACGGCCTGGAAACCTGCCGCCTACTGAAAACAATAGAAGAAACCGCAGACATACCTGTCATTTTCATGACCGCGTTATCCGATACCAAGGATAAGGTCGCGGGTTTTGAGGTGGGTGGCGTCGACTATATCGTCAAGCCCTTCCAGATACAGGAAGTGTTTGTCCGGATCAAGCTGCATCTCGCCTTGCGTACCGCTCAGAAGCAAGTGCAGAGCCAAAATATTCAATTGCAAAAAGAAGTCGAAGTGCGTCAACAGACGGAACAGGCATTGCTAAAAAGCAATGCCGAGTTGGCGGAGGCGAACCAGAAACAGAAGGAACTGCATCAACAGCTCTTACAGTCGGAAAAAATGGCCTCCATCGGCCAACTCGCGGCTGGGGTGGCCCACGAAATCAATAATCCCATCGCCTTTGTTACCTCCAATCTGGGCGCCTTGCAAGATTACACCGGCCGATTGTTAGCCATGCTGGACGTGTATGGCCAGTTGGAAGCGGTGGCGGTAGAACACCCGGATTTACTGCAAAAAGTGAAACAGACCCGCGACAAACTAGAGTTGGAATATCTGCGCGAGGACTTGACGAGCTTGCTGGCGGAATCTCTGGATGGCGTGCATCGAGTGCGCCGGATTGTGCAAGATTTGAAGGACTTTTCCCATGCTGGAGAAGTGACACGACAACGGGTCGACTTGCATCCCGGCATCGACAGCACGCTCAATATCGTATGGAACGAAATCAAGCATAAAGCTACGGTCATCAAAGAGTACGGCAATCTACCTGAAATCGAATGCGTTCCAGCCCAAATCAATCAAGTGTTCATGAACCTATTGGTCAATGCTTCGCATGCGATTGAAAGTAATGGCACCATCACAATCCGCACGCGGCATGAGGCCCCTTGGGTTATGGTAGAAATTGCGGATACTGGAAGTGGGATTGCACCGGACGTGTTAAGCCGCATTTTTGACCCTTTTTTCACCACCAAACCGATTGGGAAAGGCACGGGTTTAGGCCTGTCGCTTTCATATGGGATCATTGCGCAACATGGTGGTCGAATCGACGTACAAAGCGAAGCTGGCAATGGGACGGCATTTCAGGTATGGCTGCCGGTTGCTTTCCCAGCAGATGGTCAGAAAACGGTTCTAATGGAATGAACGCCGCTCTTTCAAAGCGGCATGAAAGTGCCAAAATAGGCGTGGTTTCCCCCTAAACGAAAGGAGCGTCCACCATGGAGATAACAACCATTGGCATTGATTTGGCAAAGAACGTTTTTCAAGTGCATGGCGTGGATGCGTATGGAAAAGTGGTATTGCGCAAAAAGCTGGCGCGATCGACGGTGCCGGAATTTTTCATCCAACTGTAGCCGTGCCTGATCGGGATGGAGGCATGCGGGCTTTGTCGCATTGAGCGCAGCTATCAAAGTAACCGGGTAAAGTGCTGCTTTTGAAAAATATCTGTACCGCGCGGTGGACAAGGCAGGCAAGACGGTCGATTTCCTGTTGACCGCCAAGCGCGACAAGGCCGCCGCCAATCGCTTTTTCGACATGACCATGCGTGAGAACGGCGCGCCTGAAAAGGTCACGATGGACAAGAGCGGCGCCAACAAGGCGGCCATCGATGACATCAATGACGGGCTGGAAAACAGCATCGTCGTTCGCCAGGTCAAGTATCTCAACAACATCGTCGAGCAAGACCATCGCGCCATCAAGCGCGTGACCAGACCGATGCTTGGCTTCAAATCCTTTCGGTCCGCCAGAAACATCCTGGCCGGCATCGAACTCATGCACATGATTCGCAAAGGCCAATGCGCAATCGACGGGGTCACAACCCTGTCTTTCGCCGACCAGTTTTATGCATTGGCGGGACAAGTCCGTCCTGCATAAGGACCCATGCCCTCTCTTGCATATAAACTCGCCTGTTCCAAATTAACGCGACAGAACCTT
>CBINHE010000105.1:0-12954 GCA_966250375.1 uncultured Oxalobacteraceae bacterium
AAGTAACGTTGATTTTACGTCACCTATGGAAGACTAAATTTCAGGGGAAGCTCACTTGGATGATCTGTCATCTTGAAAAGATATTTGGTTAACTCGTCCAGAGTGCTTTCAGAAAGTAATTGCATGCCGTGCTTTTTAAGCAGCAAAGTTGAAGCTTGCATCATTTCCTCATAGGATTCGCCTACTTTTCCCTCAAGCATTTCCTTAATCGATTCCTCTAGCGATTTTATTTGGCCTCCCAATTTCTGGACCTCGCCCATCTTTGCATTCATGTCACGCTGCAGTACCTGATTATTTCCACTTAGATCAAGTTTTGCTGCTTCAAGATCCTTTTTGTTTTTTAAAAGCGATTGATAGTCGATGAGATGCTTTCTAAAATCTTTTTCTCTTTGTGATGCGGTCCTGTCCTGCTGTTCCTGTTTCTTCTGAAGAAGCTGAATCTCTTTTGAAATATTGGAAATTTTCTCTTTGATGCCTTTTTCCTTTTTTTCTATTTTGTTAATAGCATCACGTAATTTCGGTTTGAGGAGATTTTCATTTGGATTGTTTTGCTCTTTTTCTTCGAGCGCTTCAATGTTTAATTTTGCCGAATGCATGGAGTGCATCAGGCTGTCCACCCTTTCTTTATTTTGAATGGATGCCTCTGCAATTTTTTGAATTTCTTTTAATGCCACGGGAGACAGGAAATTTATCTTTGAGTGGGTTGCAGTCTGCCTAAGCGCAGATAAGTCACGTGAAGTAGTTGCATGCCTTATAGGTTGAGATGTGGATGGCGTTGCTGTAGTTTTGCTAAACATATTCTTACCCTTACATTTCATTGTTTGGAAAATGTCCTCCCCTCTGTAGAAAAGCCGAAGGGATTGCCTTATTCCTTAATTTAGACTTAGCCGAATGCGCCGCATTAATGGCTCGCGCAGCAATAAATTGTGTAATTTGGTGGCCATAGCTGGATGCGATGCAAGGAAGGAGTGTTCCCTTGCAAAGGGACATCGTTCCATGGGCAGGCGGCATGCCGCCTGAATTCTCCACTCCACCGTGCGACGCGCCGCAGTGCGGGCACTGCAAGCGACGCACAACGCAGCAGCGCGTCGGCTACAGGAAGTAAAATTGTGTAACTTATTTCTGCACGAGCCCTAAGTGTTTACAAGAAACAAATATGAAAATTTTTGTGCATTTGATTGCTTATCTTTCGCACGGAAAGATACCAAACGCATATCTGTGGCATGAGGAAAAAGAAAGTTCCATTGCCGTATAAGTCTTATGACAGCGCACCCCACAAGCAACGCTGCAAGAGCAAGGAAAACAAGCCGTCATCGCATGCCAATACTCCAAATCCACTTTTTGGATCAGCTCTATCTCCCGTTGTCCAAGATCCCACCAACCCAACCGCTTCGGCGGTTTTTTTATGCTTCGTTGTGCTGTGTCAAACCTTCATACTTTCGATCCGTTAGTGTGGTAACGATCTACATGCCTATGCTGAGAAGGTTCGGGTTATGAGTCTTCTTGAATTGATCGTGGACGTTACATCTGGAACAAATGCGATTGGCTGTACTGCCGAGGCTGGCAGCTGGGAAACATATCAGTACCAACCTTCTTTGTCCGTACTGCGCAAGCGATGCGGCTTTATAGCTACATTCCAACCTTGCGAGTGAGCAATGACCAAGCATCAAGCGACAAAGGAAAAAGTCAGGGAATACATGGAGCGCCGTCAAGTCGAGCGCCGTCAAACCGAACGTACGCCGCCGCACGATCCAGAGCAGATTCGAAAAGAGGTGGGGTGGGATTGCGTGGAGCGCAGGAAGCAAGAGCGTCGCGGTAGCTAATTAACGGCATTCCTGCAGCAGGCTTTTTATGTGCGCAGATGCGTATAGTCAACGCTTGGCTCACGATTTGAAGAAATTGTTTACCTTACCGGGGACTCGATATAAGGATTCGGTAGTTGTACAGTCACCCAGCACCAATCCGCTGACTGCCCTCATCACCGCAAGCATGACATCCTGTCTTTGCAGGATGAAATCGCATTAAATCATCAGCGTGTCACCGCCTGAATATCCAGAATAAAACCGTAATCACTAGCGAGATCAACAAACTCGTCGTTACTGGAAAGTAAAAACGAAATCCTTCCCGCACGATATGGATATCGCCCGGCAAGCGCCCGAATGGAAACTTGGAAAGCCAAGGCCAACCAAAGCCGATGGCCAGCAGAACTATACCTGCAATGATTATGAAACGCTGCATGATGTTATTAACCTCCATTCATGAGATGTACTGGATGCATCATATGCAGGCCAGTTCATTCCTATGATTCGAGATACACAGCGATTGAAATTCGTTGTCTCGTCAATGTCAGCAATACGATCCATCTTTTTGATATTGGTTCGAGAGCAGGAATATCTCTTGAAAAGAAACGAAACGAAACGAACAATTTTCATTTCATTTTTTCACCTTGTTTGTCGAATTTCCGAATGAGTACAGCAGAATTTTCTATGCAACATCACGAAAAGTGGGCAACGCAAGATCAAGGGCGTGTCAGGAAATAACTTGGCCATTTCAGGCTACATCCGGGCGGTGTCACCACGGGGGCGCCAAAGTCGACTCATCAGGGGCTTTACACTGGCTCCGTGTACCAGAATCGAAAGCGTGATTACGACGAGCGTCAGGTGGATAAAGTCGCGCGCCATGGCTTCTGAAAGCCCATGATTGATGGCATACATCAGATAGTATAGAGAGCCGATACCGCGTACGCCGAACCACCCGGATATCCATCGATTGCGCCAGGAGGTGTTGGTCCCGATCAACCCGACAAAGACGCTGAGCGGTCTTGCCACGATGAAGATGAACAGGGCAAGACTGATAGCCCGCCAGTTCCAGAAATCAAGGAACAGCATGCCGCCGAGTAGTAGAACCAGCAGCAGTTCCGACAGTCTCTCAAGATGCTCTTTGAACACCAGCGCTTCCGCACTGACAATCGGCGGTGGGGCAGCTTCTCCGTCGGCTACTGCATCGACTGGTTCCGCAACGTCCGCATTGAGCTGCTCCGGTTTGACCCCGCTTTCTTTCGCCATACTCAACTCGGTCTGACGTAACGCGACGGCAGCAAAGAACACCGCCAAAAAGCCCCACACATGCAGTTCCAGGCTTATGCCATACACGATGGCAATCAACCCCAAGCCGACGAGATCGTCGAGCACGTCATGCTTTCGTTCCCGTCCCCGTAATTTCCATACGACTCTGGCGATCAGTGCCCCGCCCGTAACGCCGATGACAACGGCTCCCAAGGTTGCCCATGCGACATCAAGCAACACCCACCACACTCCATTCTCCCCGAGTTCGTGAAGCCCTAACAGGCCGAGACCCAACATGACGAACGGAAAGGCTGTCCCATCATTCATTCCCGCTTCGCATGTCAAAGTAAATCTCAGCTGATCGTTGTCGCCAGGATGACGGGATTGCACATCGGTTGCAAGGACCGGATCAGTGGGCGCAAGCACAGCACCAAGCAGAATGCCAGCCCCGAGTGGCAGATTGAGAAAAAAACAGGAAAAGGCGGCGACCAGCGCAACTGCAATGGTCATCGATACCCAGGCGAGCCGGATTGGCGGTCGCCAACGGTTGAACTTGACAGGAACCGGCATTTTTACGCCCGCTGAAAACAGAGAAATCAGCACAGCGATCTCGGTCAGGACCTCCAGCCATGCAGCATGCTTGAGAGGGTCGAAATAAAAAATGTTAAGCCCTATAGGGCCAAGAAGGAGCCCGACGGCAAGATAAAGAATTGCGGAAGTAAACGGAAGTCTGCTTAGCGCTGTGGCGGCAAGGCCGCGAGTCAGCATCAAAAGGCCGATCAGCAGGAACCATTTGGCATTGGTCATTGGTCATTGTTGAAGCAAGCGTATCGTCTGGACGGTCGGACCAAGGAACGCTAAGAACGTTGCAAGAAATTTATTAATCGTCGACGGGTCGCAAGATTTTTCAGACGTTCAAGGCCGATTCCAGCCAATAAGGAAACAGGCCATGCCCATGCCTATTAACAGGCCCATAAGCTATCTCATGACCCCATCGGCCAGTCTTCCTGTAGAACAAGGCACAAATCTCGCTGCCGCGCGGATTATCGATCATGCCGGGACATCGAACGCTCCCGCTCTCGTTCACCCAGTCAGATCCGGCCGTTCAAACCTGCAAAGATTCATCGCTTCCATGAACTGTATTGGAGGAGGCGAATCCGTCAATCGAGAGGAGTCCCTCGATAATGATGTTTCCAGTCCGGAAGGCGTTGAAAAGTATAAAGCGTCTGTTCTTGCGTGGGCGTTCAACAAGAAGCACTCCTCGTCAGTAATGGATCGTACGCACGCAATGCAACGCATTATCGATGAGATCGGCGATCGCAAGGATGGCTGCACCACCGATCATGTCGCGCGCCAGTATTTCGGCTCAACCGACAAAATCGACAATGGCATCGTTGTCGTCAAAGTGTTTGCAAAAACAGAATTTGAGGGGAGGGCGCAAGGGCAGAACTTGATTAAGCTTTAAATCGAGTTTGCCATGCAGGCGCGTTTTGCCCCTGACGGGCGGCTCGGGATATCTTGGCGACAAGTTCGGATACGCCAACTCTGATTGTGTCTCGTTTGACCGCCATCAAACTGAATGGCCCAACATCTATTCGTACCCGAGTTCCTGCCACTAAACTAAATCACAATTCCCCTCGAACCGCATGAGCACTTCGTTTCACTCGGGTTGCGCCTGCTTTCGCTCCAAAAGGAGATGAACATGTTGAGTAGAATGATTCCGGCTGTCATCGTGATCAGCACCAGCGTGATCGTCGGCAGTGCAAGCAGCAATACCAATCAGAGCATTCGCAACGTCGATCCGGCCATATTGGTCGGCATCGCTGGCCCGCTATGTCTGACGCCTCCCGGCAATGCGGTGGGTAACAGACTGTTCTACAAGATTGCAGCAACCTCAAAAAACGAGTTGAATCCGTATGGACAGTTGCCGAAGGCGGAGCAGCAATCGCCGTCCGGCAGCGAGCCGCCGCTGTGGAACAATCTGGGCACGTTGTCCTTCAAGGTGACTACCAGCAAGCCGCTGGCGCAGCAGTATTTCAACCAGGGTTTTCGGCTCGCCTACGCGTTCAATCATGAGGAAGCTGCACGCGCATTTCGGATGGCACAAAAAATCGATCCGTCATGCGCGATGTGTTACTGGGGCGAGGCGCTGGTTCTGGGACCCAACATCAATATGCCGATGCAACCCGACGCGGCCGCGCCCGCAGTCGCAGCGCGCAACAAGGCGATCAAGCTGATGAAACGCAGCACTCCCCGCGAGCAGGCGTTGATCAAGGCCCTTGCCGTGCGCTATTCGCCGGATCCGAATGCCGATCGGGCACAACTGGATGTCGCCTATGCAGATGCGATGAAGAAGGTCGTGAAGCGATTCCCGCGTGATGAGAATATCGGGGTGCTGTATGCCGAGTCGCTGATGAATATTTCGCCGTGGGACTACTGGGAAGCAGGCGGCGCCAGGCCAAAAGGCAGAACCACTGAACTCGTCGCCACGCTGGAGCGGGTACTCAAGGCCAATCCGAATCATCCGGGCGCGATTCACTACTACATCCATACTGTGGAGGCTTCTACCGATCCTAAGCGGGCCGAGCCGTATGCGGAGCGTCTGGGCAAATTGATGCCGGGAGCGGGACATGTGGTGCACATGCCAGCCCACATCTACTATCGTGTCGGCCGCTATAAGGATTCGCTCGCGGCGAACAAGCAAGCTGTCGCCGTCGACGAGGCCTACATCGCCGACCAGAAACCGGCGGGTGTCTATCCGCTGGCCTACTATCCGCACAACGTTCACTTCGTGCTCGTCTCCGCGCAGATGGCAGGAGATGGCAAAACGGCTGTCGAAGCGGCCAACAAACTGGCCGGGCTTGTCAGCGACGAAACGGCACGCGCCTTCGCCATCGCCCAACCGGTGAAGGCGGCACCGTATTTTGCCCACGCACAGTTCAGCGCTCCCGATATCACGCTGGCCATTCCCGCGCCGGGCACCGGCTTGCCTTATGTGGAAGGACTATGGCACTACGCGCGCGGTGTCGCCTTTGCCGCCAAAGGCGATACAGACAGTGCGCAAAAGGAACAGGTTGTGATCGAGCACATCAGGCAATCAGGCGACTTTTCAGGCTTGACCACTGCCGGAGTGCCTGCCGAGCAGGTGCTGCAAATTGCCAGTCATGTAGTTCAGGCGCGCATTGCACAAGCCAAGGGCGACCTAGCAAGCGCAGCCGAAAATTTCCAGAAAGCGGCGGTGCTGGAAGGCCAGCTCACCTATATGGAACCGCCATATTGGTATTACCCGGTGCGGCAATCGCTGGGCGCGGTTCTGCTGCAAAAGGGCGATCTGGACGGTGCGGAACAGGCCTTCCGGGGCAGTCTCGTTCAGACGCCGAACAACGGCTGGGCGCTTTATGGATTGGCCGAAGTGTACAAGAAGCGTGGCGATGCGAAGCGGGCCGCTGCGGCTGAGGAGTTGTTGGGTAAAGCCTGGTCCGGTGATCGCGAGCAGCTGGATCTGGCGCGGCTCTAGTATCTAGTAACTACAGTTGGATCTGCTACTGCTATAGCAGCATAAGCGGTCTTTTACTCAACTCTAGAATTGCTTCTTATGGTGAGGGTCCTATCGGTCCGCACGCCAAAAGCACCGCTCAGCTTATGGACTTCCATCACGCTCATTGTCACTGCCCAGATACCGCGGATCTGGCGCAACATAGGCCTCCACGCGCTGGGCAAGTATGCCGGGCGGCGCTACTCGGCTCAAGTCGAACGAATTGATGCCGCTCGCGACATTGAATCTCCAGGCAAAAGATTTGTCACCCACAACGAATCTAACCGTGTCACCGCCCGTGACGTTGACCCACTTGGTGTTTGGCCGGATGACGATCGTCTCCGTAGCCTCGGTTAGCGGTGCGGGATCGCCCAAAAATGTAATAGGGCGCTCAGTGTTCTGAAGAGCACATGCAGACAGCAGAGATACAACAACTGAGTTGATGAATAACCACTTCATACATCCCCCTTGATGTAACACGGGAATTGGACACTAGGGTCTTGTCGCGGTTCCGTTGATATTCCGAGTCCCAAGATCAGCCTTGTGGGCGGTAAAACAGCACTGCGTTGGGATGCGTTTTGCAGCGCTTATGTTTGCAGCGTCAAGAGCACGAAGGACTTTTACGAGAATACCCGTCCGAAGGATCCGGTCTGGCGCGATGATGGGTGCTGTTCGATCACCGCGTTGACCTCTGCGCCAAACAGCAACACCGCAGCCGACAGGTACAGGTAAATCAGCAGCACGATGATGGCGCCGATGCTGCCATACATCACACTGTAGTTGGCAAAATTTTGCACGTAGTAGCCAAAGGCAAACGAAGCACCAGCCCAGACCATGACCGACAGGATCGATCCGGCGGAAATCAATTGAAATCGATGCTGCACGTTCGGCACAAGATGGTAGACGATGGCCACCGCCAGGCTTGACAGCAAGAGCGCGACCGGCCAGCGCAGCCAAGCCCAGAGCATGATGAAAATCCCTTCCAGGCCGACCTGTTGCGTGAGCCATTGCATCGCCTCTGGGCCGACGATCATCAGTGCTGTCGCAGTGATCAGCATCGCGGCGATACCAAGCGTATAGAGAATGGAAAGCGGGTAACGTTTCCATGCCGGCCTCGATTCCTTGGCGGCATAGACCACATTCAATGCGCTCATTAGCGCGCGCACGCCCCCCGACGCCAGCCATAATGCGGTCGCTGCTCCTGTCGACAACAATCCTTTCTGCGGGACCTGGAGTTCCGTGATGACCATGTTGACTTGTTCCATCGCCGGTTGCGGAAGGAATATGCGCGCCTGTTGCCGGAGCCAATCAAAAAAGTCCGGCAGTTGAAAAAAGCCCAGCAGCGCGATGAGGAAAATGATGAACGGGAACAGTGAAAAAAGAACCTGATAGGCCAGCGCCGCTGCATAGACTGCCATGTTATGCCTGTTATATGCCTGGACTGACTGTTTGATCAGGGAGAAAAACCCGATTCCGTTCGTGCGCAGAATTTGCACGATATCCCCTTTTTTTGAAATGGCGCCAAGATATCCGCACATCGATAGAGCACCGACTGCTTTGGTTTAACGATAAAAATTCAGCAAAAATCGTACCTGTACGTACATCAGACCCGCTCAAGAGCGCGGGTGCCGGTGCTGGGCACGCAGCGCCGGCATTGTAAAATGACGCAGTTTTTTCAATACAGCGTTTAACTTAAATGACCATCACGATTCACAATGAACTGCGCGCCTATACCGACCCGTTGGCTCCCAGCGAGTATGCGGCGCTCGAACAAAGTATCCTGGCCGAAGGCTGTCGCGACGCGCTGGTACTGTGGGGCGACATACTGATCGACGGCCACAACCGGTATGCGATTTGCCAAAAGCATGGGCTCGCATTCAAGACGGTGCAGAACGACCGCTTCACGACCATCGAAGAGGTGATGCTCTGGATGATCGACAATCATCTGGCACGCCGTAGCGTGTCGGATTTTCAGCGCGGCATGCTGGCCTTGCGCAAGAAGGCGATCCTCACCGCGCAGACCAAAGCGCAGCAGGAAAGCGCGCCGGACGCGACGTCTGCAGAGCCGGCAGTGCCGTCGGCACGCAGTACCCGTGAAGAAGTCGCCAAGGCCGCCGGCATCAGCAGCAACGCGATCAGTCGCATTGAAAAAATCCAGAAAACCGCTGCGCCAGAACTGGTCGAAGCAGTCAGGGCAGGCACCATCTCGGTCAATGCTGCCGCTGCAGTCGCCTCGCTGCCAAGCGAGCAGCAAGTCGCCGCAGTCGCCGCCGGCAAGAAAGAATTGCAGCAAGTCGCGAAACAAGTGCGCGAGTCGAAAGCGCCTCCCAAAGCGCCGCCAGTGGAAAACAGAAGCGACGATGTTGCACAACCGTCCGAGGTCGCCATGCTGACCGCAAGAATCGATGCACTCACTGCGGAAAACGCAGCGTTGAAGGCGCAGGTTGCGGGGCTGACGGTTTCGCTGGAAGAAGCCAGGCAGGCATCCAAAAGTGTTTTGGCATGACGCTTCGGCATCCCGCGGGCGGTAGGTATCTAAGCAATAATGCAAAAGAAAAGGTGAATTTGTAGGAGCGGGCCTTGCCCGCGATAGGTGTTAGCGCATGCAAGCTATCGCGGGCAAGGCCCGCTCCTACAAAAAATGTCCGTAGAAACCACAATTAATTTTGCTCGGTTACTTACATATCTTTGCAATGCCATCAAAGCTCCCTTCTCCCTTTCCCGTTTGCGGGCGGGGGAAGCAAAGCATGGCGCCGATTTGTGAGTAAACCTCAGCCCGCAGGCGGGAGAAGCCAATTACCGGGGACGCCGACGCTTTAGCAGGAAATAGCTTGCTCCAATCAAGGCCGAGGCGACGGTCACCTTGGTCACGAGACCGACCGGGTTATGCTTTAGTTCGGCCTTTCCCCCCATCTCGGAAAAGATGTTGGGAATGCGGCCGTGCAACAGATCATGACCGATGCCTTCGACTACATTGACGCGGTCTGCGAATAGCAAAAGAAACCAGTGACGGACGTCGTTCTCGCTCAACCGATACGCGATGTCGCGTATCTTGCCGCTCAAGCCGGTTGGCGGGGGGCTCGTTCCGAACACCGGGGTAATACCTCGGCGTTCGGTCGAATGATAGATCTTCGTCCTGATCGGCTGGTCCTCGACGTCATGCCAATCCAGTCCTTCCAATCGGGGCGGAGTTCTCTCCATCGGGTATGCAGGCCGGTTCTTGTGGTCGAGATCGGTGCCCCAGCCCTTGATGTGGGAGTGGTCGGCAGCCAACTTCCTGCTGTCGCCCTGGTCGTGTCTCGTCCCGCCGTGGTCGCGTTGGTTTGTCGTACCAAGTTGGTTTTCCATGTCGGTTCACTTCTTCTGATACGTTGCGGACACCAGCTCAGTGAACAACTTCGCGGTGCGGAGCTCTGGGCGGTATCAACACAGTCTTGATGCAATTGTCGAGTTTGCTGGCGAAGATGTGATAGGCATCCGATACTTCCTCTAAGGGAACGCGATGCGTGATGATCTGCTTCGGTTCCAGGTGCCCAGCCCGGATATGCTCGATCAGACGCGGCAAATGGCGTTTTACGCTCGTCTGATTCATGCGCAGCGTAAGCCCCTTGTTCAGCGCATTCCCAATAGGCACCAGGTTGAATGTCGGGCCATACACGCCGACGATCGAGACATTGCCGCCCTTGCGAACCGAATTGATCGCCCAGTGCAATGCAGTGGTGGCACCGGCTTGCCACTTCAAGTACCTGCCGGTGAGCCGTTGCATGGCGTTGCCTGCCGCTTCACACCCTACGCAGTCGATACAGACGTCGGCGCCAAGCCAGTCCGTCATTTTCTTGATGTGAATTGCCATGTCATTCACTTCCCTGAAGTTGATGACTTCACACTGCGCAAAATTCTTCACGAACTCCAGGCGATATTCGACGTGATCGACCACGATGACGCGGCCCGCACCCAGGAGCCATGCCGACTTCGCGGCAAATATCCCAACCGGTCCCGCACCGAAGATGACGACCGTATCTCCCTCTTCGATTTCGCCCATCTCAGCCGCCTGATAGCCGGTCGGGTAGGCATCGGTCAAGAGAACGGCGTCGTCGACATCGATGTCATTGGGGATGACTGTCGGGTTGATATCCGCCAGGGGCACGCGCACATATTCCGCCTGGCCACCGTCATAGCCTCCGGTGCTGTGCGAGTAGCCATAGATGGCACCGACTGCCGTGGCCTCGGGATTGGTGTTGTGGCAGTTACTGTACAGTTCGCGCTGGCAAAAGAAGCACGAGCCGCAGAAAATGTTGAAAGGTACGAGGACATGGTCGCCCGTTTTTACGTTCTGGACTGATGAACCGACTTCTTCGACGATGCCGGTGAACTCGTGCCCGAATGTCATGCCAACCCGCGTGTCAGGGACCAGTCCATGATAGAGATGCAGGTCCGAGCCGCAAATACATGCACGTGAAACGCGAACGATCGCGTCGTTCGGATGTTCGATGACGGGATCTGGTTTCTGCTCTGTACGTACCCGGTAAGGACCTCTGTAATTCATTGCCAACATAGCGCGCTCCTCAATGAATCAGATGACGAGGCGGAGGTGTGGAAGACTCGTTTCGTACTACACATGTAACGACCTTCGCGACGTCCTCCAATACAAACAGTTCCGCAATACCGGTAGCATCACAGATACATGGGCACTAGTACCCGTCGCACTCGGATAATACCGAGCGGGCGCCATTTGTGGCGAATTCACTCATTAAAATGATAAGACTTCGCTTGTCAAAATAGTTTCGTAGCGGGCGACATTTTTTTATGGGAGGTAGCCGCTTCCGTTCTTTCAAACCGGACGTTGCGGGAGATGGGGATTTATCACAATAGGAACTTTTTTTCCCCATGTGCCACCCATTGTTGCAAAATCGCCATACCGCGTTGTAAAGGTCCGCCGAGCCAATTCATTAATCGGCGGACTCATGCCTCCGACTTCCCTCATCCCCCTCTGTGCGGGCTGAGGATCAGGATGAAAGCAGGCGAAGCTGCAGACTGCGCCGCCTTCATAAAACACTTGACACACTTTAAAAGACTCCCATGCAACCACTGTCACTTGGTCTCCCGCACCCCTATATCTCCGTCCCGAGCATGCAAACGCATGAAAAGACGGCCACGATCCAGAATGCGATCACGCCACAAAAGTTGCCTATGGCGACTGAGAGCGACGTCCACTTTCACGCAAGGTCCCAGGCGCGCTTTAAAAGGCTGATTCTCACGCAGCCATCTTCCTCCGTCATCACGCATTGCGCCCGCATCTCCCCTCCGCCGGGCACGCAAACGCCTGCAGAAACAGCGTTTCAGGAACAGACCGGCTGCAGCCTGGAATCTGCGCTTGAGCTTGCCGTCAGCCACAACGATATTCTCCTCGCCAGACAAGCCTTGCAGCAGGGAGCCGACCCGGAAAAAATCAGTGCCGCCCAGGCAGATGACGAGATGCGCGCCCTGTTAACCTACGCGCGCCGTAAAAACAAACTCTATCCACCCAATGCCGCTTCCGGCGCTGAAACCGACCTTGACCGCGCTTTGCGGAACGGGCTGGACGATGACGACAGAAAACAGGCAGAGAATCTCTTGCATCAAACAAGGCTTGGCAAAGGCACCCGGCAACTGTGGCGGGACGCAGTAAAGGAAAACCGGCCTGATATCCAGCGCGCCATCCTTCTGCTGGGGAAGGCCGACGAGGACTGCGGCTTTCGATTGTTGCAAGAAGAGTCCGTCCAGGATAAGGGCGTGATCGAGGTGATGAAGGAAATTCCTTATCACTCTCCCAAACGGGGGGAGCCGGACAATCTCAATGGCAAGGCAATATTCCCCGACACAGACGAGGAAATACTTTGCCGCCATCTTGTAACGTACCGGCAAAAAGTGCAGGAACGGGATCCGCAGATCAAATTCGATAACAATCTATATAAGAGTGCGCAGGCAATCGCCAGGAATGTTCCCTCTGCCACCGAAGCGGAATTCGAGCATCTCTTAGCCCATGCCGCGGAAGCCCACCTGTTCCACAACCGCGATTTCGGCAAGATGCTGTCCGAGCAGTTTACCGCGATGGCGGACGACGGCGAGAAGACCCGATTGATAACGCTTTTATCGCCCACTCATGCGATGAGCGTGGGGCTGAAACTGAAGATCACACAAAAAGACGGAGAACTCCGCCGCTACGCAGCCGAGTTTTTTGACCCTAACCAGACCACCAGCCACGTACGCGTTGCCTCTGGCAGCCTGTGCACCTTCGAGACACTGGCGCTGAAGAACTGTATCTCGGAAAAATTCTATAAAAGCTACTATCCTGGAACGAATGGTTTTTCCATG
>CBINHE010000106.1:0-12853 GCA_966250375.1 uncultured Oxalobacteraceae bacterium
AATTTTATCGAAGGAGGACGTGCATATCTACGAGAAAGTCCGACAGACTCCTAGGAGATGTTTATCTTCAGATTGTTGTCGAGATGCCATTCCACGCCGGGTGTGGAAGCGCCATGTCTCGATGGTCTTCCCGGATATCTTCCTACCGCTCGACAAGGCGGCCATATATCGGCGTCCCCGAGGCATAGAATCAATGGCAGTCGCGATGCCCTTTTTCGCAAAAGGCATCGCTATTCGACGGCCATCATTCTCGATATCTTGCTCAGGCCCTGTCAATCTGGCAGGAACAGCTATAGCGATTATTTATACCGGGACTGATTATTGATGCCGGGACTTAATGACGATAATTTAGCCAAAAATTGACCTTTTCCTTCGCTGTAATTTTTATCAGCGGAGTGTTTTTGACTTGCGTCGACGAGCAGCGTTTATCTTTATAAAAAAAGACCGCTGCAGATTTACCCATTGTCCCGGAAATTTGGCCGTTCATCCAAACCGGGGCATTTACCGTGCGGCATGGACCAAAACGGCCATTATCTACGAATACTCTAAAACTACCGTCGCCTTTATACGTTTGAACCATAATATTACGAGTAGCGGCATTGGCGGCGCCTGCAGTGCCGATCCCCATCAGTACTACACCCAAGGACGCGATCAGTTTTTTCGTTGCGTTTTGCATTGGTATTTCCCCTTTTATGGATTCATTTGGACTGCCGCCTGGCCAGACTAAGCAATGCGGTGCCGGGCTCTTGTGGCGCAACGCGAAGCGGCAGCTTCTCCGGTTGTAAAACGCCTCAAGATGGCCAATCAAACACCTGTCTGATATCCATGGGTGTTGAACGAATAAAGAACAGTTCCAAACAAGAACATTTCCAAATTGCCGACAGAAAAATGGACGCGCGCACCTGTCCAACTGCCGAAATGTATTGACTGTCAAAAGCCGTCAGCAGAGTGATGCATCGGAAGCCGCTCGCACGTTATTGCGGGCGGTGTTTTTGTGCGCCGATTTGTTGCTTTCGTGGCGTGTAGGGCGCTACGGCAAAAACAAGTCTTATCTTTATGCTAACCAGGCTGCGGATTGCCGAATATCAAAGTCGAAGGCTTTGGCTTATCGACAATGATGAGATCAAGTAAGGAGTTGATCTCTGATAACCTCGAATACCCATAACGATTACCGCCCGGATATTGACGGCCTGCGGGCAATCGCCGTGCTGGTGGTGATTGCGTTCCACGCGAACGCGCACCTCGTGCCTGGCGGATTCGTCGGCGTGGATGTGTTCTTTGTCATTTCCGGTTATCTGATTTCGAACTCGATTTTCAAAGGACTCGAAAACGGGACGTTCCGCTCTGCCGATCTGCCGATTTTTACAAGGGACGCATCAAACGGATTCTGCCGGTATATATTGCAGTGACGCTCTTCACGCTGGCAATATCGACTTACTTGTTGATCCCGAATGACTACATCTTTTACACCACGTCGCTGGCAGCGTCTTGGGGCTTTGCATCGAATATCTTTTTCTCGATGCTTAGGACTCGCGCAGCAATAAGTTAGGTAATTTTGCTGGCCGTACCGGGCGCACTGCTGCGTTGTCCGCCACTAGCAGTGCTCGCACTGCGTCGCGCCGTACGCCTTGCATTGCATCCCGCTACGGCCGCCAAATTACCTAACTTATTACTGCGCGAGCCCTTAGTTGGGGATATTTTGGACAGCGCAGCGAGGAATTTTCGCTGCTGCATACATGGTCGCTGTCGGTGGAAGAACAATTCTATTTTCTGTTTCCGGTGTTATTGATCGTTCTGCATTGCCATTGCAAAGCCCGCTTTATCCTTATCCTGATGTTGTTGGCGATGCTGTTCGTCGGCTGATCGGAATTCAAACCACCGAAGTGAAATCCTATTTTCTTCTTGCCAATCGCGTACATGAATTGCTGATCGGCGTGTACGCGTATGTGGAAGATGCGCAAGGTTCGATGAATGCCACGATCGACAAGATCAAATTGATGGGCACTCATTCCCCTTGAAGGGGCGGGAACACGAAGGTTCTTCGTCGCCTAAGCTACTGACTTCTGTGAAGATAACGCCGTAGCGCTCATCGTGATGCGCTGGATGTTTTGCCGAATGGCGGCGCATCACGATGAGCGCTACGTTCCACCATCAAGCCGCCTTCATCATCGATTCTGAAAAATCAACGACCATCTCTTTGAATTCACGCAGTGCTTCCTGATTCAATTCTTCCTTCTCAAGCAAGCGCGCAGACATCATTTCCATCACATGGCGATTGGTGCGCAGGATCGATGTCGCGTTACTGCGTGCGTTCTCGATGATTTGGATCGCCTTGCATTCCGCTTCGAAGCGCATTTGCGGACTGGACTGATCGGAGACTTTCATCATGCCGAAATCCGACATGCCATGGCGGCATACGATATTGAGCGCAATGTCCGTCGCGCGCGCGATATCGTCGTCGGCGCCGGTCGTGATCGCGTCTGTAAATAACTCTTCAGCGACGCGGCCTGCGACCAGGATGTCGATGCGGTTCAGTAGCTCACCACGAGCGAGCAGCAACTGATCCTTTTCCGGCGCGATGAATGTCTGGCCCAGCGACAGGCCGCGTGGAACGATGCTGACCGCAGAGACCGGATCAAGGTCGCCTGCCATGGCCACAATCGCATGGCCGCATTCGTGTATCGCTAGACGCGTGCGTGTTTGATCGTCCAGCATCGCCATCGTTGAACGGCGCTCTTCGCCCATCAGCATCACGTTGCGCGCACGCAGCACGTTTTCCAGCGCCACCGTTTCCTGTGCATCATGCACTGCGATCAACGCCGCCTGATTGATCAGATTGGCCAGGTCGGCGCCCGAAAAGCCGATCGTTTGTTTGGCAATTTCATGGAAGTCCATGTGCCCGGCAATTTTGATTTTGCGGCCATGGATTTTGAGAATGGCTTCGCGTTCCGCCAGATTCGGTTTGCCCAACTGGATGCGTCGATCGAATCGGCCAGAACGCAGCAGCGCTGGATCCAGCGTGTCGATGCGATTGGTGGCGGCGACCACGATGACGCCGCTGTTGTTGTCGAATCCATCCATCTGCACCAGCAATTGGTTCAGCGTGTTGCCCATTTCACGCGCAGCAGCAGAGCCTTCTTCCATGCGCTTGCCGCCGACCGCGTCGATCTCATCGATGAATAGCACGCAGGGCGCCATCGAACGCGCTCTTGAAAACAGGCGCTTTATCTTCATCGATGACACGCCGATGAACATCGAACCGAAATCCGATCCGTTGGTAGCGATGAAATTGGCGCCCGCTTCGCCGGCCAGCGCTTTGGCGAGCAAGGTCTTGCCGGTGCCGGGATCGCCGTACAGGATCACGCCGCGCGGGAAAGAGGCGCCGATCGATTCATAGATGTCGGGCGACTTCAGATACTCGGCGATTTCGACCAGGTTCTTTTTGGCTTCGTCAGCACCCGCGACATCGGCAAAGCGTACATTGGTGTCTTTCAGTTTTCTGCGAAACGGCAGATTGAACGGCGCCGGCTGCGTTAAGGCGAATGCAATCGATAGCAAGACAACCAGCGTCAATCCGATCGATATCACCTTTTCGCGGTCGAAAATCTGCGCGTCGAACGCGACTTCGACGCCTTTTTTCGCGAAGCTGTTGGCGGCATCCAGACTCGTCATCGGCATTTCAACTGTGTAGTGTTTGCCATCGGCGAGTGCGACCTGGGCCGTGCCGCTATCCTGGTTCGGCGAGATGATGATTTTTTTGATCAGCCCGATATCGAGATCACGAGTGAACCTGGTAAAACTTTCATCAACATTGTTCATGCTTTTGAAATTTAGCAGTAGTGCGACTGCGCCGATAGCGCAGATGCCGGCGATTATCAGAAAGATTCTGTGCAATCGTTGGCGCTTTTTGATGTGGGAAATACTGTTCGACATGAGGCTTCGCTCCGCTGTGCAAAATTGGCAAGGCAGCAGCACAACAATATGCTCTCTATACCTTGCAGAAAAATCGGTCCAAGCCCTTTGTCCCGAAATCTCTGTCGCAGTTCATTCATGTCGTGAATTTTTTAGGAGCGAGCAGATAAATTCAGCGTGGCTGACTACTCTGACTACTAAAGTGAATTGCCGAGGACGGTAGGGTGTGGTCTCTGCACCAATACTGCTGCAGCGGGATCGATGCACGAGGCGTGCTCGGCTCCCTTCTCCCGCAGGCGGGAGAGGGGGCATTCATGGCATTGCAAAGATGTGTAGATACCTATGCCATTGATGCGCAAAACGCTACAAGTAGCCGAACAAAATCAATTGTGATATCTGCGCGATATGTGTTGCAGGAGCAGGCCATGTCCGCGACAGCTTGCATGTGGCACTATCAATCGCGGGCATGGCCCGCTCCTACAAAAAGAACAATTTTTTTGCGTGAGTACGTGAGTGATTACATCAACGGCGATTATTCTGCGACTCGTTGTCCGGCGCGTAAGGCGTGTGCAGATGTACCGGTTTCGCCGCGCGTTTGCGCATCCGGATGTTCAGCATCTCGACCACGGCGGCGAAGGCCATCGCGCTATAGAGGTAGGTTTTCGGCACATGATGGCCGAAACCCTCTGCAATCAGCACCACGCCGATTGCGACCAGGAATGACAACGCCAGCATCTTGATGGTCGGATGCGCGGACACGAAGCGGCCGATCGGGCCGGCAAACAGCATCATCAACCCGACCGACGCGACCACGGCCGCAATCATCACCGACACTTGTTCGACCATACCGACGGCAGTGATGATGGAGTCCAGCGAAAATACGAGATCGATCACCATGATTTGCAGAATGACAGCGGTAAAAGTTGCCTTCACCGTCTTCGACGTATGGCCCTCCTCGCCTTCCATCGACTGATGGATTTCGCCAACGCTCTTCCATAGCAGGAACAGTCCGCCGCTAATCAAGATCAGATCGCGGCCGGAAAAGGGCTGCTGCAATATGGTAAATAATGGTGCAGTGAGACCGACCAGCCAGGCCAGTGTCAGAAGCAATCCAATGCGCATGAACATCGCAACGAACAGGCCAATTCGACGTGCGCGTTCTCTTTGCTGCAACGGCAGTTTGTCCACCAGAATCGAGATGAAGATGATGTTGTCGATGCCAAGCACCAGTTCGAGTAAGGTAAGCGTGGCAAATGCCATCCAGATTTGTGGATCAGCGAGTAGTTGCAGCATGATGAGCGCCCTATGATTGGATTATTGTGTTGAAAAAATTGAAGGGTGCCGCATGACGACACGCGGCACCCTCAAGAATAAAGCAGCAAACCGCTTAGCGCTAATTGTCGGTAAGGGGTACACCCCCACCCTTGATTCGCAAAATACTCTAGTCTAGTCTTTAGACGCGAAGCCGAGTAAGTGCAGCAGGCTGGTGAACAGATTGAATATCGACACGAACAAGGTAAGTGTCGCCATCACGTAGTTCGTTTCGCCGCCGCGCACGATATTGTTGGTCTCATACAGAATCATGCCGGACATCAACAACACGAACACTGCGGATACCGTCAGCGACAGCGCTGGAATATTGAAGAAAACCGCCGCCAATCCAGCCAGGAAAGCGACCAAGATGCCGACTGTCAAAAAACCACCCATGAACGACAGGTCGCGTTTGGTCACCAATGCGTAGCCCGACAGGCCCATGAAAATGGCGGCCGTGCCACCCAATGCCGTCATCACGGTTTGCGTGCCGTTCGGCATGTTCAGGTAATGGCTGATGATCGGGCCGAGCGTATAGCCCATGAAGCCGGTCAGCGCAAACACGAACGCAATGCCCAAGCCCTTGTCACGATATTTCGTGACAAGAAAGAGCAGGCCGAAGTAGCCGAGCAAGGTAATGATGATGCCGGGATGCGGTAGATGCAGCGCGGCAGACAGGCCGGCCGTCAGTGCGCTGAAACCCAGTGTTAGCGACAGCAGCAGGTAGGTGTTGCGCAGTACGCGATGCGCTGCGTCGTCAATTACCGAGGTGGCCGACTGTGCGCGCAATCCGCTATTGCGCAAGGTGGTGTAGCGATCATTCATGGCTGGTTCCTTCTCAATGCAAATGCAGGGGGGTAACAAAATTGTATTTGTGTGAATATTCTTCGCACAAAGTGCATGCTAGCGGCCTTGTCATTATTTAAAAAGCGAAGATAATAGAATAATTACTTCGCAAAAGCAGAACAATGAAAACGACTGGACTGAACTTTCGACATCTCTATTATTTCTGGGTAGTGGCCAAGGAGGGCAGCGTCACGCGCGCGGCGGAACGATTGGATGTCGCGGTGCAAACCATCAGCGCGCAACTCGCTTTGCTGGAGCAGTCGATCGGCAAGGCATTGCTGGCGCTGCAGGGGCGGCGCCTGGTGCTGACCGAAGCAGGACGCATGGCACTGGCCTATGCCGACCAGATTTTTTTGCTCGGTGAGCAGATGCAGGAAGCGCTTGCCGCTTCGGATCTCGACCACACCATGCGGCTCACCGTCGGGATTTCCGATTCCTTGCCCAAGCTCATTGCGTCACGTTTGCTGGAAGCCGCGTTGCGTCTGCCGCAACGGGTCAAGCTGGTGTGCTACGAAGATAATTTCGAATCGCTGCTGGGCGACTTGTCGGTGCACAAGCTCGACGTGGTGCTGACCGATCGCCCGGTTCCGGCCGGCACCAATTTGCGGGTGTTCAGCCATTTGCTCGGCGAGAGCGACATCACCTTGTTTGGCGTGCCTGCGCTGGCGAAGAATTATCGCGCCACATTCCCTGCCAGCCTGAATGGCGCGCCCTTGCTTCTGCCAACGCGCAATAATGCAATCCGCGGCCGGATCGAACATTGGCTCGAAACCAACGATTTGCGTCCGAACGTGGTCGGTGAATTCGATGACAATGCATTATTGAATACCTTCGGACGCAGCGGACTTGGCTTGTTCCCCGCGCCATCGGCGCTCGCGCTGGATGTCGAACAACAATTCGGCGCAGTGCCGGTAGGCGAACTGGCGCAGGTGCATGAACAGTTTTATGCGATTTCCAACGAGCGCAAGATCAAGCATCCTGCGGTTGAGGCGATCCTGTCCGCGATCCCGGGCTGATAGGCACGCAGGCTAGGGTAATGTGGTTCGCCATTGGCGAGTCTTCGCCGGTAAAGCGGAGATGTTCCTTGATGAATACGATGTGCACGCCGCGTTGCGTCAGCATTTGCACGGTGCAGCGCAAATCATCGAGATTGCGCGCCAGACGATCCATGCCATGCACAACTACGGTGCCGCCCGTGTTTTTCTGATCCAGTGCCCTGCGTTGCAAGCTTTGCCGAGAAACGCACGCCGGTAGCCGAATACTTTCATGGTCTTCCGGTAAGGCCTTTGAAATTGCGGCACAAGCAATGCCGGCTGATGGAGGCGTTCAGTCAAAGGCGCGCTTGACTGACAACCAGTATTGGATCAATACGTTTCCACAAGGAATTTCCCCCTTGCCAATGACCACCCATTCGGAATGGTCTTAAAACAAGCCCCGCCATCATGTCTTGAATTGACCAATGCATCGCTGAAAAAAAATTATCTCTTGCAAAGGAAAAGAAAAGCATGTTTCCCAATCGCCTACCGTTACACATTCCTCCTGTAAACAATCCTGTTTCCACCGCCGGCCCAAGTAATGAGACGCCGGTACCGGAAACTTACAACCCCAGGCCACAAACCTTGGAAGAGGTGGCTTTGAATCGGCGAAAACTCCAGACCTCCGAAAATGAGGCGGTTTGCATTCTTGGAGCAGCGATGGCGAGAATCCATACTCAACTCGACACGAAGCAGATCACTCCTGCTGAACATCTAGAAGAGTGTCAGGCCATACGGGAGGCCGCCGAGATAATGAATGGCGCGATTGACGATGAGAAGGAGATTGTTTTAGCGCGTGTCGGTCTGCAGGGAAAGGAACTGAAGATAGATCCTGATGAATACCTGGCGATCCATCACGATTTAGGTATGCAGCGTTCTATTGTAGAAAAGAGAGAACAAGCGGCGAGGAATGCAGCAGAGGCCGCAGCAAGAGCCGCAAACAGAGGTCGGGCGAACATACAACAGGGCATGATAACTCTTCAAGACGTCGACCCTAGGAGACAGCAACTCTTGTTGCTTGGTTTTCCCGAGGGCATGATCAATCGTGTTGAAACCGGTCCTAGTGCACATGCGACGCTCGAAGCGATGCATGAGCACACACGGCCACTCCTGGAACAAGGGCACTTAATAAACGACATTGCCGGCGTTGCGTCCCGTCCTGAAGCAAGTGCGACGCTCCAAGCGATGCGTGAGCGCACACCGCAACTCCTGCAACTGGAGTACTCAATAAGAGATATTGCCGACGCTTCGTCCCGTCCTGAAGCAAGCGCGACGTTAGAATCGATGCATGAGCACACACGGCCACTCCTGGAACAGGGGTACTTAATAAGCGACATTGCAGGCGCTGCGTCTCATCCTGGAGCAGGGGAGACGCTCGAAGCGATGCGTGAGCACACACCGCAACTCCTGCAACTGGGGTACTCAATAAGAGACATTGCCGACGCTGCATCCCATCTTAGTGCGCATGCGACGCTCGACGCGATGCGTTATTACACACCGCGACTCCTGGAACGGGGGTACTCAATAAGCGACATTGCCGGCGCTGCGTCCCATCCTGGAGCATGGGTAACGCTTGACGCGATGCGTTACACACAGCCACTCCTGGATCAGGGGTACTCAATAAGCGACATTGCTGACGCTGCGTCCCGCCCTGAAGCAGGATCGACGTTCGAAGCGATGCGTGAGCACACACCGCAACTCCTGCAACTGGGGTACTCAATAAGAGACATTGCCGACGCTGCGTCCCATCCTGAAGCAGGGGCGACGTTCGAAGCGATGCGTGAGCGCACACCGCAACTCCTGCAACTTGGGTACTCAATAAGAGACATTGCCGACGCTGCGTCCCATCCTGACGCAAGCGCGACGCTCGACGCGATGCGTGAGCACACACCGCAACTTCTGCAACTGAAGTACTCCATAAGAGACATTGCCGGCGCTACGTCCCGTCCTAAAGCAAGGGTAACGCTAGACGCGATGCTTTGTGGGCCCACACCGCAACTCCTGCAGCTGGGGTATACAAGAAGAGATGCCGGCGCTGCGCCCCGCCTTGGAGCAAGGGCGACGGTCGCAGCGATGCGTGGGCACACATCGCAACTCGTGCAACTGGGGTACTCAATAAGAGACATTGCAGGCGCTGCGTCCCGTCCTGAAGCAAGCGCGACGCTCGAAGCGATGCGTGAGCACACACCGCAACTCCGGCAACTGGGGTACTCAATAAGAGACATTGCCGACGCTGCGTCCCACCCTGAAGCAAGGGTAACGTTCGAAGCAATGCGTGAGCACACACCGCAACTCCTGCAACTGGGGTACTCAATAAGAGACATTGCCGGCGCTGCGTCCCATCCTGACGCAAGAGCGGCGCTCGAAGCGATGTGTGGGCACACACCGGAACTCGTGCAACTGGGGTACTCAATAAGCGATATTGCCGGCGCTGCGTCCCATCCTGAAGCAAGGGCGACGCTCGAAGCGATGCGTGAGCACACACCGGAACTCGTGCAAATGGGGTACTCAATAAGAAACATTGCCGGCGCTGCGTCCCATCCTGACGCAAGAGTAGTGCTCGAAGCGATGCGTGGGCGCACACCGCAACTCCTGCAACTGGGGTACTCAATAAGAGACATTGCTGGCGCTGCATCCCATCCTGAAGCATGGGTAACGCTCGAAGCGATGCGTTATTACACACCGCCACTCCTGCAACTTGGGTACTCAATAAGAGACATTGCCGGCGCTGCGTCCCATCCTTACGCAAGGGCGACGCTCGAAGCGATGCGTGAGCACACACAGCCACTCCTGCAAGTGGGGTACTCAATAAGCGATATTGCCGGCGCTGCGTCCCATCCTGAAGCAGGCGCGAGGCTCTCAGCGATGCGTCAGCAGGCAAGGTAGAACAGCCAGAATCCATTACTGATCGCAGTCGCCTACATGCAATCCAATCTGAAGCGTATGACCGCGCATTCGATTCTGTTGTTCGACGGGTTCGGTGCGTATGCGTTGTATGCGATGCGTTCGGCCAATAGGCGCGGCGCAGGCCGTCGGACAAACGCTATCCGTTAGCGAACGACTTGGCCGTCGTTGTGGCCGGCTTGCTTGCGTACGGTGTTTTGCTGTTGATCCATCCCTATTTGTTCGGCGTCCCGCCGCTCTCGTGAGCAGCAAGCGTATTCCTCCCGCTGCATGGCTTGCAGCAGTTGCAGACGATAGGTGAGGCAGGGACCGATCAATGCGACCGCGCCCAGCGCAGCCCACGCCAGTCCCCATCCATGGGCAGCCACGAGGCCGGTGGATGTTGCACTCAAATCGAGCACCAGCCCGAACAACCATGGGCTGAGTGCGCCCATGCCGAAACCCAGTACGGAACGAATCGAATAGGCCGTCGCGAGATGCTGCTCAGGCACCACCTCGGTCAATGCCGCAGAATAAATCGCCGAGTCGCCAATCGCTGACAGATTGAAGAGTACGGCCACCGCCATCAGCAGCCACATCGGCAGCGCCGCCAGCCAGCCAAACAGCAGTGAACAGACGGCACTGGTGACCGCCATCAGCAGGATGGCGCGGGTGCGGCCCCATCGATCGGATAGAATCCCGCCGCCCATGCTGCCTGCCATGCTGATCAGATGCGTGAGCGCGGCCAGCGTCGCGCCGGTAAAGAGCGCCGGCGGTGTGCCGCCCTGCGCGGCCATTGCCATACCCAGAAACGACGGCAGCCAGGCCCACATGCCGAGCAGCTCCCAGGCGTGCAAGGCATACGCGAGAATCACATAGCGCGCCGGCTTGTTGTTCCATAGCCATCGCATCGAGGCAAGCGAAGACGCACTGGCGGCGGTCGGCACAATGTTCGGTGTCGCACGCAGCGTGTAAGCGGCAAGCACCATCCCCAACAGCGTCCCGCAAGCAGCGAGAAGGAAGCCGGCGGCGGGACCGCTCAACACTGCCAACGCACTCGTGCCCATCAGGCTCAGCGCATAGCCCAGCGACGCGGCGGCAATGTAATAGCCCATCGCCCGTCCGCGTGATGACGGCACAAAACGCTCGGCAATCAGTGTCAAGCCCGGCACGTATGAACCGCCTGCGCAGATACCGGCGAAGCCATACAACAGGAAGGCGGAACGGAAACCGGTCGCGAAAAATGCAAACACGAAGGCGCTGGCACAAGCAGCATAAGCCATGGCGATGAAGGTGCGCTTGGCGCCGTAACGGCCGCTTGCAATGCTGGCTGCCACCAGTGACACGATATACCCGGCATGCCATGCCGATTGCACCAGGCCCGCTTCGCTGGCCGACATGCGCCAGTCCGACCGTAGGCTCGGTATCAGCGCCGAATAGCAAACGTTGATCAGCGCGAACCCCATGCGGCTTACGCACAACAATAACAACCATCGCGCTTCGTTCATCGCAGCTCTTCTTTCGCAAAAAATGCATGAGTTTTAAAAGCATTATTGCAGCGGAAAATCTGGTGATCAAACGATAAAGACGCTAAGATCGATTGCGTTTTACTCAATCGAATAGTGATGCCACCTCCTCCGCCATTGAATGCAATCCGCGTGTTCGTCATCGCGGCAAGGCTGCAAAGCTTCAAGAAAGCGGCGGCAGTGTTGTGTGTCACGCCGGGTGCGGTAAGCCGGCAGATTCAGGTGATCGAAGAACATCTCGGCATGCCGCTGTTCGAACGCAAATTCCGGGAAATCCGCTTGACGCAGATGGGAGAGTTCTATCTGTCCCAGGTCGGTCCGGCAGTGGAGGCCATCGACAGTGCGACGCACCGCATTCAGGATTGGACCCAAAAGGCGACGGTAAGAGTGGATTCGACACCGACCTTTGCAATGTATTGGCTCATTCCTCGACTTGCCCGCTTCCACGCGGCGCATCCCGACATCGACGTCAAGCTGACTACCTCGCAAGGTATCGCCGAACGCGGCAAGGAGGTTGATCTGTTCATTCGGCGCGATCCGAAGCAGTTCAATGGCATGGACGGCAAGAGCTTCATGACCGAATGGTCGTCGATCGTGTGCAGCCCAAACCTGGCCAACTGGAAGCGCTTGCGCACGCCGCAGGAGATTGTTCAGTCAACCTTGATCACGATGCGCTCGCGCACCGATCTGTGGCCGAAATGGTTTGCTCTGCACGGTCTGGATGCCGCGCAGGTAAAGCGGCATGTTGATCTGGACAACACAATACTCGCGATCCAGGCGGTCATCGAAGGATTGGGTACAGGATTGATTCCATGCCTGTTTCTGGAGGGCCTGCTGAAAGCGCGGACGCTGGTGCGCCCGCCGCATATCGTGCCGCTTGCGACCGGTGCCTACCATGTGCTGCAGGCGCGGAAAACACCTTCACTCGGCGCGCGCACTTTTGCCCGCTGGCTGCACGAAGTGGCTGCCGCTGAGAATGATACGGGGGCGGTATGACAAGGTAATTGGTTTTGATGATCTCCCTTGCGCGGGCCGCAGGCAGTATTAAGGATCGTGCACGAAACAACTTCCCGATTTGTCTCGCGTCCGGCGGGCGCATTGCCGCGTTGCCCCTCACTTGTGTGGCTCGCCACACACGGCGCTCGGGGCGGTGGAGCAGGGAATTCATGCGACATGGTGAAGCAGGGGTTTCGTGGTGCATGCACCACGCCTGCGTAACGGCATTGCCTTGCAAGGCAATGCGCCTTCCGCATGCCCGCGTAACGGTGCTCCCTTGCAAGGGAGCACTCCCTCCTTGCACTGCATCCCGCCGAACACGTCCAAATCGGGAAGTTATTCCGT
>CBINHE010000107.1:0-12665 GCA_966250375.1 uncultured Oxalobacteraceae bacterium
CCTCGCGCCTACTTCCTCTCAGCAAGCCGGCCTTGGCTTCATGCGATTGCCCTGGTATTCGACGGCAAGGATGCCGATGCACCGTTCGTCGCTGATACAATGAACCGTTTTGCGCCTCCGGTTTTACGCATGTCATCTACCCCGCAGTTTGGTCTCAACGCCCCGCAACGCGAAGCCGTCAAATACATGGATGGCCCATGTCTGGTGCTGGCTGGCGCCGGTTCCGGCAAGACGCGCGTGATCACGCAGAAAATCGCGCACCTGATCGAAGACTGCGGCTATGAATCCAGGCATATCGCCGCGCTCACCTTCACCAACAAGGCCGCAACGGAGATGCAGGAACGCATCGCGAAATTGTTGAAAGAGCCGAAGCAGGCGAAAAATCTGACAGTCAGTACCTTTCATTCACTCGGCGTGAAAATCCTGCGTCAGGAAGCCAACGAACTAGGTTTGAAAGACCGCTTCTCGATCATGGACAGCGACGATTGTTTTTCGCTGGTGCAGGATCTGGCGCTCACGACCGACAAGCAATTGATCCGCCGCATCCAGACTGCGATGTCGTTGTGGAAGAACGGCCTGGTCGATCCCGACACCGCACTGAAAAACGCGATTACCGAAGATGACGCGCAAGCTGCGCGCATCTACCGCAGTTACGTCGCCACCTTGTCGGCCTATCAGGCAGTCGATTTCGACGACCTGATCCGTCTGCCGGTGGAACTGTTCCGCGACAAGGAAGCGGTGCGTGATAAATGGCAGCGCAGGTTGCGCTACCTGCTGGTCGATGAATACCAGGACACCAACACCTGCCAGTACGAGTTGGTAAAACTGCTGGTCACCGGGATCGGCAAAAAACCGATGTTTACCGCCGTGGGCGACGACGACCAAGCGATCTATGCATGGCGCGGCGCGACCATCGAAAACCTGAAGCAGTTGCAAGTCGACTTCCCCGATCTCCGTGTCATCAAGCTGGAACAGAACTACCGCTCGACCACCCGCATTCTGCAAGCGGCCAATACGGTCATTGCAAACAATCCGAAATTGTTCGATAAGCAGCTATGGTCCGAACACGGCCTGGGCGATCCGATCAAGGTGCTGGCGATGCAGGACGACGACCAGGAAGCGGAGCAGGTCGCAATTACGCTGTCGGCGCATCGCTTCGAGCGCCGCGCCAAGTTTTCCGATTATGCGATTCTGTATCGCGGCAACCACCAGGCGCGCGTGATCGAACAGGCATTACGCAAGGAGCGCATCCCGTACACGATCTCCGGTGGCCAAAGTTTTTTCGATCGCGCCGAGATCAAGGACATCATCAGCTACCTGCGCCTGATCGCCAATCAAGACGACGATCCCGCATTCATCCGCGCCGTCACCACGCCCAAGCGCGGCGTCGGCCAATCGACATTGGAGGCGCTCGGCGCCTTTTCCGGGCAATGGCAATGCTCCTTGTTCGAGGCGGTATTCAAAGGTGGCATCGAAGCCAAGTTGGCCGATCGCCAGCTGATGCCGCTGCGCGGATTCTGCAACTTCATCAACCAGCTCGAAGCGCATGCGCACAGAGAAGGGCATGCCGCCAGTCTGCTGGATGACATGATGAAAGAGATCAATTACGAAGGGTATCTATACGATGCCTTCGACGACCGCCAGGCGCAATCCAAATGGCAGAACGTACTCGATTTCACGATGTGGCTGAAGGAGAAGGGCAACGGCGGCAAGGATGGCGCCAGCCGTGAAAAGAGCTTGCTGGATTTGACGCAAATGGTTGCATTGATGACGATGCTGGAAGGCAAAGACGAAGAGCCGGATGCGGTGCGCATGTCGACGCTGCATGCATCGAAAGGGCTGGAATTTCCGCACGTGTTTCTGGTCGGCGTGGAAGAGGGCATCCTGCCACACAAGGGCGACCCCGATGCGCCGATCGAGACCTTGGGCGCGCGCATCGAAGAAGAGCGGCGCCTGATGTACGTCGGCATCACACGCGCGCAGCGCAGCCTGCACATCACCTGGTGCAAAAAAAGGAAGCGGGCGCGCGAGAGTGTCAATTGCGATGAGTCGCGCTTCATCAAGGAGATGAAGCTGGATGAAGGTGATGCCGTGCCGACCGAGACAGAGACGATAACGCCGCAGAATCGACTGGCGAATTTGAAGGCGTTGTTGCAGAAGCCGAAGACAGATTGAGCGGTACATTGCCATATCCAATGGGAACGTGCCCAACCCGTGAAAAATTTGCAGCCGTCAGGTGATATGCAAATCGAACTGAGAAAAATCCATCCCAAACTGAATTCAGGAGAACGCCTTTGAACCTGCCAACCGTGCCGGCCTCATTATCTCAATGTGCCGGGATACTTGCCTTATCCGAAGCGGATCGCACCAAGTGACCAACAATCCCCTGCATGGTATTACTCTGGAGCAGATACTGGTGCGGCTTGAGCAGCATTACGGCTGGGCAGAACTCGGAAAGAAGATCGATATCCGATGCTTCACCAGCGACCCAAGCATCAAGTCCAGTTTGAAGTTTCTGCGGAAAACGCCGTGGGCCAGGGAAAAGGTGGAAAGCTTATATGTCGCCACGAAGTTTGCGCCATAGCGTTGGTGGAGTGGATTGCTCAGAGCACTCGTTCCGCTAAAGAACCGATTCCCTCGATGTTGTAATCGCAGATGTAATGAGCGAATCCCGCTTTATCGAAGTCATGGTTGCGCAACTATTTTGCGCGCCTTTTTCAACCGTGGAGAAACTGAAGTGACCACTGAAGACCGTTTAGTCGAGATTGAAATCAAAGTCTCACGCCAGGACGACATGCTCGATACTTTGAGCCAGACGGTCTACCGGCAGCAAAAGAAGATCGATGAACTGGAGGCGTTGTGTTCCGCACTGGCCAGACGCATCAAGGATATGGCGAGTGCGGACACCGGGCGCAACCTGGCAGATGAAAAGCCGCCGCATTATTGAGTGCATCTGGCTGACCATCGGCCCGGCCGCGAGAGACTTTCATCCACAGAACCCCGAAAATCCTTACATACGAAACCAATGACAGCACTGGATAAACAAGACGCGCTTCTCCGTATGAAGCTGAATCAGGAGACATCGCAGATGCCATGGGCCGAATTGCTGCGCCACTTCGCCGCCGGTTCTGTCATCGCGGTGAGTAACGATCTGGATCTGATTGACGTGGCGGTTTGCATCTCTAATGACGACAAGGCGGCTGTCGCCCAATGGATGGCAGAGCATCGCGTGGCGAAGGTCTCCGATGCACAAGCCGCGGCGTGGCTGGAAGCCGACGCAGCTTTGTGGGCGGTGGTGGTCAGCCCATGGATACTCGTGCAGCAGGAAAAGCCATCGCAAGATCGTACGTAACCGGGGGATGTCTCCATTGCGAGACAGTGCGCGCCGCAAGGCGGCAGGCATTTACCAGACGGTGCGATATACTTTGCTTCTTCTGTGGTTAGACGCATCACTGCACGGACACGCATGATAAAACCAAAACCGATCTCCAAGGTAAAAGCATCATCCAAAGCGCGAGCGGTCGGCAACGGCATCGCGGTCGGCATCGCGTTGTTTTGCCTCGTACTCGGTTTTGTTCTGGTTTGGTCGGGCTTTGACATTGCACCTAAAACCCAGTCCCCTGTCGCCTATGTCAGTTTCGGTCCGATGGTGACGCGTGTTCCCGGCTACGCATTCTCGACCACCATGGCGGTTCAAACCAGTGCTGCCGATGCCAAGTGGACAACCCAGAACCGGAAGGCGATAAGTGCAGTTTTGCAAGAGGCCCTGGCCAAGGTCGATGCGCGCACTCTGCGTACTCCTGATGGCTTGGCTGTCCTGCAAGAGGCACTGAAGCTGGCCACCAATAGAACGTTCCAAACCGAACAGGTGCAAAATGTTTTGCTGACCGATTTCGTCCTCGAAAAGGATCGCAACTGAACCTGCGGCCAGCTTGCCTTATTCAGCCGTTTGTATTTGGTGCCGCCTTGGCGTCATTGCGGGGGGCAGGGGTCAATTGTTGTACGCAACGAAAAACAAGACGCGCTTAATCGGCCTTTGCATGCTTCAACTTCATGCGCCAACCCCCGCTAGAGAGTATCGACTCAACGACGCGCATGAAGGTCCGGCACTTGGCCAAGGCGCTCGATACGATCAGCATCAATATCTCGACCGTCTTTGATCACGGTGTCTCTGCCCGCGGTCGCGCGTTCGCCGGTACCTTCGGCATCGGAATCGCTATCGAGATTGGCATCGCCGACATCCGGGCCAGCGGTGCCCCCGGCTGTATTTTCCTCCGGGTCGGAAGTAGTGCCGGTATCGAGCGGGAGAACGATCTGATGACTCAATCCAATTCCGCCATGCACGTCGCTTCCGCTATCGGATGTATCGCTAGGCCCAAGCGCGTCGGTCCCATGCCCTTTACCGATCTCCCGATCGGCAACAGGGACCAGTTCCGGATTCAGGGTGCTGGTGGTGCTAGTTGCCATGATGCGCTCCTTGATCAGGTATGTGAAGAAAACACAATTCTTAGATTGAATGCAGCGGTACATAGTTCTGCTCATCGGCGCCATTTTCCGGGCAATCGGATTGCAATCAAATTGCCTGCGTTCATCGGTTTTATGTTTCACTTAGCGTGATTCACTACACTAGCCGGACAACCGTGACGCCTTCCCCAAAGATCATTCATTGCGATTGCGACTGCTTTTATGCCGCAGTTGATTTGTCAAACGTGGCGTATTTGCTCAATGAACATTGAAACCCGCCGCATCGCGCATTTGGACATGGATGCCTTCTATGCATCAGTAGAACTTCTGCGCTATCCAGAATTACGCGGACTGCCGGTTGTCATCGGTGGTCGCTCAGTACACCACCCCGAAGTCCAACAAGATGGGAGTCGGCATTTCTCAAAGCTGCGCGATTACGTCGGGCGAGGGGTCGTGACCACCTCTACTTACGAAGCACGTGCCCTCGGCGTTTTTTCTGCAATGGGGGTCATGAAGGCGGCACAGTTAGCGCCGGACGCCATTCTCTTACCGGCGGATTTCGACGCCTATCGCCATTATTCGAAGCTATTCAAAAATGCAGTCGCAAGCATCGCGCCTCATATTGAAGATCGGGGCATCGATGAGATTTATATCGATCTGAGTGACGTGCCAGATGAGACGCGTTCACTTGCTTTGCGTATTAAACATGCTGTGCGAGAGGCTACTGGTCTCTCGTGCTCAATCGGCGTTGCGCCCAACAAGCTGCTAGCGAAGATCTGCTCGGACCTTGAAAAGCCCGATGGGCTGACGATTTTGAGCCATGCCGATATACCAAATCGAATCTGGCCTCTGTCTGTTCGCAAAATTAATGGCATCGGTCCGAAAGCGGGGGAGAAGCTGGTTACCCTTGGTATCCGAACGGTTGAGGAACTTGCCAAAGCAGAACTTGATTTGCTTCAGGCTCATTTCGGTCGAAGCTACATTAGCTGGCTTCACAACGCGGCTCAAGGCATCGACGATCGGCCGGTAGTAACGAGTTCGGAGCCCAAGTCGATCAGCCGCGAGACAACCTTTGAGCGAGACCTTCATGCCCGTCATGACCGTAAGACGCTGTCTGGTATTTTTACTGCATTATGTACGCGAGTAGCAGAAGATCTGCACTGCAAGGGATACGTTGGCCGCACTATCGGCATCAAGCTGCGTTACGCAGATTTCCGCACCCTTACGCGTGACGTTACGCTACCTGCCCCTACCGCCGATGCGGCAACCATTCGTAGAGCTGCCGGAGAGTGTCTGCGACGGGTTCCTCTGGAGCAGAGACTGCGACTGCTCGGTGTACGAGTCAGTGCTCTGTCTAGATTAGGGGCGTCGCATGGCGACGATAATCTATCGCAAGGAGAGCTACTCTTCATTGTATAAGTTGCTGTGGATTTGTTGATTGTGAGCAGCCAAAGCCAGGAAAATATAATGGTTTTGTCGCATTAACGGTGAACTGCCAACCGGTTAGACAATGCCGGTGCTCGATATCCTGCGATGAGTTATTCCAGATGATCCGGTACTTGTGACGTAATGCACTTTGCGCAGGATAGGTCGACGGGCACGCAGCGCGCCAATGATCGTCGTGCATATTTCGGAGCTTGTGGTCAGGCCTTTCGCTGGTTTAGTCAATGCAGTCACATCATTACTGCTTCCAGATGTGCAAGGCGAGGCTGCCTTGCCGATGCTCCTCCACCAGGCGCAGCACGGCCTTGGACTGGTAGTCCTTGGCCAGCGAATTCAACTGGCTCGTAAAGGGCCGATAGCGCTCGTCCAGCTGGGCCAACCGCTCGGCCTGCACCATGATCTCCTGCATGTTTCCCAGTCTGGCCAGCCGGTGCAGCACTTCCATTTCTTCCACCGGCGGCGCCACCATGGGCCCCGCTTCCGGTGGCGCTTCCGCTTGCCCCGGACCATACGTCCATTCCAGCCGCAGCAGCCTTGCCATCTGCTCCAGCAGTTTGTCCGCGTCGAGCGGTTTGGCAAGAAAGGCATTCATCCCGGCCGCCAGGCTTTGCTCGCTGTCGCTGGCTGACACGCTGGCCGATAGTGCCAGGATCGGCACTTCCCGGAAGGCGTTCAGTTGGCGCAAGAGGCGGGTGGCGGCCAGCCCATCCAGCTCCGGCATGACAACGTCCATCACGATCAGGTCCGGTCGCAGGCGTTGCGCCAGTTCCACTCCTTCGCGGCCGTTGGCCGCCTCGGCGATTTCGAAGCCGAGCGGCGTGAGCAGATCGCTCACCACCGCCCGGTTCTCGGCGATATCGTCTATCACCAGCACCTTTTTGCGTGGCCCCGCATAGCCGGTCACGGTCTTGGTAGAGAGCGTTGCCGTTGCCGCTTGCACCGGCTGCGCCTCGACCTCGAAGCGGAACGTGCTGCCTTGGCCGGGCTGGCTCTCGACCGCGATTTCGCCGCCCATCAGGCGCACATATTGGCGGCTGATCGCCAGGCCCAAGCCGGTGCCGCCTACGCGATGCCGCATGTCGCCGGCTTGCTCGAACGGCGCGAAGATAGTTTCCCATTGATTGGCCGCGATGCCGACGCCGGTGTCCTGCACTGCAAAGCCTAGCCGGGCCGGGGGCGCAAAACGCGCTCGCAGCGTGACCCAGCCGCAATCGGTGAACTTGACGGCATTGGACAACAGGTTGAGCAAGACCTGGCGCAGCCGCTTCTCGTCAGCCCGGATTCCCTGCGGCAGGTCGGGGGCGAGGTCGCACACCAGCGCCAGCCCCTTCTGCGCCGCCTTCACGCCAACGATCTCGGCGATGGTCTGCACGAACCGGACAAGCGGGATATCGACCGGGTTGAGTTCCATCTTGCCGGCTTCGATCTTGGCCAGGTCCAGGATATCGTTGATGAGGGTAAGCAAATGTTCGCCGCTCTTGCGGATGACGTTCACTCCGGCAAGCTGCCGCTCGCCCAGCACCGGGTCGCGTTGCAGGATCTGGGCATAGCCGAGGATGCCGTTCAAGGGCGTGCGCAGTTCGTGGCTCATGTTGGCCAGGAAGGCGCTCTTGGCGCGGTTGGCCGCTTCGGCGGCATGGCGCGCTTCCCGCTCGGCTTCGGCCCGCTTGCGCTCGGTCAGGTCCAGCACGAAGGCCACGCCGGTGTCCTGCGATTGCTCGAACAAGGTGACGCCGATAAGTACCGGGAGGCGGGAACCATCCTTGCGGATGAATTCCTTTTCGAATGGCGTGGCGCTGCCGGACTTGGCCAATTCCTGGATCGCCTGGGCATCGGCGACGCGGTACTCTTCTGGCGTCATGGCGGCCCATTGAACCTGCCCGGCGGCCAGCTCTTGCCGCGAGTAGCTGACCATGCGCAGGAAGGCATCGTTAGCGTCGGTAATGTTGCCGCTCAAGTCCCAGAAGAAGATGCCGATGATGTTGGATTCGACCAGACGGCGGATGCGGGCATGGCTGTCGCGCACGTCGGTATACAGCCGGGCGTTATCGAGCGAGATGGCAGCCTGGGACGCCAGCAGTTCCAGCACCTGGAGCCGGTCCGGGGTGAAGGCATGGGTAGCCAGACTGTTTTCCAGGTACAGGATGCCGACCAGGGCCGATTGGCGCAGGATCGGCAGGCACAGCACGGAGTGCGGATGGTGTTGGGAAAAGTATGGATCGGTTGAGAATGGGTGCGGTTCGGCGGCATCCATCAGCAGCACCGGTTCCCGGCTGCGCCGGACATACTGGAGCATGGCCAAGGGCAAGTGTGCCTGCGACAGCGGCTGTCCGGCATGCCGCCGCACCTGTACCGCCTGCTGCTCGACTTGCGCCTCTGCCACTAGCGCCAGCTCGTCGCCACGAGTCAGCAGCAGGCAACCGGCCTGCGCGCCGGCATTTTCGAGCACGAGGTGCATGAGGGTGTCGATCAGCTCGTCGAGCAGGATCTGGCCGGAAATAGCTTGCGAAGCCTTGGCTACCGACAACAGATCGAGTCGGGTCTCGCCCTCGGCCGCCACAACCGCAGCGCGCTCGGTGCGTGTGCGCAACTGCGGATACTGCTGTTCGAGCTGCTTCACCTTGCCGTCCGCACCCCAACGCAGATAGCCACTGCGGGCATTCCGGAGGTAGAGATCGGCGATCTGCTCGAAGCCGTGCGCCTGGTAGAAAGTGCTGGCGCGCTCATGCGCAATCGCTTCGTTATGGACGAAGCTGTTGTCGCGGGCCGAGCGGATAGCTTTCTCATACAAACGCTGGGCGTCGAACTCGCGGCCTTCGAGGCGGGCGATTTCGGCGCCGACCAGGGCGGTGCGGTTTTCAAAATTCTCCGGACAGTTCGCCGCCCAGATCTGGAGTTGCCGTTGGTGGGCAGTCAGAGCTTCCAGATGTGGCGTGCGTTGGTCGGCGGCGATGGCGTCGCAGAATGCTGCGTGGGACAGTGCGCTATAAAAGTGATATTCCGCCTCTTCAAAAAAGGCTGGCATTGTCCACAGCAGCGGTTGCGCGCGCGATGCGGCCTCAAGGGCGGTGGCGGCATCGCCGGCCAGGAAGCGTGCCTGCAGCTTGCGGATCCAGTACGCGCACTCGGCAATCGCCAGAGCCGGGTTGCTGGCGAAGCGGCGCTCGATCTGCCGCTCGTCGAACTGCGTATCATTAAAGGTACCGAATGTCGACGTTAAGCCGCGCAGCGTGCGGATGAGCCCGAGCTGGGACGCGATGTAGTCGATAATGAGACCGAACCGCGCCTTTTGTGCAAAGGCGAAGCCGTGCTCGACCTCGTGCTGCGCCTCGCCGAGTGAATCGCCCGCTGCAAGCAGATTCGTGTTTAACTGGTCGCAACTATATGCTGCATAAGTAAGGTCGCCGGTTCGGTTCGCTACCTCGAACGCCCGGCGCAGCAGATCGCGGCCGGTCTTGATATGGCGCGCCCAGGGCACAACAATATTTCCGAAGATCAGGTAGATCACAGCCTCGAAACGCTTCAGTCCGCGCTGCTCCACCAGCTCGCAGCCGAGCCGGCCGAAGCGATAGGCGGCCTGGTAGTCGCCAAAGCGCGTGCCGGCGATCATGGCAAGCCATGCATAGGCGACGCACGAGCTATGACAGTTGCCATGCTCAAGACTGAGATTGACTGCCTTGCAGGTGATGAGGGAAGTCAGGTTCGCATCGGTGAACATGGCAGGCGCTGTGATCTTGGATAGAACATCGAGCGTTGCGAGCGATGTCAGGTCGGTCATCAAGGGCAAGTCGATGAGTTCCTCGATCGTGCGGCTGCCTAACCGGGACCAGATTCGTTCGTATTCGCGTCGTGCGTCTTCTTCCATCGGATGCGGCGACCAGTTGATGCCCAGATGCCGCAGGTAGTCGAGACCGACCTCGACCGCACGGTCACTGCGACTGAGGGTCGTGAACAGATCCACACGCAAGCATGTCACGGTCGCTTGCTCCACTATCGTGGCGGCGCGCGTTGACAGCGCCGCCAGGCGGTCTTCCGCTTCCGCCAGTGCGCCAGTCAGGAATTCGCATTCGGCCCGGTTCAGTTCCAGCTGGAAGATCAGCGTATGCCGTCGCTCCCAGCAATCCTGCGTCAGCAGCGCCGCGCCGGCAGCGAGATACGCCAAGGCCGAGGCATAAGCGGTCCCTGTCTTGGCGCGCTGGCCGGCCAGCAGGTTCAGTTCGGCGATCCGTTCCCGCTCCTGCTGCGACTCGACCAGGCCGCTGCCACGATTGAGCTGGCTGACCACCTCGAAGATCCTGTCCGCGATTACCTCGGAGGACAGGCCGGATAACAGCAGGCGGCCGATGCGCAGGTGCATGCCAGCTCGCGAGTCTGGCGGAATCAGCGAATAGGCTGCTTCCTGCACCCGGTCATGGAGGAAGGTGTAATTGTTCTCCTGCCGGTACACCAGGCCCGCCCGTTGGGACTCCCACAGTAAGGTGTGGACTGCCTCCACAGATTGCTCGAGGATGATGCCGAGCGTGGCAACGTCGGCGGCATTGCCTAGGCAGGCGAACTGCGCCAAGGCATCTTGCGTATCCTGCGGCAGGCGGGCGAGCTTGCCTACCATCAGCTCCACCACATTATCGGTATAGCCCTTGGCGTGGATGCGCGGCAGGTCCCACTGCCAAACTCCATGACTGGCATCGAAATGCAACAGTTTCTCTTCGGCCAGAGCCGTCAGAAACTGGCGGGTGAAGAAGGGGTTGCCGCTGGTTTTGTCCAATACCAATTGCGCCAGCGGCTGCGCCTCGACAGATGGGCAATGCATGGATTCGGCAATGAGCTGCGCGACATCGTTCAGTGCCAGCGGGGCGAGCACGATGCTTTGCACGGTAATGCCCGCTTGACGGATCGCCTCCAGGCTATGCATCAGCGGGTGGCTGCTGTCGACTTCATTGTCGCGGTAAGCCCCGATCAGCAACAGGTAACGCACGTCCGGATGGGTCGCCAAATCGGTCAGCGCGGCCAGCGTTCCTGCATCTACCCATTGCAAGTCGTCGAGGAACAGCACCAGCGGATGTTCTTGCCGGGCGAACACGCCGAGGAAGCGCCGGAACACCAGCTGGAATCGGCCTTGCGCCTCCTGCGGCGACAGGTCGGGCACAGGCTGTTGCGGACCGATGACGAGTTCGAGCTGGGGGATGAGATTCACCATGAGTTGGGCAATAGGACCCAGCGCTTCGCGAATGGCATCCTGCCAGTGCGCGATGTCGGCGTCGCTCTCTCCCAGGATTTGGCGCACCAGCCGGTCGAAGGCCTGGGCCAGGGTGGCGTAGGGAATGTCGCGCTTGTACTGGTCGAATTTGCCGGCGATGAAGTAGCCGTGCCTTTCCGCGATCGGTTGTTGCAGCGCATGGACCAGCGCGGATTTGCCGACCCCCGAATAGCCGGCCACTGTCACCAGCATGGGTGTGCCCGTCGTGGCCACTGCCTCGAACGCGCCCAGCAGTGCCGCTTTTTCCTGCTCGCGTCCGTACAGCTTGGGCGGGATCCGGAAACGGTCGGACATATCTCGCATGCCCAACGCAAACGGCGCAATCTCTCCAGTCGCCTGCCATTGGTTCAGGCACTGGTCCAGGTCGGCCAGAAGCCCGCCGGCGCTTTGGTACCGCTCTTCCGGCACCTTGGCCAACAGCTTCAGCACGAGGTCCGAGACCACTTGGGGAATGTCGGGGACCAGCTGATGCGGAGGAACAGGCATGCGGGCGAGATGGCAATGCACCCATTCCAGCGCATCGTCCGCCTGGAACGGCAGTTGTCCGGTCAACAGGCGATACAGCAGGATGCCCAGCGTATAGAAATCGGTGCGGTAATCGACCGTACGATTCATGCGGCCGGTCTGCTCGGGCGAAGCATACGCCCAGTCGGCAGCAGCAGCCGGACGGAGAGAGGTTGCCCCCTCGAGCGAAGCGGCCCGGCTCAGGTCTGCCAGTTTCACCTGGACACCATCATGTGCCAGCAGGAGGTTGGCGGGGCGCAGATCGTGATGCACGATGCCGGCGGCATGGAGCGCCCCCAAGGCGCGGGCAAGTTGGCTAGCAATGGTAAGCGCTACCGGCAAGGCGAAACGTTGCTGGCGCGCCAGTACGGCGTCCAAGCCCTCGCCGGCGAAGGGTTCCAGGATCAGGGCCAAGCGTGTGCCGTCTTCCTGCAGGGCAAGCGGATGGAGGATCTCGGGCACATCAAGGGATTGCAGCAAGGTATACTCGTGCCGCAGGCTGTTACCGGCGCTCTCGCGTGCGGGGAACTTGAGGAGGACGGGGGTGTCATCATGCACATGACGGGCGAGGTGGAGTGTGCCGCTGGCTGTCGCGCCGACCTGCTCAATGACCTGATAGTTGCCTGTATTCATTTACTTCCCTGCCCAAGGGGCTGTATGTACAGGCTGCGGCAATTTTCCCTTGCTTCTTCCAGCCCCTGCATCATCATGCAGTTAGCCATTGCCCTCTTCAGATAGTTCCCTGTCCGGGTTGCTGCCGCATGTCTGGATGGGGCACTATATGACCATGACCGGTGTGCGGAGTTTTTCCATAAAGACTTTCGTAGCGTGCTTCGAGGAGAGGTATCTTCTTGGAATAGATAGTGCAATCTTCGTCCCGTTCACGCTTACGCTGAAGTCAACTTAGGCGACGGAGAGCCTACGTGTTCTCTCCCTTTCAAGGGGGAGGGCTAGGGTCATAGGGTTATACACAAATATGAAACTCAATTTTATTCCC
>CBINHE010000108.1:0-12648 GCA_966250375.1 uncultured Oxalobacteraceae bacterium
CGCCCCCCGCCCCTTCCCCCCCCCCCCAACCCACCCCGCCCCCCCCCCACCCCCACCCCAACACCGCTCTAATGACTGCACACTGAGCAAGTTGTATTGCGCGCGATCCTGATACTCGTCCATTCCATTGCGCGTGCATCAAGTAATAACAAGCGACCGGCCAGCGACTTTCCCACGCCCGCCACCAGTTTCAGCGCTTCGGCTGCCTGCATGGTGCCGATGATGCCGACCAGCGGCGCGAATACGCCCATGGTCGAGCACAGGACTTCCTCGAATTGCTGGTCCGGCGGGAACAGGCAAGCGTAGCAGGGCGCATCGGCATCGCGCGGATCGAACACGCTGATCTGGCCATCGAACCGGATCGCGGCGCCTGACACCAGCGGCACCTTGTTGGCAACGCACGCCTGATTTACCGCATGGCGCGTTGCGAAGTTGTCGCTGCAATCGAGGACCACGGTCGCGTCTCGCACCAGTTCGTGCAAGCGCGCATCCTGCGCACGTTCGGTGAGCGCAACGATGTCGATCTCCGGATTGATTTGTTCCAGCGTCTGCTTGCCCGATTGTGCCTTGGGCTGGCCGACGCGCACGGTCGTATGCAGGATCTGGCGTTGCAGGTTGGTGAGGTCAACCGTGTCGTTGTCGACCAGGGTGATCTTGCCGATGCCGGCCGACGCGAGGTAATACGCGACCGGGGAGCCGAGGCCGCCGGCGCCTATAATCAGCGCGTGCGCGGCCAATAATTTTTCCTGGCCTTCAATGCCGATTTCGTCGAGCAGGATGTGGCGCGAGTAGCGCAGTAATTGCTTATCGTTCATGGTAGTGCAGGCCTCCACTACTGATAGAAAAAGGCCGCATCGCTGCGGCCTTTTGAGCGGGAATCACGATCACTTTTTATCGCCGTCTTTCTCGATTTTTTTGTCGTTAATGCCCGGTTCTTTCCTGTTTTCAATCTTTGCCTTGGCGATTTGTACCGGCATGCCCTTCAGGTAATTCAGCGCCTGCGCCAACTGGAAGTCATCCTTGCCGCCGAATTCGAGAGGCTTGCGTTTTTTCTCGAGCGCCGCCATGCGTTGTTCCTCTTCCAGTTCATCGACCTTGGCGTCGGTGGAGGCCTCGGTGGCTTTATCCTTGTCGTTGCTCAGATGCTTTTGCAAATCCGCTTCGCGCAAGTGCAGGCTGTTCAATCCGTCGCCGTCGGCTGTTTCATCGACCATCACGTCCGGCACAATGCCTTTGGCCTGGATCGAGCGGCCATTCGGCGTGTAGTAGCGGGCAGTGGTCAGTTTGACCGCGGTATCGGCGGACAGCTGGCGTATCGTCTGTACTGAACCCTTGCCGAAGGTTTGCGACCCCATGATAATGGCGCGCTTGTAGTCCTGCAATGCACCGGCAACGATTTCAGAAGCGGATGCGGAGCCGGTATTGACCAGCACTACCATCGGCACTTTTTTGATGGCATCCGGCAGTTTTGCCAGCGGATCACCGCCGGCACGGGTGCCGTAGAATTCGCGGCGCGCGTAGAACGTGGCTTTGGAATCCGGCAATTGACCGTTGGTTGATACCACGACCGCATCCTTGGGCAGGAAGGCGGCGGAGACGCCGATCGCGCCCGGCAGCACACCGCCCGGATCATTGCGCAGATCGAGCACCAGACCTTTCAGGTTCGGGTCTTGCGCGTAAATGGCGGTGATCTTTTTCGCCATGTCGTCCACCGTCGGTTCCTGGAACTGCGACACGCGCAACCAGGCGTAACCAGGCTCGACCACCTTGGACTTCACGCTTTGCACACGGACTTCCTGGCGAATGATGGTGGCGATGATCGGCTTGTCTTCTTCCTTGCGCGCGATCGTCAGTGTGATCTTGGTATTCGGCTCGCCGCGCATCTTCTTGACGGCTTCGTCCAGCGTCATGCCCTTGACCGGCGTGCTGTCGAGGCGCGTGATCAGATCGCCCGCCTTCAGGCCTGCCTTGTATGCGGGGGAATCCTCGATCGGCGAGATGACTTTGATGTAGCCGTCTTCCATGCCGACTTCGATCCCGAGACCGACGAATTTGCCCTGCGTGCCTTCACGCAGTTCCTTGAATGCTTTTTTGTCCAGATATGCAGAGTGCGGATCGAGCGAGGCCACCATGCCCGAGATCGCCTCGGTCAGCAGCTTCTTGTCTTCGACCGATTCGACATAGTCGGATTTGATCAGGCCGAACACGTCAGCCAACTGTCTCAATTCATCGACTGGCAATGGAGAACCGACATTTTTTTGCGCCAAGGCGTCGAACTGCATCGATGCTGCGATGCCGGCAAACATGCCTAAACCGATAAGACCGACATTCTTGAGTCTGCTACCCATGTTTCACCTAATAGTTATCCTTCAGTTTGGCTGACGCATCAATTCGCGACTCTCTCGCAATTGTCAATGCCCCAACCAGCCGATGGGATCAAACGCGCGGCCCTGATGCCGCATTTCAAAGTATAAACCCGATTGTTCGTTGCCGCCGCTATTGCCTGCATTGGCGATGATGTCGCCCGTCTTGACCGTATCGCCGGCCCGTTTCAATACTGCCTGATTATTGCCGTAAATGCTCATGTACTGGTCGCCATGGTCGACGATGATCAAGTTGCCAAAGCCGCGCAGCCATTCTGCAAATACGACCCGTCCACCTGCGATAGCCTTCACGTCAGCGCCTTCGGTAGTACGGATGAACAGGCCTTTCCAGTTTGGCCCGTCGCCGCGTTTGCTGCCGAACCTGGCAACCAGATCGCCCTTGACCGGCAGGCGCAAATGGCCGCGCAATGCATTGAATGCTTTTGGAAATACTCCGTCTTGGACGCCGGCTTCGGGAGTGAGTTCATTCCGCGCAAGCGATTTTGCCGGCGCCACGTCGTCATCGATTGCATCGGCATTTTTGATCGTGCCTTTCATGCCATTTTTTTCTCGCGCCGCGCGTTGCCTGCTCTGCTCTCTATTGCGCTTCTTCTGCGCACGCGCCAGTTGCTCCTGACGCCGCTTTTCCTGTGCGGCGGCGTCGGCTTTTCGTTGTTTTTCAATCAAGCGGGACAAGTGTTCGACCAGTCCTGCCAGCCGTTGCTCGTTGCGCTGGATATTGCCGGCTTCCTTGCGTTGGGTAACGAGCTTGCTGGATAGTTGAGTGAGCAGTGTCGCGCGCTGGGCTTTTTCCTTTTCCAGCACGGCTTTTTGCTCCCTTGCCTCTTGCGCGATTTCGTCCAGTTCATCCTTCGCATTTTGCGTGTCGGCCTTGTTGGTTTCGACCGCTCGCAGGTTGGCGCGCAGGGACTCGAGCAGTTTGGCCTGCGCCTGCGATACATAGCCCATGTATTGCAGGTCGCGGTTAATGCGGTTCGGGTTGTCGCCCGAGAGCAAGAGCTTGATGCGGTCTTCGTTACCGGCGATATAGTGTTCGCGTAATAATTTGGAAAGTCGCTTTTGCTGGTTGTCGACGATTTTCGTGAGTTCTTCTTGTTCTTTTGATAGATGAGTGAGTTTGGCTTCGGTGTGCGATTGTTCTTCCGCCAATTCCCGCAACGAGCGGTTCGCATCCGAAATCGCCGCTTCCGAATGGGCCAAGGCATCGGCCGCGTGGCCCTTAGCCGTTTCGGTGCGGTTGATGTCGCGCTTGAGCTCGCCAAGCTTTTGCTGCAGATCGGCGCGTTCGGTTTCGGCCGCGCGTTTCTGCTTGGTGCGTTCAGTGATCCTGGCGGCGTGGGCGGCGGACAGACTGCCCGACAATGCCATTGCCATTCCGAGTGCAGCGATGAAGCTGCTAGCGGCAAGCAGGCGAGGCGTGAAGGAGGACTTCTGCTCGCATTCGGAATGACAAATAGGCAGCATCGGGAGCGGTGTTATTTCGCTTTCCCCTGGCTGGCTACGGCTTTCAATGCGGCTTCGATCGCTGACGCATCGCCCAGATAGTAGCTCTTGATCGGCTTCAGGTCGGCATCCAGTTCATACACCAGAGGCTGGCCGTTCGGGATGTTGAGGCCGACGATATCTTCATCGCTGATGCCGTCGAGCGATTTGATCAAGGCGCGCAGGCTGTTGCCGTGGGCCGAAATGATGATGCGTTTGCCGGCACGGATCGCGGGCGCGATCGACTCGTTCCAGACCGGCATCACACGCGCGACGGTGTCTTTCAGGCACTCGGTCAGCGGGATTTCTTCCCGCTTCAGATTCGCATAGCGCGGGTCGTTGTAGGATGCGCGTGGATCGTTCGGCTCCAGTGGATTGGGCGGCGTGTCATAGCTGCGGCGCCATACCAGCACTTGCTCGTCGCCGTATTTGGCGGCGGTTTCGGCCTTGTTCAATCCTTGCAGTGCGCCGTAATGGCGCTCGTTCAGGCGCCAGCTATGCGCCACCGGCAGCCACATCAGGTCCATTTCCTCGAGTGTGCCCCATAGCGTACGGATCGCGCGTTTCAGCACGGACGTGTAGGCCAGGTCGAAGGTGAATCCGGCTTCTTTCAGCAATTTGCCGGCGTGTTTTGCTTCGGCCACGCCTTTTTCGGTCAGGTCGACGTCAGTCCAGCCGGTGAAGCGATTGTCGAGATTCCATGTGGATTCGCCGTGGCGCATCAATACGATTTTGTACATGTTAGGGAAGATATGGATAAAGGGAGGGTTGAAAATTTCACCGTTTTGGATTCAGATTCGCCTTCTATTTTATAATGCTGAGATTGTTTAAAACCATTGGGATACTGTGAAATTCATCATTGACAATATTTGGCTGTTCGGATTAGTTCTTGTTTCAGGCGGAACATTGCTGTGGCCGGTGTTGCAGCGGCGTGGCGAAAAAGTTTCTATTTTGCAGGCCACACAGATGCTTAACCAAGGCAAAACCATCATTGTCGACGTACGCGACGCGGCTGAATTTGCTGCAGGTTATGTGCGAGACGCAAAAAATATCCCGCTCAAAGAGCTGCCGCAACGCGTCGCGGAGCTCGAAAAATTCAAATCGAAAGCCGTTGTGGTCATGTGTCAGGAGGGAATGCGATCGTCGAAGGCGACGACGCAGCTCAAGAAAGCCGGCTTTAACGAGGTGTATAGTTTGAGTGGCGGGTTGACCGCCTGGCAGGCGCAAGGACTGCCGACGGTGAAGACTTAATAAGCTTTGAATATGATTCGTAATCAGCAAAGCTCAGCCTTCACTTCTGCTCCGTGCGTCCCCAACTCATCTCCCGCCCGGTCGGACAAAAAAAACGTTATGACGGGAATGGCGGGCCATTTTCGTGAAATTTAAAAAAGGGGACAGCATGAATGCACGCGTTTTAATGTACAGCACCGACGTTTGTCCCTATTGCATCATGGCGGAGCGGCTTTTGAAGTCCAAAGGCATCAACGACATCGAAAAAATCCGGGTCGACCTGGCGCCTCAACAACGGGTCGAAATGATGCAAAAAACCGGTCGTCGTACTGTGCCGCAGATTTATATCGGCGACACGCACGTCGGCGGCTTTGATGACTTGAATGCGCTGGAGCGAGCCGGCAAGCTCGATGCATTGCTCCAAAGCGCATAACATCATCGATTCACCTTTAAGATCCGGAGTGAATAAAGTTGGAACCGGGTCCCCTCATCCCCAACCCTCTCCTGGAGGGGGGCGGATGAGGTAGGGCCCCGGAAAACAAACCCTTTCCGGGTTGAATCCATAAGAGGATGGCCTTATTGCCATCCATGTTTCCATCTCATTGAAAGTGCTTCATGTCTGACGAAAAACAGCAAGCAGCAGAAAACCAGCAACCCGTATTCCAGATTCAGCGCGTGTACCTGAAGGATTTGTCGCTCGAGCAGCCGAATTCCCCCGGGATTTTCCTGGAGCAGGAACCTCCCGCGATCGAAATAGCGGTCGATGTCGGTGCCGAAACGTTGGCCGAAGGCATTTTCGAATCAACCGTCACCGTTACCGTGACCGCGAAAATCAAGGACAAGGTTGCCTTCCTGGTTGAGGGTAAGCAAGCCGGTATTTTCGAGGCGCGCAACATTCCTGACGAACAGCTCGATCCGTTACTCGGCATCGGTTGCCCAAACATCATCTACCCATACCTGCGCGCCAATATCGCCGACGCGATTACGCGCGCCGGATTCCCGCCGGTGCATCTGGCTGAAATCAATTTTGAAGTGTTTTACCAGCAGCGTCTGCAGGCGCTGGCGACACAGCAAAACGGCGCCGGTCTGGTGATGCCAGACGGATCGGCTGCTACGCACTAAGGACATGACACGCTCGATGGAGATGGTTCGATGAAATTCGCCCGCCTATTTGCGCTTGCTGCGTCCTTGCTTGCCGCCACCACCGGCGCTGCCCACGCACTCGAATTCAAGTCTGTCGGCGCCAAGCCGGCGATTATGTATGATGCGCCGTCCGAGCGCAGCCGCAAGGTGTTCGTCGCGCCGCGCGGCATGCCGGTTGAAGTCGTGTTGACGTATGGCGACTGGAGCAAGGTACGCGACGTCGCCGGCGACTTGAGCTGGGTGGATTCGAAAATGCTCACGCCCAAGCGCAGCCTTGTTGTGAGAGTGGCGAACACCAAGGCGCGCGCGGCGGCTGACGACAATGCTGCCCTCGTGTTTTCCGCCGAGCGCAGCGTGTTGCTTGAATTGGTCGAGCCGGCTACCTCTGGCTGGGTCAAGGTCAAGCATCGCGACGGCCCGGTGGGTTACATCAAGGCGGCGGATGTCTGGGGCGAATAGCGTCCTGGGCTTTGCGGCGCGCCGCCTCCACTTGCATCGAACCTCTTCCTTGTACCAGTCTGAAGCCATAACGTGACAAATGAGATCGATGGATTTTTTCGTCTGGCAAGGCACCCGCAACGCCGTGTAACTGGCGATACAAGCGAGGAGCGTGTTCCACTGGAACACCGAAACAGCAAGACGGAAGAAGGCGCGCTTTCATGACACGTTATGGCTTCAGATTGGTATATTAGCCCTCATGTCCAATAGTACCTCCCCCATGAATGTTTCGATACTCGGCGCTGGCGCGTGGGGCACGGCACTTGCCATCGCCCTCGCGGATCGTCATAACGTTTTTCTCTGGGGGCGCAACGAAGCTGCGATGAACGACGCCGCTGCGCGGCGTGAAAACGTCGCGTATTTGCCCGGCTTTACATTGCCCGAGCGGACAACGGTTACTGCCGATCTCGATGCCGCCATTGCGCATGTGGTGCCTGATGCGGCCGGTGAAAGTACGTTGCTGGTGGTCGCTTCTGCAGTCGCCGGGCTGCGTCCTTTGCTGCAGCGCCTGCGCTCGCACTCGATCCCGAATATCGTTTGGCTTTGCAAGGGCTTTGAAGAAAAAACGCATTTCTTGCCGCATCAGATCGTGCACGAGGAATTTGGTAACGATATCGCCGTCGGTGCGCTATCCGGCCCTTCGTTCGCACAAGAGGTGGCGCGCGGTTTGCCGTGCGCGCTGACGATCGCGTCCGATAGCGCGGTGTTGCGTGAGCGTGTGGTCCGTGCGGTCCATGGCGGCAATATCCGCGTGTATTCGACCAACGATCTGATCGGCGTGGAAGTCGGCGGTGCGGTCAAAAACATCCTCGCGATTGCCTCCGGCGTGACCGATGGTATGGGTCTCGGATTGAACGCGCGCGCCGCGCTCATCACACGCGGCTTGGCGGAAATCACACGTTTGGGCGTGGTGCTGGGCGGCCGCCCCGAGACTTTTATGGGGCTGACCGGTGTGGGTGACTTGATCCTGACCTGTACCGGCGATCTGTCGCGCAACCGCAAGGTTGGCCTCGGTCTTGCGCAAGGTAAAAAGCTCGACACCATCGTGGCCGAACTGGGCCATGTTGCCGAGGGCGTGCGCTGCGCACAGGCAGTGCGTTCGCTGGCGCTCTACCATGGCGTCGATATGCCGATTACCAATGCAGTAGCCGGCGTGCTGTTCGATGGCGATTCACCGCGCGACATGGTGACGAGGCTGCTGTCGCGCGATCCGCGCGATGAGGCGGCTTAGGGCTTGTCAGGAAACAAGATAGCGCTTTGGGTCGGATAGGCGCAGCAGGGCTTGGTGGACCGCCCCGGCAAGGGCTTGAGTGCGCCAGGCGGCGGTCGTCCCGTGGTGGAAGTACGAGACCCCGAACTGGAGGGCGCGGTTGAGACGCTGCTGGCATCGGAAACGGCGGGCGACCCGATGGGACTGCATCCCAAGGCCAGGCATCGTTCGTTGCGCGCGTTGAGCACCAAGCTGACGGCGGCCGGTCACACGACCAGCCGGACTAATCGTAAACTAGTTTCAAATGTGATTGCCCTGAGTCACTCTTCTGCAGAGGGCGACTACGTCGTCTCGACCGCGGTCCTGTCCCTGGTCCGGCTAATCTCCTGCAGGCGAAAGCCCTCTATCGATGCGCCGTATGAGCTGTATTCATCGGATTCGGGTATGGGACGGGTGACGCGAAATGCCTCAACGCGTTCGGTGAGACTCTCCGGGTTGGCGTGACGAGCGCTGTTGACGCGATCCGTCGCCGGAGGCTGCCCTGGAGAGGCTGAATCTGCCGCCACCTTCGACACCTCCCGAGCGACGGTGGCGGAATTGGTGTGCTTAAAAAACGCAGGCGGCAAGGTTAAGGGGCCCGACGCGTGTTTCATCTCTCCCAATTGCTTTATTCTGCCATCTTTAAGCAACCACTCCCCCGAATTCTTGAGGTGCGTGTCGAGGTCGATGTCCGGCTTGAGACCAAGTCCGTTATCGAGGTTGCCATGCATTTCCTCAAAAATTTTCTCGTGTTCAAGGCTTTTCAGCGCAAAATTCAGGCCGTACATCACGCAATCATTAGGCGAGCCCTGCGCTCCGATGTGAATGAGGCCAAAGCGGGAAATATCCAATCCTTTTTTTTTCTTGCTTCGATCGATGAAGGAGCGGTACCAGCCCAAAAAATCGTCATGCCAGATTTCAGAAGACTCCAGAATGATGACGGTAGGCTTCTTGCCAGGCGCTTTGTTAGCGCTAATCATCACGTGGTGCAAAGCATTCTCGTAGAGACGCGTCAACGCACGAAATGATGTTCCATCCTTCATATTAGACAGATCATCGATCAAATACCCCGGGTTTCCATACCGGCGGAGGTTGAGCAGCCCATGATGCCTGTCGTTTTCGGTCTCGATCAGCTTATCCAGGTTCTCCATGTCGAGGAGAGTCATCGACTCTTCCGGCTGCACATTCTCCTTGATGAGACGACATGCTTCATCTCTATACTTATTCAACCGCTGATTGCGCGAATCGCCTGCCTCCGCACGATCAAGCTTGGCCCGCAATCGCGCCGGAATCCACTCCTTCGAGAACGAAGCACGGGGGGCAGATGCGGACACGTCTTGACTCAAATCCTGCGATTCCGCACTCGATGCAGTCTTCTCTGCCTTCTGATGGGAAGGCACTTGCGCCAGGAGCGCCGCTTGCATGGCATTTTGCTTGCGTATTTCCGTCTTGGTTTTTCTTGATTCGGCTTGTGTCGGAGAACCCGCTCTTGGTGCTGAGTTGGAATTCGATTCGGCTTGGTTATCTCTGTTATCGACCAACATTGATGACTGGGAATAAGCAGAAAAATGCGAGCAAATGGTATTTGTCATGATAAATTTTTGCTGCCCTGTAACGGCGTTGGTTAGGACTGACGTAGGCATAGGTGAAAGTGGGAACCGGAAACCGCCAGCAGCAGAAAACGCACACCACACTGTTCTAGAACGCTTTTCCTGATAGTGGAAGGGGGCATCTCAGGCCTGCGATGCTCACCGTACATCGCGTACGGCTGCGCTTCTCGGTCCGACCTGACCTCCCTTACACTGACAGGAAAAGCGCTCTAGGCAAATCTCGTCCAAAGCCTGTGTGTTTTGTAATTTCTATCTGGCCTATAAGTGGAAATGAGGCAAAAATAGTTCCATCTTATCCCCCTGGCATGGGCTGATATGCTCAGCTGCCCGTCATGCAGTACACCTGCCAGGTCAATCACATTTAGCTAACGCACCGCAGCCCAAGCGTTTGCGGAAGTGTTGAGCGGTATGCAGAGCATGAATGGAACGCCGCTCATTGAGCGGTTACCGACCTTGTCTCCCTTATACGGACAGGCAATCTGCTCTAGCGGTAGTTTGTTAAAGCCGGGGATAGAGGTTGATCCTATGCCGGCCAGCAACTTCTCCAGCAGCGTGGCGAGGTTGCCCGGCGGGGCCGTGCTGGCGAACGCGTTCCAGTAACCCACGAGCCAATGCGCCGGGGGGCAGCTTGGCCTACCTTCTTTCAAATGCGCCAAGGCCCGCAGCCGGATGCGCCGCCGCCCATTGGGTTCACGGCACGCCAATTGGTCAAGTCATATTTTTGCAATTCCTCTTGCAATATTTCCCTCGGCAACATTTCTGCTACCTTGATGGGATATGTCTTTACTCAGACTCCTGGCCGGTAACGCTGGTTCGATATGCTGCCGATTGGTAGTGGTGACGGCGACGATGCCGTTGTCGATCTTGCCGACCGAACCGAGATACTGGCGCGCGACGTGATCGGTGGCACTGCCCTCCTTGCGCTGGCCCGTGTCATCGATGACGAGCACGCCGTCGGCGGTCGGCGCAGTCAGGGGAGCGGCGCCGAGCAATTGCAAATTGCGTGCGATGATCGCTTCGGCATCCCAGCGTGACTCTGAGAGGAAGAATTGCAGCCGCTGTACGAGCGGCTTGTGCCTGCATGAGGGGGGCAGCGCCGGCCGGTGCGGTGAGCGTCTTGGGGCGGTCGCGCGGCAACAGCAATCCCGCCAGATAGTCGCGAAAGTTGTGCTGTTGCGCAAGGGAATGAAACAGAGAATCGAATTGCACCGTATAAGCTTCGAGTGGTCCCGGTGCCGGGGAACACGGACGACGGGCAGTCATGGCAGCAGTACCTCGTGCTGCCATCGCACGCATTATTCATGCCACTTTTAACAAACTATCGATAGAGTGAATTTCGGACGCACCAATCTCGAACCTGCGATGCTTGCTGTACAGTCGGGAGTCACTCGCTTGCAAGCGAGTGACGTTTACGCGGGCAGGCCGCATGCTGTCCGAATTAGGTCAAAACGCGCTTTGGCTGTCACAGGCCAGAAATGGATTGATCCTGCCTCACATCTTCTTGCAAGAGGATATCGTTCCGCAGGCGTGAAGCAATGCTCCACGAATTTCCTGCTTCACCATGCCATTCGAAACCCCTCCCACACCCCTTGTCAGACTAAAAAATCCATCGATTTCATTTGTCACATTATGGATTCAGATTGGTATAAGACGCAGGTGGGCAAGATTTTTTGATAGGCATGGCTTGCACTACTACTTCCCATGACTTTTGACGGCTCGCTTGCGATCCTGGCTACAGGCGGTCGGCGTAACGGTCGGAGACCGCCTTCACAAAACCTTCTTTTCGCAGCGTTTGCAACGTTTGATTCAATGCGGTGATGGTCGCGTCCGGTGTCTTCAGGTTGCACGCGAGATGGTATTCGACTTCACGTACGACCAGAACCGGCTTGATGTTTTTCACGCCGATTTGCGCAGCCAGTTCCTTGCTTTTGTAGAGGCCGGAAATCCACAGGTCGATGCGGCCGGCCATCAATTTCGCCAAGTTCAGATTGTCATCGCCGACCAAGTCGAAATTGGTGAAGCCGAGCGATTTCAGATACATCGCTTTTGCATCCATGCTCACGCCGCCGATGCGATAGCTGCGCGCGTCGTCGAGAGTGTCAAGGCGTTTGTTGAAATCGTTTTTTGCGAACAAGGTCCATTTGTTGACCGAGATTGGTCCCACCCACTTGAACAAGGCTTCGCGCTCCGGCAGACGTACCGTCGAATAGACGCAGGTGTCGGCGCTATCGATGGCAGCTTGGTAGGCGCGCGTCCACGGCGTCACCTGTAATTTCATCGGGATACCGGCACGGCGTCCCAGTTCTTGCACGATCTCGGTCGAGATCCCGGTGACTTTCCGGTTAGCATCCAAATAGTTGAACGGCGCATTTTCTTCAGTCGTGATGTCGAGTGCGTAGGCAGGGGCGGCCATCAACATGCCACTGGCCAGTAGAGTACTGACACTGGAGCGCACGATGCGCCGCAAAATTGATGGGGATTGCTGGCGCGAATGAATCGGGCCGGATATTGCAAAGGCGGGGTGGTTCATTTTTTTATTCCCGAGTGAAATCCGGTGCCGCATATCGTTTCAGGCATTTGCATCATATGCAATTCCTGCTGAACAAGTGCCGGCACGGTTTGAATTATTATTAGGCTTGTCGAAATTGCATGCAATCGACAAAGCATGTCTAGGATAGTATTGCTGCAAGCAAACGCAAATGCCAAGTTTTCATAATGTTATGCAAATAATTCATGGTAGATGTGCATTGGGATTGCTTGAATCAGCGAGTCTTTTGTGATAATCCAGCAATTAAAAAAGTGGCGGGCTGCCGAAAGTCTGGTTCACGGAGTTAAGGGAGGCATGATGGATATCAAGCATGGACGGCCGCAAGCGGCAGGTATTTAGCGGTTGAAATGCTGCCGTCGTCCACCAGTATGGGCGACGCAGGCAACAGACGCGCAGAACAGAGGTGAGATTGTCGATTTGGCTGCAATAGTCAACGATTTCATCGTGTAATTCTAATTCGCAATAGAAAGTGCCATAATAATACCCGCAGAAATGGAGGCGTTT
>CBINHE010000109.1:0-12491 GCA_966250375.1 uncultured Oxalobacteraceae bacterium
CCCACCCTAATCCTCTCCTTGAAGGGGAGGGAATCCACAATAAATTATGAATGACTACTTAGTAAACAAACGGTGCTTAATCATTTGCACGATAAGGGACACGGTTTTCGAGGGCAATCTCATGCTGAGCAACGCAAGAATGGAACTATTCTTCTCTTTATTGTTACCTATAGGAAACATTAAGGCTTAGCGCATTGCAAACGCCTGATGTTTTTTAATTACCAATCTTTGTACCATTAGCTAAACCAAAACTTTAGTCGGTTTTGCAACGATTGAAAAAACAAGTCGTATCTTGTGAATTTTGCATAAATAGCTAAACCCTAAGTTTAGCTATTTAGCAAAGATTAATAAATATTCAAATCAAATAAGGGGGACATATGTGTGGTATAGGACAGCAAAATTATTCTCAGCAACATTCTCAGCAACTAGGCGATTGGAATAAATCTCAGGGAGAAAATCCCCAGCAGACCAAAGCACCTTCAGAAGCGCCAAGTACTGATCCAAGAGATATAGGCGACAACACTCGCCCATCCGAGACAGAGAGAAGCCAGTCAATAGGTGGTCAAGGAGGCAATAACCCACTGCTCGATGCCATCAACGATGCACGACGAGAACATGGGCTTAATCCCCTGAGAGAATCGACCCGTCTTAATGAGGCAGCGGAAGCAAATGATGCTGAAAACAATAGGACTGGTAACCTAGGCCATCATATCGACCTTGGTAAATATGGCTCAGGAGGTGAAATTACAGCTATGGCGAGTGGCGGGATCACCGCCAACCAAGCGGTGCAAATGTGGCTGAACAGCCCAGGGCATAGAGCTATTCTTCTTGACCCTAACCAAACTGAAGTTGGTGTCAGTATTAGTGGAAATTTCTCAACTGCAGATTTTCGGTAGGCTCTGTTCGTTTTGCTGCGGCTCACCGGAACCGCAGCAAAACAGAAGTGGCCCCGTTTGGTTGGACACGAATTTGAGGGCCGTAGATACTGGGATGCAATCCCAGCAAAATGTCATCGTCCCTCCCTCGCATGTATCGATTAATCGCTGGGATTGCATCCCTGCCTACGGCCCTGAGGTGGGGCTTGTCCTTGACCAGATGAGCGGCGTTTTTTACCAGCTGATTGCCCGAATGTTGTATGGCACCGGCATGCGGCTGTTCGAGTGCGTGCAATTACGGAAAGATCAATCATCAAGCGTCGCAACCACCGGCGTATGGTCGGATGGTTGTTCCCACTTGCGCGGTATCTTGTCGATCACGCACGCGCTGCAGCGTGTGGCCAGCGGATTCGATAAAAGGATATGGTCGATGCGCAAACCCATATTGCGACGGAACGCCATCTGGCGGTAATCCCACCAACTGAATAATTTTTCGGGTTGTTCGAATAACCTGAATGCATCCTTGAGTCCCAGACCAAGCAGACGCTGGAATGCCGCGCGTTCCGGTTCTGACACCAATACCTGTCCTTGCCACGCAACCGGATCATGCACATCGCGCTCGTCCGGTGCGATGTTGTAATCACCGAGCAATACCAGGTTCGGATGCGCTTCGCATTCCTTGGCAAGCCAACCGTGCAGCCCTTCCAGCCATCGTAACTTGTACTGGTACTTGTCCGAATCGACGGCTTGTCCATTCGGAATATAGGCGCAGACGACACGCATGCCTTCGATGGTGGCGGCAATAATGCGCTGCTGCTCATCCTCAAAACTCGGGATGTTCTTCACTACCTCGGTCATCGAGTGTTTCGACAGGATCGCGACACCGTTATACGTCTTTTGCCCGGTGAACGCGACTTGGTACCCCGCGGCTTCGATGCTGGCCACGGGGAACTTGTCGTCCGTCATCTTGGTTTCTTGCAGACATAAGATGTCAATTGGATTATCTGTCAGCCACTGCAATACCTGCGGCAAGCGGACTTTCAGCGAGTTAACGTTCCAGGTGGCGATTTTCATTGGATGTACTAATTTATTAATTTATATGCGTTTTACGGGGGTGTGTTTTGCGATTTTTATTGCTGGTTAACCATATCGGGGATGCTTTCTTTTTGATCGCTTGGCGTGGTGCCTAGGGATTTTACAGTAGCTGTCATGTCTGCCTGGATGGGTTTGAGCTGCTTTACCTTCTCTTGACTTGGCAGGCAGCATGGTCAACTCTGACCGATCTCAAAGCCATGACAGGTAGTGCGCCTAATCTGGATTTTTGTCAAAATTTTGCGTCTCGTGAGCAATCACGAATTACGCAGGGGGCGATGATTCCCCCGTGAGCGGACTCATCGCCTTACGCACTGCCGCCATGAGCGCATGCACCGCCTCCAGATCATTTTCGCGTGGCGTCAACGTTGGGCCGATCTCCAGAGTGATAGACGTTCGTCTTGGCAACCATGTACCGAGTCGCAGCGCCCTTCGTGCGCCGCGCAGCCCGGCAATCACTATCGGCACACTGGCCTGCGTGGCAGCGACGAACGCGCCCGAATGGAACGCTTTCAGCCCAGGCTCGGGACCAAATTCGCCTTCAGGAAACACCACCAGATTTTCCCCTCCTTCCAAGGCCGATTTCATGATGTCCACATTCTCGCCGTGGTGGGTTTCACCAGAAGGCTTCAGGACAATGGTATGGACGCTTTTCAGGAGAGGGTACAGCAGGCTTTGCAGAGAAAATTCCTGCCTGGTGATAAACGCGTATCCGGGAGACGCAGGCAATAGTGCGGTGAGGACGAGGGCATCGAGAAAGCTAGTGTGATTTAGCAGCAGTAAATGAGGCCGTGTGGGCAGCCGGTCGAGTCCCGTGACCGCGAGAGACATCCCGGCAAGCCGGAACATCCCGCGTGCAAAGAAGCGCGCCAGGCGCCGCGCGTGGTCCGTTCGGCCGGCAAGCATGGCGAGGCCGCCAAACGCCAGCACGATGATTGCGAAGATGATCCATGTGTAACTGCCATAGATACATGCGCCGATATGTCGCGCGGTGTTTTTTACTTGTGCCAGCAACGAACGCATACTTCCAATGAGACATCTTTTGGGTTGCCAGGATTTCATTCTTGTCAATCGATCCTTTCCCTCGTTCCTTTTGAAAACAATCATGGAGCCTGTGCAACCAAGTGAATTGATTCCCCTCAAAGCGAAGTAAGCCAACTGCACATTCCATAGAGTTCACAATCCGCCGCAGTGGTTGTTGGTTGTGAAATCAGCCAGTCCATTCGTTCCATACAGGTCTTCCATGCGTTCTCTGCTTTCGTATCGATTCAAGCGTTTGAATAGAAGTGTTCTGGCGAAACTAGCGTTGCTTGCGCCGGGATTAGGCACATTGACGGCGGCGCCTGTGCCGCTCATGACGCTGGAATATGACGGTCGGGAAAGCAGGACGCTGATTATTTTCTTGCCTGGGATTGATGATGTCGCGGAGGATTTCGAGAGGAGAGGGTTCATTCACGCGATGCGGCGCGAAGGCATCGCAGCCGACGCCGTCGCAGTCGATGCGCATTATGGCTACTATGCGAAAAAGGTAATATTCGAGCGGATTACTGACGACGTCATTGCATCGGCGCATGCGACCGGCTACGAGGAAATCTGGCTGGTAGGCATTTCCTTGGGAGGATTCGGCGCGGCTTCCTATGCGGCACGGCACATGTCGCGCATAAGCGGGATCGTTTTGCTCGCCCCCTACCTCGGCGACAAAACCTTGATCAAAGAAATCGCTGAAGCAGGCGGAGTGAAGGGATGGGAGCCGGGCTATGTTGCGCCAAGTAATTTTCAAAGAAGCTTGTGGGCGTGGTTCAAGCACCATGTGTCGCAGAGCAAGCCTGCGTTGCAAATCTATGTCGGTTACGGCACGGGTGATATGTTTTCCCACGCCAATGCACTGTTTGCAGACGCCTTGCCGCGCGACCGCGTGTTCGCCATTCCGGGCCGGCATGATTGGCATACCTGGAAGCAGATCTGGCGGATGTTCCTTGTTCAATGGACGAAGCGCCACGACTGATGCCTGCTCCTGCAAATTTTTGGGCGCGTTCGGAAGGGCGCTACGCTTGTACTGGCTATCTTCGAAGAATCGTTTCAGAAAATATGCGCAAACCCGCCGAAAACAAACGCGCACGGACAAGTGATTGATTGCACTAACCGCCATCAAGCTCTAACGCCCTCGAAAGTGCCGCATGATGTTTTGTACAAATTTTTTTATCAGGACGGATTGGTCAATTAATTTTTTCGCTATCCAGAAATTTATCACTACATACGTGCACGCCAATAATGCAGCAAGCAGAAGTATAAAAAGCATACTGATGATCATTGGGTCCACCTGCCGCTCGCACCATAACCTTCCTTTGTATCACCGAGTAGCGTCACGATGACGTGATGTTTTCCCGTGGCGACAAACAGGCTGCGAAAATAGCGGTCGCGCACACGCCTGAACGATGTTTTTCGCCTGTGCCGATTATCCCGAACTGGCACGAAGCACCTCCGGCAGACACAGTATTGCCATCCCTTCATCGCCGCTTTTATCAATGCGACATGAGTACCGGAACGGTCATGGAACCGAGGATGGTGCGGGTGACGCCACCGAGCAATATCTCTCGAAAACGCGCATGCCCATAGCCCCCCATCACGATCATGTCGGCGGCGATGTCGGCGGTCAGCGATAGCAATGCTTCTCCGACCGGGATAGTGGTTGTTTGTTGCGTGACATTGACTTTGATATCGTGCCGCGCCAGGTAAAGTGCAATGTCCGCTCCCGGTTGGTCGCCGTGCACACTACTCTGTTCCTTCGGATTGAACACCACCACGTCCACCACCTCGGCCTGTTGAAGAAATGGGATCGCATCGGCAATAGCACGGGTGGCCGCCATGCTGGCATCCCAGGCGACGAGCGGCCTTTTCCCAACCCTGCTGAAATGGCCTGCGTAAGGGATGATCAAGACCGGGCGCGCGGCATTCATCACCACGTACTCGGGAAAATCGGATGGTACGACAGGCGATAGTTCGCTTGGATCGCTCTGTCCGATCACAACCAGATCGCAATAGCGTGCCTGCAAGATGAGGCCGCCGCCCATTTCATCGTCCACCAGCCGCTTTTCGAAGGAGGCGATGCCAATTTTCCGGACGGCGCTTTCAAATTCCGCCAGCGCACGATTGGCCCGTTCTTGCAACGATTCCAGAATGGGCGTAAAGGTCCGGGCATCGGCGTCGATGATGTCGACTGGATAGAGAACAGTGGATATGCCTGTCATTGCTACGCCGATCAAATGCGCGTTTTTCGCCAGCGCAATACTTGCAGCGATGCTGATACGCTCATTGGCCCGCCTGGAATCGTCCACATGCACGAGAATCGTTCGATAAGACATGGCATATTCCTTTACGATAATCAATGCAACGTTTTTGATTAAACCCCGACCGGAAATGTCTCTGGCGCTTCCCCGGTTTTCCAGCCGCTTGTGAGTTCCAGCGGTTCGACTGCATGGGTGTCATCGAAATGCAGCACCGCATCGAATTGCTGCGGCAGGTGTGCGTCAAAATAATGACTTTGCCGTTCGGTTTCTGAAAGGTAAATCACACCGATGGCGCGCTCGAGTCGACGCTCGAACAGTGCTTGTGCCGCCGGATTTTTTTCACGCAGCGGCAGCATGAAACGCGCCAGGCCGGTGTCATGAAATACATGTTCATAGCTGTCCGCCAATGCGGGACGCACGCGCTTGCGCTCGGCTGCCCCATCCCAATCCGATGCCGCAGTGACCGTGCCATGATATGTCGTAAAGCCGATCAGTCTCGTCTCATCGCCATAGAGTTCGCGCGCCAATTGGCCGACATTCCATTCGCCTCGCCGGCCGGCTTCGGTAGCACGGGCGTCGCCGATATGCGAGTTGTGTTCCCACACCACGATCTTGGCGGGCTTGCCGGCAGTGTGCGACAGGTACTGCGCCAATGCATCCAGCGTTTCCGCCATATGCCGGTCGCGCAGATTCCAGGATGAGATGTGGCCGCGGAACATGGTGCGATAGTATTCTTCCGCATTCATGACAAGCCGGGCATTTTGCTGCGCATAAAAAAAGGCATCCGTCGCTTCTGGCCCATCACGCCGCAAATAATCGGCGGCACGCGCATGCAGGTCGTGCAATTGCGCCACCACTTCGTTCTCGCAGGACGCCGACAAGCCGAATCCCGCCGCATAACCGTAGCGCTGGCTGTCTTCATCGAAGTGATCGAAGCAGGCATAGCGTACGCGGGCTCGCCGCGCCGCTTCCGGATCGACCTTGTCCAGATACTTCAAGACTTCCTCGATCGATGTGAACAGGCTATACAGGTCGAGTCCATAGAAGCCGACTGTGGGTAGATGCGGCAACAGAGAAGTGTTGTAGCCGCGCAGCCACTCAACAAAATCGGCCACATCGGTATTGCGCCACATCCAGGCCGGAAAACGCTTGAATCCGGCCAGCGCTTGATTGCTGTCGGTATCCTCGCTCTGGTTGCGGACATAGCGGTTGACGCGGTACGCATCCGGCCAGTCGGCTTCCACTGCAACGGCAGTGAAATTCTTTTCCGCAATCAAACGCTGCGTAATGCACGCACGCTCTCGATAGAATTCGTGCGTACCGTGGGTTGCTTCTCCCAGCAATACGAAGCGCGCATCCCCGATCAAATCCAGAAGGGAGTCGTAGTCGTCGGCCGTGCCTTTTAGCAGATGCGCGGCGGAAGAAATTGCGCTGCTTAGCGAGGAGTTCAGGGGGGAGTGTAGTGGGGAGTTGGTAATGGTTGCCATGATGTTTCAAACCTTGATATGCCGATTCCGCTTTCACGATACTCACGATACGCTTCTTGATTTCTCCGGGAAATGCCGCACGAACCAATCCGTGGCAAGCTCAGCAACGGCTTCCAGTGTGCCCGGTTAATCGCGCCCAGTGCATACTCTTCATGTCCCGGTACGCCGAGCTTGCGGACCAACAAGATATCGAGCGGGACCTCCAGCGCCTGCGCAACGGCAAAGCCAACCGGAACACCGCCGCGCGGCAATGCCAGCACGATGACATCCGAGCGCCGCGCATACGAACCCAACCCGCTGCGCCAACAGCGCACCCGCCTGCAATTGATTTTCAAAACGTTCGAGCCTGGCCATATCAAAAACCTCAATTCAGGTTTCAATAGACCATACTGCCAGCGTAAAGATCACACTTGCTATTTGGCTTCTTACAAGGTGGCCAGTTCAAATCGGTTAATGCGCCGGGAGCGAATGGATGATGCTCTTGAACGCATTCCAATCCGTGGCAGCCCATATTTCGCAATGGGCACGACCGAAGGTGCGTATCAACGCCGACACTTTCAGCGCCGACGCGAAATCGGGGGCGGTAAAAATGTCCAGGTAGTCATATGGCCCCAGCAATACATAGTTGTGCAGCCATGTCACCTCCGGGCATTCTTGGCGGATATGTTCGACTGCGCGCTTTTCGAAATCTTCCATAGCCATCGGCGACTTCAATGCTTCGGGCGACAGGCGGGTGAGCAGTACAAATGTTTGCATTATGAATTCTCCTGCAGCAGATTGTCGACCGATTGCGTATCGACAAAAGCCACTTGAGGCAAATGCGATACATGATTTTCTTGTGCAATAGAAAACGACGCTGCAATCTAATCAATCAAAATAATTTGATCTTCGCGACAGTGGCAGTGTTGCGGAGTATTCGGCAATCACGCGTGCATTGTGCGTTTGCTCAAAATGACGCAGGAAAATCATTGACGAGGGCGCAGCAGGCGACACACAGGCTGCTGCCAATTTCCATTCCCTATTCAATACATACTTTGTGCTGCATCAATGTTCAATATGCTTTCTTTTCCTGATCTGGATATAAATGGGTAAAGAGCGTCAAAAGAGAATGCAGGATCCGATTTTTACAGAAGCAATTGCTGAACATGTCTGGAACACCAAGTACCGGTTGTTGGAAGAGGGACACTTCTTCGAGTCGGACATTCACGCAACATGGGCTCGCGTAGCGTCGGCATTGTCCGTGCTGGAATCGCATCACCGCGATGAGTGGTGCCGCAGTTTCGAGGCCGCGCTATCTTGCTTTCGTTTTCTCCCGAGTGGACGCATCCTGGCCGGCGCGGGTACGCAACGCCGCGTTACGCTGTTCAATTGCTTTGTGACGGGGCACATTCGCGACACCATCGACGGCATCTTTGCGGCGTTAGGCGAAGCCATGGTGACGATGCAGGCAGGAGGTGGCATCGGATGTGACTTTTCAACATTGCGGCCTGCGGGATCGGAGGCGGATGCATCCGGCAATGTCGCTTCCGGGCCGGTATCTTTCATGCACGTGTGGGATCAAGCCTGTGCGACGCTGATTTCGACCGGCATGCGACGCGGCGCAATGATGGCGACTTTGCGTTGCGACCATCCCGATATCGAACGTTTCATCGATGCCAAGCGTGATGCGAAAGCGTTGCAGCATTTCAATCTCTCGGTGCTGGTCAGCGATGAATTCATGCAAGCGGTCGAACAGGATATGCCGTGGCCTTTGATGTTTCCGCTTGGCGGGAGGCCCGTCACCGTCGGTGCGCACGTATCCACAAAAATCTGGTCCGGATCAAGCACGCCGGAACTATGCCAAGTAATACGGATAGTGTCGGCGCGCGAATTGTGGGATCGCATGTTGCGCGCCGCGTTTGAATGCGGCGATCCAGGCGTGATTTTCATCGACCGCATACAGCGCGTCAATAATCTCTGGTATGCCGAGCGCATCAGCGCGACCAATCCATGCGGAGAAGTCCCCTTGCCGCCATATGGTGCATGCAACCTCGGTTCGATCAATTTGGCGCACTTTGTCGAAGATCCTTTCGGACCGCATCGCAAGCTGGATATCCAAGGCATTGCGGGGACAACCGCCGTCGCCGCCAGAATGCTCGATAACGTCTATGACGTGTCGCATTTTCCCTTGCAGGCACAAAAAGACACGGCGTGCGCCTCTCGCCGCGTGGGATTGGGCATCACCGGCCTGGCCGATGCATTCGCGATGCTGGGAGTACGCTACGGATCGCGGGCGTCCATCGATATCGCGGACAGGATCATGCAAACCATTTGCCATGCAGCATATCGAACTTCCATCGAGCTTGCGCATGAACGAGGAGCATTCCCGGCCTACAACGCAACGGAATATCTGGCTGGCGACTTCATCACTTCCCTGCCGCGAGATATTCTCGAATCGATTCACTTGAACGGCATTCGCAATAGCCATCTGACAGCCATTGCACCGGCCGGCTCCATCAGCCTGCTGGCGAACAATGTATCGAGCGGCATCGAGCCGATCTATGCACTGCAAGCGGATCGAAAAATAAAGGAGCTGGACGGCAGCGTGAAAGTCATGCCGGCGCAGGATTATGCGTGGACATTATTTCGCAAGCTGCACGGGCAGAATGCGCCGTTGCCGGACTATTTCATCGAAGCCTGGGATGTCGATCCGGCGGACCAGTTGGCATTGCAGTCGCGGGTGCAAACCTATGTCGATCAATCCATTTCCAAGACCATCAATTTTCCGGCGCAAGCGAGTTTCGATCGTTACCGGGATCTGTATATGCAGGCATACCGGTTGGGCTTGAAAGGCTGCACCATTTTTCGTGCCGGTACTGCGGCCGGTTGCGTATTGTCGCCATCTGGCAGCGCATGTCCTTAGTGTGCAGGTTTGCATGGTTATCCATGACGCCGATATCGCCGTCATCTTCAATGAAATCGCCGACTTGCTTGAGCTCGAAGGCGATAACCTGTTTCGCATTCGCGCTTACCGGAATGCCGCCATGACATTGAATGCGTGGCCGGCCAGTGTGCAAACCATGGTCGAAGAGAAAAGGGATTTGAAAAAAATACCCGGTAATTCTGCAGCGATTGGATTTCGTGATCGGTGCCGTGCGCAGAAAATTCGAATTTCTGTGTAATTTGCTCAAAACCCTAGTTGAATTTCCGGTATTTTGTCGTCGTAAAAAGCGAGTCGATCCTTCAATCCGCGATGCTCGTCATACGGATCTTCATATGTCCACACCGCATCCTCGAATTTCTTGTCGCCGAGTTTCACGTGGAAATAATGCGCGGTCCCTTTAAAGGGGCACGCGGTTGTAGTATTGGATCGCTCGAGCATGTCCATCTTCACATCAGCGCGCGGAAAATAATATCGGACCGGATGCTCGTCTTCGTCGACCCGAATAATGTCGCTTGAATCGGCGATTGGTTTGCCATTGATCTCAACCCTGACGCGTTGATCCATAGGCGATTCCTGAACCTTGTGTCCGGGCCATTTCTGGTGTCCAGGTGATTTGCTCATTATCATGCTCCAAACGTGAAAACTTAGGCAGAATGTTGCAAGCCCTGTTGTCGCAAACCCTGTGCCTGACGAGTGTTTTGGCCAGGTTATTCCTCCTTGCTTGGGTGTGGAACCGGATTCGGCGTTTCCGGCCTAACGATAAAGGAAAATTTACCGGCATTTGAACAAACTACTCGCAACATCTATTCTGCTGAGGATATCCCGTCGCAAGATTTTTCATGCGAACAGCGACAGATCAAACCATGCAACCGCTCGAAAAGGGTAATTAATGAAAAGGGAAAGTAATGAGAATCGATGAGATCAAACAGGGGTTATCTTCGCTTCTGGATTCGGTCGTCGAAGGCTGGCAGCATTTGCGTCAATCGGCCTCCAGCGCGCTGACCGGATTCCGACCGGATCAGCGTACCAATATGCCGGCCAAAAGCGATGTCGATGATACGTTTTACTTACCGTCCACAGGCTGGTCCATGCTTGGCGCCGATGTGTTTGAAGACGACAAGCGGGTGGTTGTCCGAGTGGAAGTGCCGGGCATGGAGAAGAACGAACTGGATGTCGAAGTGCAAGGCGATGCACTTGTCATTCGCGGCGAGAAGCGTTTCGAGCGCGAGGATACGGAAGGCCGGTATCGTGTCCTGCAATGCGCCTACGGAAATTTCCGTCGCGTGGTTTCTTTGCCTGCAGTCGTATTGTCCGATCAGGCCAAGGCCGCATACAAGAATGGCGTGTTGCGGGTGGAACTGCCGAAAGTGAATGCAGACCAACCACGCAAGGCGACGGTAAGGGTCGACTAATAGGTAGTGGCGGAGGTACTCGCGGAAAATTGTTTCGCCTGCCTGCGGTTATTCGCAGGCAGGCAGCGCTTCCGATTTTGCTTTGAGCAATCCGCCGCCCATTGTCTGTTGCCGGGTATCAGTATTCCATTTCAGACATCGCCGGCGCGGCTTTCTTCTTCTCCTTCGGCGCTTCCACCACCATCGCATCGGTGGTGAGAATCAAGCCTGCAATCGAGCAGGTCGCCGGCATTGGCGCTGCCGTGGCTGACGAGATCCACGGCTTCTTCGGCCAGACGCGCAACCGGCAGGTCACACAGTGCTTAATCGATACCGGTGTGCACTGGCCGCGTAATCCGCGCAGCAGCCGATCGCAACCCGTCAGCGGGAAGACCTTTTTCTTACGGGAACGCTTGCGGCCATGACGCGTGAGCAGGCTTGGCAGCGGTTCATGGATCTCGGTGTGCAGGTCAGCCCGGATGTGACCGGGAAGGCGGACTATGTGGTCATCGGCGAACGTCCCGGCTCGAAAGCCGAAAAAGCACGGGCGCTCGGCTTGCCGATGCTGGATGAACCGTCTTTTCTGGGAATGATTGGATATGCGATGCGTTGACTTTCCATGGTCTCCAGAAAATGAGGGTGTAATTATTGCCGTTGCAAAAGTCGAAATAAATTGTTGCAGTAAAGCTAATGTTCGCATATCTTTACGGACACTTTAAATACTGACCGGCCCTCGTAATTCCTCCCGGTCCGTCCTTGGCTCTCCCGAATCCAACAATCAACACTATCAGCGCATCGCCACATGACCTCACCATCGTTCGATCCATCGGCGCTAGCCAGAAACGTCCTCGCCGCCTACGCCTCGCCATTTACGCAATCCCGCCGCATCGTCCAGCTTGCACTCGCCGGCGGCAGCGCCCCCGACACCCTTCTCGCACACCGCGTCATCGGCCATGAAGCGATCAACAACAGCTACCGCGTCACCGTCGATGCGCTTAGCGCCGACAGCTTTATCGAATCAAAAGAATTGCTGGGTCAGGGTGCAGCGATCAAGGTACGTACCGCCGACGGCGACGAACGCATCGTCACCGGCGTCGTCACCCAAGTCGGCTTCGGCGGCATGAACGGCGGACTCACCCGCTACTTTCTCCAGATCGAACCGCTGCTGGCGACATTGGCCCACCGCACTAACAGCCGCACCTTCCAGGACAAGACCGTCATCGACATCGTCACCGCGATCCTGCAAGAACACATCGAGCGCAACCCGGTATTCGCCAAATACTTCGCTCTCGGCAACAAGGTCAATAAAACTTACCCCACGCGCTCCTACTGCCAGCAATACCGGGAAACGGACCTGGCCTTCATCACCCGGCTGCTGGCCGAAGAAGGCATTTCGTTTTACTGGACCTACAGCAACGACGATGACGTGCCGGTGC
>CBINHE010000110.1:0-12124 GCA_966250375.1 uncultured Oxalobacteraceae bacterium
GCAGGATCGCGGTGACGATGTCGATGACGGTCTTGTCCTGGAAGGTGCGGCTGTTGACGCGGTGGGCCAATGTCGCCAGCAGCGGTTCGACCCGGAGGAGGTAACGGGTGAGTCCGCCGTTCATGCCGCCGAAGCCGACCTGGGTGACGACGCCGGTGACGATGCGTTCGTCGCCGTCGGCGGTGCGCACCTTGATCGCGGCGCCTTGGCCCAGTAATTCTTTGGATTCGATGAAGCTGTCGGCGCTCAATGCATCGACGGTGAGGTGGTAGCTGTCGTTGACCGCTTCATGGCCGATGACGCGGTGCGCGAGCAGCGTGTCGGGGGCGAGGCCGCTGCCGCCGGCGAGTGCAAGCTGGACGATGCGATTGGCTTGCGAGAACGGGGTGGCGAAGGCGGCGAGGACGTCGGCGGCAAGTGCGGACAGATCGGGCAGGCCGGTCGGGATGCGGTCATTCATGATTTTTTCTGGCTTCACTGTTCGTTGATTTGGTACGCGTTCGACGATAATTGCAGCAGCGCGTCGAATATCACAGGTGGCTTGTTCGGATGCACTTTCAATACCGCATCCACCCGAAAGCGCAGCATGCGTTCCAACTCTCTTGGCGCATCCAGCGTCACCTTGACTTTGGTGAGCCGGGGTTCGTGCCGTTCAATGGCGATTCGAATCTTGTCTCGCAATAGCGCGCGATCATTGGGGTTGAGCAAACTCAGGCTGGATAAGTCAATAATGCCAAAGTTGATCATTGAATTGCGTGCATGCGGATAGCGCTCGATTTCTTCTTCCAAATCGATGCGACGCGTATTCAACAACGCCTGCAGATCGCGTGCAACCGCTTGCTTGAATCGCCGCAAATCGAAAACCATCGCCGCTTGGCTTTCGGTCGATTCCTTGGGATTGTCGTCGAGCAGCCTGTCTAGCACGGAGGGAGTGCTAGGAGCCTGGCGATTGTCAGAACGCATCGTCATTTCCTGCAGACGGTTTATGTTGTTGCGTTCGGTTTGCCGGAAGTGCCGGCGGGCTTGTCAGAGATCGGAGCGCTCAATGCGGGCTTGCTCTGCATGTTCTTCAATGTATCGGTTGCGCCGCCCAGCAGCCAGAAATAGACGGAAAAAATAACCGCGCCGACCGTGGCCAGCAACGCAAAAAACAGCCATAGCGGCAATTCGTGGCGCACATATTGCTGAAAGCGTTGCGGCAATTTCCAGTTCGGTGCGAATTCCGCCTTGCCGCCGCGCGCATGCGTGATTTCCTGGTTGATGCGGCTGATGAGGTAATTCAGTTTTTCCGTGCCTTCCAACAGATATTTCCCTTGAAAGCCGAGCAGCAGGCAGGTGTGGAAGACTTCCAGTGCCTCGATGTTGGCCACCGGATCGGTGCGCAGCATTTCCAGCTTGTCGAAGAAGCGGTCGCCCGCGAGGTGTTCGCCAAATATGCGCAGTTGTAGCGGCGCGCGTTCCCAGTCGTCACGGATGCTAAAGCCCGATGACAGGATGACCTCATCCATCAATGCGCAAAATGCATATTTAGCGTCAAGCACGGCTTCTTGCGGCTTATCCAGATGCCGTGCGTTTTTTTCAAACCGTGCTAGAAACTGCTCGATGCGTTTGTTGAATTCCGTAATGGAGCTTGGGGGATTGCCACTTTGCAGCAAGAAAAGCAGGTAAATGCCATCCTCCAGCATATCTTTCATGGTCAGCGTGAACGACTTGGCGGGGGCATGTGTGGAATGCGTTGCCATTGGCATGGCGGGGGCGTTTGCGGTCATGGTGAGTGATCTTCGTTTCGTATTGAGTATGGGTATTTATCGGAACACGGCAATGAGTTCGAGTTTTAATTCCAGCAGCGCTTGCGGCACGTAAATGCAAATGCTGCGTGCCTTGAGCATGCGTTCGAAAATCTGCCCTTGCGGTTCCAGGACAAAGTAGTGATTGCCAACACGCACCGGAATGGCAGAAGGTGTCTGCGCTGCATGGGCCATACGCACACCGGGTAACGCAGAGTTGAGAATTTTTTCGACATCGTCAGGCGATCCGATTTTCAATTTCAACGGTACGGTGTCAAGCACTTGTGTGGCAGGCAGTTCACTGGAGACCGAGAGATAAAAATCGACGTTCTCGACCAGACGTTCGCTTTCCAGGCGGCCGACGAAGAACGATGGCTTGGTGTTGATGAGCGGGATCACCGCATAACGATTGGAAATGACTGTTTCCAGCAAATCGCGCAGGATCGAGTCGATTTTGCCAAAAACTTGCGTCAGGCCGTCGTGATCGTATGCAGGAATATCACCCAGGGTAAGTGTCGAGGAAAACGTCATCAACTCTCCGCACAATTGCGCGAGCAGTGCATAAAGCGCTTCCGGGTGCGCGCCGGTTCTGGAGAAATGATTCAACAGTGGGAACGTGCGGTTGACGGTATGCAGAAGCCAGAATGACGAAATGTCGGAGGTGCCATATTCGACGACACTCTTGACGCGTTCGCGGTGAGAGCCGGCAAGCGCCTGGCTTTTGACCAGCATGATATCGAGTAGACGCCGCATCATCAGCTTCAACGGTGGCGATCCTTCGATACCGAGCAGCGGCGGCACATAGGTTTCATCCAGGGTCCATACACCGGTTGCGTTCTTGCAGATCCGCGCGATCGGCACGCATTGATGTCCATCGCGGTTTTCTTGTGCAAGGAGGATGCGGACATTGGCGCGTAAGGCAGTCACTTCAGTTTCGAGCGCGTTGGTATGCAGGTCAGGAGTCGCTACCAGTTCAGAAGAAAAGCGAGCGGGCCGGGCGCTCACTGCATCCGGTGCGCTGCTGTTGCCGCCAAAGGCATTCAATACCGGCAGACAGGCATATACCAGCGTTTCGGTTCCCGCCTGCGCAATATCCTTCAGATTGCGGGCAGCAGGAAGCGGATCGCTCCCAGGCGCATTTACGTACACGCCATCCTGGTACACCAACTCCAGAGTATTTGCACATACCTGGCCCGCACGCAATGCTTCGGTATTGATTTCCACTGTTCGAACGCCCCACGGATAGGCGTGAATTTGACGTGACAACTGGGCAATCGCCTGCTCGCTAAACAGCGCTTGCTGTTGAAAGTGTTGCGGGCGCAGGAACATGCCTTCGCCCCAAAGAATGCGATTGGCTCGCAACATAAGGATCCTATCGGGTTGGTGTAGTCGAGGGCAGTATGGAAAACGTTTGATCACTGCCAGCGCATCCATATTGCCGTTTTGCTCGTTTTTGGCTGGTTATTACGGCTTGGTAGAAAGTAGCTGTTCGATTTGCGTGGCTTTGGCCGGCAGGTTGCGTTTTAGTGCTTGCAGCCTGTTTTGCCACGCAGACTCACTGCCGCTGGATTGGGCTGCATTGGCCGGCCTGTAGTTGGGCGAGCCACATGTGGGCTGTGCATTGACTGGCTGACCGGGGATCGGACTCGGCTTGAGATTGGTGAGCAATAGATAGCAATCCTGCACTTTGAAAGTCAGACCCTCACTGCGCACTTTGTCAGCATCGACCAGATAGCGCCAGTAATGTGGATCGGGCTGCCGGAAAAAAGCGACGACGCCCACATGCGTTGTCTCCTCTTTGATTTTGTCTGTGCCAACGTATTTCGCGCCCGGCACCAAAATGACTTCGTTTTTTTCCAGTAAGTCTTGCCCCAATAATTCGGATTCAGGACGTCCGCTTGCCAGATTATCAAACGTCAGCTTGGAAAATTCACCTGCATCTTTTAATTGATAGACGCGTACCACGACCGACAACGCCTTTCCACTGGCATCCCGATTGATAACGGGATCCGCTTCGCCTCGAATTTCGTACGTTTTGGGGCCGGATGCACACCCAAAAAGGATCAATAAAGTAAATAAGCCGGTGTAAATGGCCCAAGGATGCTTAACGATTTCGTTAGCGTTTTTGTCTGCAAAAGACATTGATTGATACTCCCTTGAAAGAAATGTGATGACTATTTATGAATTTAAATAACTTCGAAGTTGCCAGCTAGTTTTGTTATTCATTATACAATGACGCCCGGAAACAAAGTTGATCACCTGAACAGACCACTCAATGTGAAGTAATAAGGGGCTGGACAAATGCATGGGTGGGCACGACGCGTTGTGGCTTCTTGATCATTCCTCGTCTTGAAGTGCGCACAACGCTGCAGTGCGTTCGGTATGACTGACAAGAGTACCCAACTTATTGCTGCGCGGCTCCTAAATCAAGAGATAAAAAATAGTGAAATCTGAATTCGAAAACAGGCATTTTGTGACCCTTCCCACGCCTGATAAAGGACCGAGTCAATGGTAATTGCTTTAGTACTCTGCTTGTCTACGCTTTTGACTTTATTAGCGTGGATTGGCTGGCGTTTTTTCGTCATGCCGTCAAGAAATGTTAATATGGCAATGTTTGGCGCGTCTACGTTAGGTATTTGTGTTGCGGACACACGAAACGCGCCACCAGAAGTTGCGGGCTTGGAACGAGAACAGTGGAAAGTCCGATTCAACTGGGGATGGATCAAGTGGTTTTCCCATTGGTCGTTATGGCTTGCGCCGTTGCTGGTTGGTTTGACTGTGATGGGCGTGTTGGCATTGTCCGGGCGCATCTCGCTCGCTCCCTTGGAAGCATTGGATTTCAATCGGCAAGAACATATCCAGTCGGCATTGAATCCGGAGAAGTTGGTACTGCCTCCGCTTTTACCGCCATCGATGTTTATCAATACCGAGCGTCCGGGTCTGGAAACAGCTGACCGGGACTGGAATCGTTTGGATCAGGGTTTCATGCAACTCGTATTGCAAGTCTTTGCGCGGATGGAGGCGCGAGGTTACCCGATGGCCTTGCTGGAAGGATATCGTAGCCCGGAACGCCAGGATATGTTGGCTAATTTAGGTGGCCATGTGACGAATGCACGGGCGTTTCAGAGTAAGCACCAATATGGATTGGCGCTGGATGCGGCACCGCTTAAAAACGGCAAGCTGGTGATTTCGGAACGAGATCCGTGGGCGATGCAGGCTTACCAAGCCCTTGGCGAGGAAGCAGAAAAAGCGGGATTGATCTGGGGCGGACGTTGGAAGCTCCAGGATTACGGTCACATTGAGACGGCGGGATCGATCGCCGCGCAGTTGAAGAAAAAGTAGAGATCGTCGGCGCAGTGCTTATTTGCTGCGCGTTTGAACAATTAGGGGAAGAAGTATGTGGACGTGGTTGCGCAACAATATGAAAGTAACTTCAACATTGGGCGTTGTGATCCTGATCGCCTTGATCTGGTTAGTAGGTCCTCTTGTCGGTCTGGCTTCGCCCATCGCACGTCTTATCTGCATTATCTGCGTCTTTGTGGCATGGGTAGCCGCGCTGCTGATAGGGAAGATGCTGGCCGCTCGCGCAGGCAGCGTGCTGGAGAAATTCCTGCGCCATCAGGCGGATGATGCCGTCAGGGGCGCCAGCCCCAGTCAACGCACGGAAGTCACGCGCCTGCGCCAGCGCATGTTGTCCGCGATCGATACGCTGAAGACGTCGAATATGGGCAAGGCGCGCGGCAAGGCGGCGCTATATGAACTGCCGTGGTACATGATCATCGGCCACCCGGCAGCCGGCAAGAGCAGCGCCATTCTGCATTCTGGCCTGACCTTTCCATTTGGCGACAAACAGGCGGTGCAAGGCGTCGGCGGCACACGCGACTGCGACTGGTTCTTTTCAACTGAAGGCGTATTGCTGGATACCGCAGGCCGCTATTCGACGCAACGCGAGGATCGTCCGGAGTGGCTTGAATTCTTGAAACTGCTCAAAAAATATCGCACCAAAGCCCCCGTCAACGGCATTCTCGTTGCCGTCAGCTTTCCTGAATTGTTGAAGTTCAAAGGCGAAGAGTTCGCGCAATATGCACACCAGGTACGTGAACGCATCAATGAAATCGACCATGCGTTCGGCATCAAGGTACCCATCTACCTGATCTTCACTAAAATCGATTTGCTTGGCGGCTTCGCGCAATTTTTCGAGGACATGACGGAAGAAGAGCGCAATCAGGTATGGGGCGCCACCTTATCGCATGATCAGGGGAACGCGTTTGATGCCAAGCGGGTAGTGAATCAGCAGTTCGACGACCTCTATCGGGGCTTGACCCACATCGGCGCTGAAAAACTGGCGAACAATCGCGGCAACGTGAAGCGCCCGGCACTGTTTGCGTTTCCGATCGAATTCAACGCCATGCGCGACGCGATAGGAAAATTCGTTGAACTCCTGTTCCAGGAAGATCCGTATCACAGCAAGCCGCTGTTACGCGGATTTTATTTCACCAGTGCTTTGCAAGAAGGCACGCCACGCATCGCTGCCGGCAATCGTGTCTCAAGCCAGTTCGATTTATCCAAACCGGGTTTTGATACCGCGCAGTTACCTGCCTCGAACGGTTTTTTCCTGCGCAATCTGTTCCGTGAAGTGATCTTCCCTGATCAGCATCTGATCACGCGGCAAGTCAGGCCTGGCAGCAGTCACCTGCGCATGGGCGGCCTTGCCGCCGGATTGTTCGTATTAGCGCTGGTAACGGGCGGGCTCACGTGGTCCTATGTTGGCAATCAGAAGCTGGTTGCTACCGCCAAGGAAGAGTTGATCGCAGCGCGCACGCTGTCCGAGACCGGAGAGTTGATCGACAAGCTCAAAGCATTGCAAGTGCTGCAGCTGCGGCTGGAGCAGTTATACCAGTACCGCAAGGACGGTCATCCATTCATGCTGGGCATGAGCTTGTACCAAGGCGATAAAGTGGAACGCATGCTACGTGCTGAATACTTCGCCGGAGTGGAATCGCTCATGCTCAAGCCGGTGACGGCCAATCTGGAGCTCAGCCTCGCCGGACTGGGAACTGCACCGGCGCCTCAAGTCGTGGCACCGACGCCGACGATTGCGCCGCCACCACCACCACCACCGGTTGTCGAACCGAAACCGCATGCCAGACCAAAATATAGACCGCGTAATGGCCTTCCCGTCATACCGATCAGCTACGCAATGCCGGCTGCCGAAGACGCGCCATCATTCAAACCGGCGCTGTTTCATTTCGATGAAAAGCCGCGTTTTGTGTTGGTCCAGATGCCATATGTACGCAAGCCCGCGAATGCGCGTGAAGCACTGCAATCGGCACAAAAGGCCGCCGCCGTGGTCGCTGGTAATTTGACTGGCGGTACACCGGTTGCGGCGCCGTCAAGCAATCCGCTGGAAGACGGTTACAACGCATTGAAAACGTACCTGATGCTCCAACAGAAAGAGCGGATGGACGTGTCGCATTTATCCGATCAAATCCCCAAATACTGGCGTTCCTGGCTGGAGGCGAACAAGGGTCAAGGTTCGTCCGATGAAATTAATCGCCTGGCGCAACGTGTCGTCGCTTTCTATGTGTCGCAAATTGGCGAGCCCGATTTGCCGTTAATCGAGAACCGCGCCGATGTGGTCGCAAGCAGCCGTGAAGTGCTGCGTGGCGCCATGCACAGGCTATCGGCGAAGGAGCGGGTCTATAACGAATTAAAGGCCCGCGCCAATACCCAATTTGCGCCCATGACGGTCGGCCGTATATTGAACAATAGCGACCTCAATGTCGTGGCAGGCAGCTATGCAGTGCCTGGCGCGTTTACCCGTGAAGCGTGGGATAAATACTTCCGCGACAGCATCCTTGAAGCAAGCAAGGGCGAAGTCAAAGGTGATGACTGGGTTCTGGCGGCCACGACGAACGATAACCTCGGCAAGGAGGGCGATGTAGAGCGCAATCGAACAGAGCTTGAAGCGTTGTACAGGGCCGACTACGCGCGTGAATGGAAAAAATTCCTGCAAGGCGTGGCGATCCAGGAGTTCGGTTCGCTGGAAAATACCGCGCAGGCGCTAGGAAAACTGTCTGACGCACAGAATTCAGCCATCAAATTGATACTGGTAAAGGCAGCATATGAAACTGCATGGGATAACCCGTCACAGTTAAGCAAATCCATTGGCTCGGCTAAAAATTCGGTGATCGAACGCACTGAAAAACTCATTCTGGGCAATGCCTCGTCACAGACGCAGAATGCCGTCCAACTCGGTGAGGTGGGCAGCAAATTTGCAGCGTTGTCGGCAATAACGAAGGCGGGCGAAGGCGGACGCATGCCACTGTCCGCGTATCTCGACATGCTGGCAAAGCTGAAAGGGAAAATTGCACAGATCGCCGCCGGCAACGAAGCGGACGGCGCGGCACGCCAACTGATGCAAGCCACACTCAATGGCAGTGGCTCCGAGTTGGCGGAGGCCTTGGCGCTGGTTGACGGTGTGCTGCTGGCGAACGCTTCGGAAGAAACCAAGGAAATCGCACGTCCGTTGCTGGTTCGTCCGTTAATGCAAACTTACGCAGCGTTGATCCCGCCGGTCGAGAAAGAGATCAATCAGGCGTGGCAAGCGGAAGTGTTAGTCCCGTGGCGCACACTTTCCAATAAATATCCATTTGCCGACTCCAGCAACGAAGCGCCGATGGCTGACATCGCCAAATTTCTGAAGCCGCGTGAAGGCGTATTGTCGAAATTCATCGATAAAGAGTTGGCCGGCTTGATTACCCGGCGGGGCGACACACTGACACCGCGCACATGGGCTAATTTGGGTGTCAACTTCAGTCCGGCTTTCCTGGGCGGTACTGCGCGGCTCTCTGCGGCAGGAAATGCCGTGTTGCAGGAAGGTGAAGGCGCCAAGTTCGAGTTGCAACCGATTCCGACGCCCGGCTTGAGCGAAACCTTGATTGAGATCGATGGTCAGGTACTACGCTATCGCAACGGGCCGCAGCCCTGGACCAGTTTCACCTGGCCCAATCCCGCCAGTCCCAATGCGCAAGGCGCTCGAATTCAGGCGGTCTCCTTTGCTGGTGTCTCTACTTCCGTGGCAAATTTCAATGGCCGCTTGGGATTGATGCGCCTCTTGGCGCAAGCCAAAGCAGACAACCCCGCCAATCCAACCGTCCAACTGGAATGGCGATTCAAGGCAAACCGTGCCGGCGCTGAAAAAGCGTCAGCGAATCCTTCCGGCGATGCCGATTCAGAAGTCGTGCGTTTCAATTTCCGTATGGTCAACGGCGCCAATCCCCTTTCGCTTTCAGGGCTGCGGCGTTTGGGCTTGCCGGAAAAAATCACTAACTAAGTAAGGAGCGGACACGACGATGGTTCTACCTTTTAAACGAGCGGCAACGGACGCCGCGGCCACTTACACGCTCTATGGAAAACTGCCTAACCGTGCAGATTTCGTGCGGGTCAATGCCAATCATCCCGTGGCGACGGAATTCGATGAGTTGATTCAACGCGCTTTCGAGCGTTTAGCATCCGAAGGCGATTGGACCCAGTCGTATGACAACGGCGGCCCGGTCGAATTCCAATATGTGTCGCGTGACTTGCGATACACCTTGATCGGTGTGCTCACACCCAGCCGCGATCAGGCTGGACGCCGTTATCCATTGGTGGCAGGCGCTATTTTGCCCAGCGAATCCATCGCGGGTTATGTGCATGTTGCGCCGATTGCTTATGAAGTATTTTTCGATGGCTTGCGCGAGCAGGTGAATACGGCGATCGAAAACTCGGTAGAAGCGCTTTCATGCCGCCAATTTCTGGAATCGCATTTGCGCACCAGCGATACCGCTGCCGCCGATCTGGATTTGGCGCAAAGCGTGGTAGCGCATTTCATGGGCGCCACCTCGGCCAGCCGATTGAATGACTTGCTTGTCGCGGATTCCCGCTCCGCGACATTGGAGCAGGCACTGTTGAATATCGCCTTTTATCGTGCTTTTCTGCGTCGTTTTGATAACCCCGCAACCAATCAAATCATTCTGCTGCCGCTTCCTGCAGATAAAGGAGAACAGCCGCTGATCGCCAGTGCCTGGTTGTCGATGCTGGATGTGTTGTGGCAGGGAGTGAAGGATCGGCAGCCTTGGCGTTGCAACCATCTGCTGCTACAACACACATCGTCGGAAAACGTGATGCTGGCCGTCTGTTTTGGCAAGGCCAATGAAAATTTCACCACCATCATGCTAGGGAAAACGCTCGATCCACCACTCTTGCTGGATCTCTGCAACGAACAAGATGCATGGACAAACCATCGCATGTATGCAGAAGTGTCTTACGCCCTCAGTCGCATTCTTGCAGATCCCGCTTTGTCGCTCTCTGTGTTATGCGCATTTCTGCAGGATGTCGGACACAAGTTGGATGATTCAAGTTAACCGGTTTCGATCAGTTTTTGCAGCAGGCAGACAATCGCTTTACCTTTTATCAAAATACTAAAAAGGAATAACCATCATGGCAAAAGAAAGTACGCAGAAAAAATTGTCACGCGTGCGTCCTCCGCGTGTGCAGATCACCTATGACGTTGAAGTCGGTGATGCAATCGAAACCAAGGAACTGCCGTTCGTATTAGGTGTGTTGGGCGACTATAGCGGCAATCCGAAAGAAGCCTTGCCCAAGCTGAAGGACCGAAAATTCGTCGACATCGACCGCGACAATTTCGACGACGTCTTGAAAGGCGTTGCGCCGCGTCTGCAAGTGCGCGTCGAGAACCAGTTGAAAAAGGACGATACGCAAATGGGCGTCGAACTCAATTTCACGAAATTGGAAGACTTCGAGCCGCAGAATGTCGTCAATCAAATCGATCCGCTAAAAAAATTGCTGGAAGCGCGCACGCGCTTGTCCGACCTGCGCAACAAGATCACCGGCAATGACAAGCTGGAAGAATTGTTGGACGAGATCGTCCGCGACACCGAAAAACTCAAGCAGATCAGTTCTGCGCGCACCAAAAAAGAGGGCTGATCCATGAGCGAGCTAAAGCAATTACAAGAGCAAGCGGTTACCGAAGAATCTTCCTCCAGCTTGCTAGACCAGATCGTCGAGCATAGCAAGGTAGCGACGAACGCAAGCGAAAAAGCCAATGCGCGTGACCAGATCGGTGAACTGGTGGACGAAGTACTGGCAGGGACCGTCACGATATCGAAAGACCTGACGGCCAGCATCGATGCGCGTATCGCGGAATTGGATCAGCTGCTGTCTGATCAGGTCAATGCAATCATGCACCACCCGGAATTCCAAAAGCTGGAAGCTTCCTGGCGCGGTTTGAAGTACCTGGTGATGCAATCGGAAACCAGCCCCTCGCTGAAGATCCGGATGATGAATGCATCCAAGAAGGATTTGATCAAGGATTTCAAATCCGCCCCTGAATTCGATCAAGGCGCGTTGTTCAAGAAAATCTACGAAGAAGAATACGGCACGTTTGGTGGCGCGCCGTATGCCGCGTTGATCGGTGATTATGAGTTTTCGCGTCACCCGGAAGATTTTTACTTGCTGGATGAATTGTCCCATGTGGCCGCTTCCGCCCATGCACCATTGATCTCGTCAGCCGCGCCGGGATTGTTTGGCCTGGAAAGCTTCAGCGATATCGGCAAACCGCGTGATCTGTCGAAAATCTTCGACACTGTCGAATATGCAAAATGGAAGTCATTCCGCGAATCGGAAGACTCCCGCTACGTTGGGTTGGTGCTGCCTCATGTGCTCGGTCGCCTGCCTTACGGCGCAGATACCGTACCGCTGGAAGCCTTCAACTTTGAAGAAGATGTGGACGGCACCAACCATGATAAATATTTATGGACCAATGCCGCATACGCATTCGGCGCGCGCTTGACCAATGCATTTGCGCAATACGGCTGGCTGGCGGCGATTCGCGGTGTCGAAGGCGGCGGCTTGGTCGAAGGGCTGCCGACGCATACATTCAAAACAGACGATGGCGAAGTGGCGCTGAAATGCCCGACCGAGGTAGCCATTACCGATCGTACTGAAAAGCTGTTGTCGGATCTCGGATTCCTTTCCCTCGTGCATTGCAAAAATACCGACTACGCGGCATTTTTTGGTGGGCAATCGTCGCAGAAAGCGAAAACCTACAACACCGATTCGGCCAACGCCAATGCACGGTTGTCGTCACAACTGCCGTACATCTTTGCCGCATCGCGTATTGCGCATTACATGAAGTCCATCATGCGCGACAAGATCGGCAGCTTTGCTTCACGTGAAAACGTCGAGCAATACTTGAACACCTGGTTATCGCAATATGTGTTGCTGGATGACTCGGCATCACAAGAAGCCAAAGCCAAGTATCCATTGCGCGAAGC
>CBINHE010000111.1:0-12109 GCA_966250375.1 uncultured Oxalobacteraceae bacterium
TCTAACAGATCAATGGGTTATAGAGTCATCAACATAGTTATCAACAAGCTTAATAACAATTGCTGTGAATAAGGTTTGATACTCGTCAATCTGGTGGATGGCTTGTGGTGCGAATCTGATTTTGCTGAGGACTTTTTTACGATTTGAATGGGTTGTCGATAGTATCGGTGGGTGCAATTGGAACGTGATCCGGCAGATGTTCCGCCTGAAGTGCCTCAACTGTGTCGTCAATCAAGGTTTTCAATTCTTGCGCAATCGCCAGGCCGGCTTTGTCTTTCGTAATTGCCAGTGAACCGTAAAGCTCAATGCGGTCGAATCTATTTTCGACAGTCAGGTCCGAAATGGCAATCGAATCTTCTTCGTTCTGAAATGGTTTGATGGTGGACATGGTTTTATCTCATATGTTGAGTTCGGCGCGCAAATTCTTGCGAGTGTAAAACACGCTCTGCGGGTCTACGGCGATACATTAGTCTTGCGCGCCTTGGGCGTTTTACGGCCGCGAGAAACAGGTTCAGGCAGGTTCATCTTTACTTCCTTGATCGCGGCATCGGCTTGCGGCAAAAAATCAATGCCACTCCGCTTTCCCAGTTCTGCAATTGAGACGATTTGGTACTCCCAGCCCCGGATATTTGGTGCAATATACGCAGCCGCTTCCCGGCGGATTGGATCGTAAATGACTTTGAATACATGCGTGGGGACCAGCACGCGAGCGTTGATGCGCTGAATCGAACTGCCTTCGAAAATAGGGCCGGTAATCACATATAACTCTCCCTGTTGAAGCGCAAGTTTTCTGATGCTTTCCTCGATCCCGGCCCACAGATTCTGGTTGTTATTGGGATCTTGCGGAATCATGTTTGCCAGCGAAAAACTCTCATATTGCGTAGCTGCGTTCGGCATGTCGCCGGAGGGACTCATGTGGCCGCGATCGAATCCCGAGTGGGCATAGTCGCGTAGTTCGGCACGATCTTCGGCGGGCACGCGATCTTCCGGATGAAATGCGTTCTGGCGTTTCATTGCCTTGCTCTCAATAACACGAGCGGCCGTCAAGTGTTCTGCCGACCATAACGGCGTATGGGTTATGCCGGAATGCATAACCGCATAGCCTTGAAAACATAGCAGCTTTGTTCGGGTTGATAGTTTCTGGTTGATGAATTCGGGCACTTTGCCATTAGCAAAATGCTCGGGACACCGATTGGGTTGGGTACACGATGTGCTGCTGACAAGTAGTGCGATGAAAAACAGCAAGATCTTTTTCATGCAGATTCCCTTCGCTGGAAATCAAGCCCGCCTCAGAAGCAACGCATGCAGATGGCGCTCTGGACAAAATTGGATTAACCGCCAAGATGGAAGTTCGAAGCTGTTTGTTGCCTGTTGTCGGCGCGGGCGTATGCGAAGAAGGGAGGGGCTGGAACGGATCCGATCAGGGGAGCAAAGGCGGCAGAATCAGGCATAACGAACTTGCGTATCGTCGATTGCGCGATTGATATAAGTCAAACTATTGCATTAACGCAAACGCAAACTTCCCATTGCGGGGTAGCATTGTGCATATACATCAATACCCCTCTCTCCCTGGGGTTGTTTTGCCCGCAAAGCGCAAGCTTTGCGGGTTTTTTTTCGAGCATGCGTTCGCCATCCGTTTACACCGGGCAATTTTATTGATACGTTGCGGGACACACCCATGCCAATGAAAACGCCGACCATGAAGAACGCCTCGCATCAAAATGGCAACGTAACGCAGTGTCCCGTATCCGTGCGTTTCGCATCAATCGCCATGCTGGCGTTGACGCTTGCCGGATGCGCCAGCCTCAGTCCGGAGCAATGCAGGAATGCCAATTGGCGCCAGATCGGTTTTACCGATGGTGCCAACGGTGCATCTGCCGCGCGCATCGACGAACACGCGAAAGCCTGCGCCGAACATGGCATTCGCCCCAATCTGGATGAATACTTAAGCGGGCGCAGTCAAGGTCTTCTCAATTATTGCCAGGCTGAGAATGGATTTTCGCTCGGTCGCCGCGCCAGCGAACACAATGTGGCTGATTGTCCGGAAAACCTGAAGCCGGCATTCCTTGAGCAATATCATCGCGGCAGTCAAATTCATTCGCTCGAAGAGGAGATCAGGAGTTACCGTTACCGAATCGACAGCAATCGCACGGAGATTCGCCATGACGATGATCGTATCGCGGCGATCAAGACTGAATTGTTGAAAAGGGACTTGCCGACCGATCGTCGTGCGGCGTTGTTGTCCGAGTATGAGCGCCTGGTGGAAAAAAAGGATGCACTCAACCGCAACAGATTGTTTCTGCAGCGAGAGATTGACAGGCTGGAGATCCGGGTGCGCGTGCAATTGCGAGAGTTCGGGCATTATTGATCTTTCCGTAAATTCGCGACAGCGAATTGCGACTCTTCTTACCTCAGCTTTCGGGGAGAGGGATTTCGCGTTCTGACTGTCATCCATGATGGAGCACTCAATAGCATCCTGTGTCTGATAGCACACCGCCATTTTTTCCATGAGGACGCAAGCCGTTCACCTTTGTCCGCGTTGCTCTTCGCAAAATGCCAATCACGAGCGGCCTTCTTGTCAGGTCGCGCGTATCAAATCCGCACACAGTTAACCACTTGTAACGACTTAGGTTAAAGAGTCTTTCTGCGGGAACGTTCCCGAAATTAATCAGTCACTTAGCAGTGCTATCCCGGTCGATACCGAGAAAACTCTACTTCTTGACGATGAATCAAACAATATCAACTACACAGCCTGCTACAACACCGGATGAAAGTCCGCTCGAGTTTTGGGGCGGGATCGAGTGCACGGTAGTGCGCTTGCGCGATAGCTATCGCAATCAGATCGATGAGACCGGCCATGCCGACCGGATCGAGGATCTCGATGCGATTGCGGCGCTAGGCATCAAGGCATTGCGTTATCCCGTGCTATGGGAAACGATCGCACCCGAGCATCCCGATATTTTGCATTGGGATTGGCATGATGAACGCTTGGGACGCTTGCGCGAATTGGGTATCGCACCGATTGCCGGTTTGGTACATCACGGCAGCGGCCCTCGCTACACCAATTTGCTTGACTCAAAATTCCCGGAGCTATTGGCAGTCCATGCGGAGCGGGTCGCGGCACGTTACCCTTGGGTCGACATGTTCACGCCTGTTAATGAGCCGCTGACCACGGCGCGTTTCAGCGGCTTGTATGGGCACTGGTATCCGCATCGTAGCGATACGCGCACCATGCTGCGTGCATTGGTCAATCAATGCCGCGCGGTTGTATTGTCGATGCAAGCAATTCGCCGTGTCACGCCGACTGCGCGGCTGGTCCAGACCGAGGATCTCGGCAAGGCATTCAGCACACCTGAATTGAAGTATCAGGCCGACTACGAAAACGAGCGCCGCTGGTTGAGCCTTGATCTGTTATGCGGACACGTCGATCAGCATCATTCGTGGTACAAGACCTTCCTTAAAGCTGGTATCGACAAGCGTGAACTCAGCTTCTTTCTTGACGCGCAGTGCAAGCCCGATGTGGTCGGCATCAATCACTACCTGACGAGCGAACGTTTTCTCGACCAACGCTTGCGGCTTTATCCAGAGTTTATCCGGAGTTGCAATGCGCATCCGCGTTATGCCGACGTGCAGGCGGTACGCGTTGAACGGACGGAAGGATTGACCGGTCCCCAACATCGGCTGCGCGAGGCATGGGAGCGATATCGTTTGCCGATGGCGATCACTGAAGCGCACTATGGCGGTTCGCGCGACGAGCAGTTGCGTTGGTTGATGGAGATGTGGAATGCGGCGCGCACCTTGCGCGCGGAGGGCGCCGACATTCGCGCGTTCACCGTGTGGTCGATATTGGGTTGCGTCGATTGGAATACGCTGTTGACGCAAAAGAATGGCTTTTATGAAAGCGGCGTGTTCGATGTGCGTAGCAATCCGCCGCGGCCGACAGCGCTGGCTGCGGCCACGGCGTCGTTGGCGAAGACTGGCGAGTTCGATCATCCCGTGCTGGAACAGGCTGGCTGGTGGCGACGTGAAGGTCGCTTCTTGCATAGACCATCGTCTCCTGCGGCAAGCGCCGTGCAGTTCAAACCGTTGCGGCATCTCGCTATCACGGGTGGTACCGGCACGCTGGGCCAGGCATTTTCACGCGTATGCAAAAGCCGTGGCATTCACCATGATTTGTTGACCCGTTCCCATATGGATATTGCTGATGAGGCATCGGTGGAAGCGGCGCTCGCCAGCCGGCGGCCGTGGGCGGTGGTCAATGCGGCCGGTTATGTGCGCGTTGCCGATGCCGCGCACGAATCCGAACGGTGCTACCGCGAAAATGCGCACGGCGCTGAAGTGCTGGCCAAGGCATGCGCCAAACTCGGTATTCCTTACGTGACTTTCTCTTCCGACCTGGTGTTCGACGGTTTGCTCGGGCGCGCATATGTGGAGAGCGATCAGGTTTCGCCTGTATGTACCTATGGCCGCAGCAAGGCCGATGCAGAGCGGCGGGTGGCGGATGCATGGTCAAAGGCGCTGGTGGTGCGCAGCAGCGCCTTCTTCGGCCCATGGGATCGCTACAACTTCGTGCATGGCGTATTGCGCGATCTCGCGCAGGGGCGCGAAGTACAGGCGGACGATCAATTGCTGGTATCGCCTACTTATGTGCCGGACCTGGCACATGCTGCTTTGGATCTTTTGATCGATGGTGAAACCGGCGTTTGGCATCTTGCCAACGAGGGCAAGATTTCATGGCATGACTTGGCATCGAATGTTGCGCAGGAGGCCGGCGTTGCTACCGCTTCATTGATCAAGGCCGGTGGCGGCAGAACAGGGATTACTGCTTTGTCCAGTGAGAGAGGCCTGATCCTGCCGCCGCTGGATAACGCGATTCAGCGTTTTGTGCGCGAGTGCAGCGTGGCATGGCAAGAAAAAGTGGCGATCTGAGAGATGTAATTTACGAGGCAGAGTTTTCTTTGCGACGTGAGGGAACAGCGGGCAATACCTGTACTCAAAGGACACTCAAAGGAAGCGCATTTCACTGGCGCAATTTGCCGTGGTGAATGCGATGAAAGGATAGACATGACCGAAACAGCATACCCGCGTCCGCAACTGGTACGTGAACATTGGCAGTCACTTAATGGCCAATGGAAGTTCACCTTCGATAACGAGAGCCAATACAAACACCCGTCCGATCCGATTGAATGGACGTCTGAAATCAAGGTGCCTTTTCCGCCCGAATCACAAACCAGTGGCATCGGCGACCGCGGCTTTCACCGGGCGTGCTGGTATGAGCGGCAATTCCAGATTCAGGCTGAAGGCCAATCGGTGCTGCTGCATTTCGGCGCCGTCGATTATCAGGCGCGCGTGTGGGTGAATGGACATCTGGTCGCGGAGCATGAGGGTGGACATACGCCTTTCTCCGCCGACATTACCCGCGCACTGAACGCGTCAGGCACGCAGACGGTAACGGTCTATGCCGAAGACGATCCGCACGATCTGGCAAAACCGCGCGGCAAACAGGATTGGCAACTGGAGCCGCATTCAATCTGGTACCCGCGCACGACCGGCATCTGGCAAACCGTTTGGCTTGAGCGTGTGGCGCGCACTTACATTCAGAAGCTGCGCTGGACACCGCATTTTGACGGTTTTGAAATCGGATGCGAGGCACTGGTGGCCGGGGATCTGAACGATGATTTGACGGTGGAAGTAAAAATCCTGCATCGCGGAAAGATGCTGGCCGACGACCGTTATAAAGTGCTGGGCGGCGAGGCGCATCGCAAGATCAGCTTGTCCGACCCGGGCATCGACGATTCTCGCAATGAATTGTTATGGAGTCCGGAACGTCCGACGCTGCTGGACGCCGAGGTCATACTGCGCCATAAGGAACAAGTCATCGATAAGGTACGTTCCTATACGGCGTTGCGTTCTGCGCATATCAACCGCGACCGTTTCATGCTCAACGGGCGGCCTTATCCGCTACGCATGGTGCTGGACCAGGGGTACTGGCCCGATACGCTGCTGACCGCGCCGTCGGACGACGCGTTGCGGCGCGATGTTGAACTCGCCAAGGCGATGGGTTTTAACGGTGTCAGGAAGCATCAGAAGATCGAGGATCCGCGCTATCTGTATTGGGCCGACAAGCTGGGACTGCTGGTATGGGAAGAGATGCCTTCGGTCTATCGCTTTTCACCGACGGCGATCAAGCGTCTGGTGCGGGAGTGGGGCGAAGTCATCGATCGCGATTATAGCCATCCGTGCATCATCGTATGGGTGCCGTTCAATGAATCGTGGGGCGTGCCGAATCTGACATCGACCCAGGCGCACCGCAACGCAGTGGAAGCGCTGTATCACTTGACGCGCACACTCGATTCGACCCGCCCAGTGATCGGCAACGACGGCTGGGAAGCGTCGGCTACCGACATACTCGGCATCCACGATTACGACGCCGATCCTGAGCATCTGCAAGCACGTTATTCGGCCAGCACGCAGACGCAGGAGTTATTCGATCGACGGCGTCCCGGCGGGCGCATTCTGACGCTGGACGGTTATCCACATCGTGGCCAGCCGATCGTATTGACCGAATTCGGCGGCATTGCCTATGCGAAGCCGCGTGAGAACGACGAGAAGAAAATCTGGGGGTACTCGCAGGCGGATACCGATCAGGAATTCATGAGCAGCTATCGTCGCTTGCTTGAAGTGGTGAACGAGACGGCGATGTTCAGCGGGTTTTGTTATACCCAGTTCGCGGATACCTTCCAGGAAGCGAATGGATTGCTGTTTGAAGACCGCACCCCGAAACTGCCGTTGGAGCAGATTGCAGCGGCGACGGCAAATATCAAGGTTGGCAAGAAGAAGGGCGGAGGATGACAAGTAGAAGGTGCTTGAATGAAACAAAGTTGCATCCGGTATGCGGCAGCCGGCAACCTTGTTTTTCATCAAGAATCTCCTTTTTTATCAACGCATTAGACTTCGCAGCCAAGAGCCGGTAGACTTTAGGCCTTTTTGCAAGGGCTACCATCATGGCCACTGATTCTGATCTTCCATTGACCGAGGCGAGCGACGTATCTGCGCCGGCAGTGCGCTCCGTGCCGTCCGCATTGATCGAGCGCGAAGTCGCGCGCCGTCGCACCTTCGGCATTATTTCCCACCCGGATGCGGGTAAAACCACACTGACCGAAAAGCTGCTGCTGTTCTCAGGCGCGATCCAGCTTGCCGGTACCGTCAAGGCGCGCAAGAGCGGCCGTCACGCCACCTCGGACTGGATGGAAATCGAAAAGCAGCGCGGCATTTCGGTCGCCAGCTCGGTGATGCAGTTCGAATACCGCGACCACGTGGTCAACCTGCTCGATACGCCGGGCCACCAAGACTTCTCGGAAGACACCTATCGGGTGTTGACCGCAGTCGACTCGGCGTTGATGGTGATCGACGCCGCCAAGGGCGTGGAAGAGCAGACCATCAAATTGCTTAATGTGTGCCGCATGCGCGCCACGCCGATTCTGACCTTCATGAACAAGATGGACCGCGAAACCCGCGATCCGCTGGAATTGCTCGATGAAGTCGAATCGGTCCTCAATATCCAGTGCGCGCCGGTGACTTGGCCGATCGGCATGGGCAAGTCGTTCCGCGGTGTGTATCACCTGCTGCGCGATGAGATCCTTCTGTTCGCCGCCGGCGGCGAGCGCGCTGATCAGGAATTCGAAGTCATCAAGGGCATCGACAACCCTCGTCTGGTCGAGATGTTCCCGCGTGAAATCGAGCAACTCAAAATGGAAGTCGAACTGGTGCACGGTGCGTCGCATCCCTTCGATCTCGACGCATTTTTGGCGGGTACGCAGACACCGGTCTTCTTCGGTTCTGCGATCAACAACTTTGGCGTGCGCGAAATTCTGAATGCCTTGCTGGATTGGGCGCCGGCGCCGCGCTCGCGCGACGCCACCGTGCGCACGGTAGCGCCAAACGAAACGCCGTTTTCCGGTTTCGTATTCAAGATCCAGGCCAATATGGACCCGGCGCATCGCGATCGCATTGCATTTTTGCGCGTGTGTTCAGGGCGCTTCGAGCGCGGCATGAAACTCAAGCATCTGCGCCTCAATCGCGAGATCAAGGTGTCGAGCGTCGTGACCTTCATGGCGTCGAGCCGCGAGCAAGTCGAGGAGGCGTACGCAGGCGATATCATCGGTTTGCCGAACCACGGCAATATGCAGATCGGTGACAGTTTTTCCGAAGGCGAATTGTTGCAGTTCACCGGCATCCCGTATTTCGCGCCGGACTTTTTCCGCTCTGTGCGCATTCGTAATCCCCTGAAGATCAAGCAGTTGCATAAGGGCTTGCAACAGCTTGGCGAAGAGGGCGCGGTGCAGGTGTTCAAGCCGGTGACCGGTGGTGATCTGATATTGGGCGCGGTCGGTGTATTGCAGTTCGAAGTGGTCGCCAGCCGCTTGTTGAATGAATACGGCGTCGACGCGGTATTCGAGGGTACCAGCATCAGCAGTGCACGCTGGGTGTCGTGCGATGATAAAAAGATGCTGGCCGATTTTGAGAAATCTTCAGCCGGCAACAATGTCGCCTATGACGCAGCCGGCAACATGGCCTATCTCGCAAGCTCGGGCGTAAACTTGAAGCTTACGCAAGAACGCTGGCCGCAACTCACCTTCCACGCAACACGTGAACATGCGGTGAAGCTGGCATAAATCACTTGATACGCGGCGCTTGCATTGCCGCGCTTAGCCCCGCTAGAATGACGTTCCGAGCGCGATTCGATTTGGATTGTGCTCGAAATTTTATCGTCTATCACTTTCAAATTATTTACGTGCGTGTCGAAAATATTGATGGTGCTTGCCATCAATATTTGTAGACAAGAAAACCAGTAAACATACACTGAAAGAAGTCTTGTTAAAGTGTTGCATGAAGTAACTTTGTGTTAACTCAAACAACCTGTCCCGTATTCTTCTTATACTTTTTCATACGCTTGATTTCAAGCGGTGTTGATTATTTGTATTCTTTAAATCGAGACGACTCATTGAATCGTTGAGTCTTCATTGCATTTAGTGATTACCGTATTTAAGGAGTTGAAATAATGCTAACTGCTACCTATTCGCTTGTCGCGATTTCTGCAGAGCAAAAAAATGCGCGCAGCCTTTTATCAAGGCTGCAGCAATATATTCATAACTGCTGGAAAAGCCTACAGGATCTTGATTTTCCGCAGCTTGAATCCGCCTTCAATAAACTGACGCAGTTTGACCAATACTGCCATAAGCGCAAGGTCGAGATGTATGTGATTCCTGCGGTGCGCGGCGCAACACGAGAAGTCGATTCCCTGCTGGCTGAACTGGAGTTGATGAGTGCACGCGGAATCGATATTTTGCGATCCGTACAGGATCAGTTGCGCCATGCATTCGATCAGGGCGTCGTGAAAATCAACGAGCTATGCAAGGCAATGGAAATTTATTGTGACAACCTGCTTAAGAGACTGGCAAAGGAAGAAGAAGAATTATTGCCGATGGTAGGGCGCTTGCTGACAGTCGATGAATGGTTTTCGATTGCCGCGCAATTTCTGTCTGACGATGCAAAACAACTCAAGCGGCGGCGCATAGCGCCTGTGCCGGTCTAAATTTCCCTCCTCCAGGCAATCATCAAGGATTGCCTCTTGCACAGCGTGCTGTTTCTTGGCATCGTGTGGCCACTAGTTTTACTCTGGGCCACACGATGCCAAAAATTCTAAAGTTCACCCAATTCGCACTACGCGATTTTTTCGTCACTGCCGGGCCGCCCATTATTCTGCTCGTGCTGATTTGTTTCATCGCCTATCGGCTGATTGATCCATCCCCGCCATCGCGGATCACAATCTCCACCGGTCAGGAAAACAGCGCATATGAAGCATTCGCGAAGCGCTACGCAAAAGCACTGGCCAAATACCAAATCACCGCGACGCTGCAGCCCTCATTAGGATCGCAGGAAAATCTGCACCGCTTGAATGCCCCGAAATCCGGCGTCGACATTGCTTTTGTACAAAGCGGTTCGACCGAGCAGGCGGATGCCGAGCGAAAAGGACTGGTTTCGCTCGGCAGTTTGTTTACCGAGCCGGTATGGCTGTTTTTTCGCGACACCAGGGACATTAGGCAATTGACCCAGTTGAAAGGATTGAAGATTAACGTCGGTCCCGAAGGCACTGGTGTACCAAGCCTGTTCAAGAAAATACTGGATGTCAATGGGGTCGAACCGACCGACTTGACGCTGGGTGCGTTGGAGAATACGCCAGCGACAGTGGCGCTGTTGGAAGGGCGGATCGACGGCCTGGTATTCAGTTCTGCGCCGGATGCACCCTTGATTCAAATGTTGCTGCAAACACCCGGTATCAAGCTGTTTGATTTCGTGCAGTCGGAAGCGTATACGCGGCGTTTTCCATTCCTGTCGCACGTGGTGCTGCCGCGCGGAATCGTCGACCTGGGCCGCGATTTGCCGGCCAAGGATTATCATTTGATCGCGCCGACCGCAACGCTAGTAGCGCGCGATAACCTGCATCCGGCGCTGGTCGATTTATTTGTGCAGGCGGCGTCGGAGATCCATGGTCCTGCCGGCTGGTTTCACAAGCACGGCGAATTCCCGACTGCAAACTACACGGAAATCCCGGTGGCGCGCGACGCGGAAAAATTCTACAAGAATGGCGCGCCGTTACTGCAACGCTATATGCCGTTCTGGCTTGCCAATGTGTTCGAGCGCATGTGGGTCGTGCTCGTGGCGCTCGGCGCGCTGGTGCTGCCGTTGTCGCGTATTGTGCCGCCACTCTATGTATGGAAAGTGCGCTCGCGCGTATATCGCTGGTATGGACAACTTCGTGCGGTAGAGCAGGCGATTGAAGAGGCGATGCCGGTGCGGCGTGCGGAAATCTACCAGACCCAATTAAGCCGCCTGAATGATATCGAAGAGAAGGTGAATCAGATATCGATTCCGCTGTCGTTTGCGGAAGAATTGTATGGCTTGCGCAGCCATATCCACTTAGTGCGGCGCCGCGTGATGGAATTGATGAAGGCGGCGTAGAAACGGCCGGCGCATCGGGATGCGCCCCCCCGCTGTCATTTCGAAGGAGTAGCGCGACGAGATATATCAAGCGCTTGTTTTTTCAATGGCCGCTTGAGATTCTTCATTGTGGTTCGGAATGACGAGTTGCTTTTTTACGCACCCACCCAAGGCAAACCCGCCTTGCACCATCCGCTTACCGTTTTACGATGTCCTTCCGCATCCTTGTCGCCTTCGAAACCTTCCAGAATGTTGAAGCATTGCGTATAGCCGTGTTCGGTTGCGAGTGTGGCGGCGTGGCGCGAGCGTACGCCGGAACGGCACAGGAACAACAGCACATCGTCTTTGGCAACTTTTTGTTCCAATTGGCTGAGGAATTCCGGATTCCGCGTGCCGAGGGGGTAGAGATTCCATTGCACGTCGGCGTGCTGTTCGGCCGGCACCTTCACGATGCCGACCCAGTCGCGTTCAGCTTTGGTTCGCACATCCACAATTTTGGTTTTCGGGCTCGCTTGCATCAATGCGTACGCTTCCTGCGGGGTGACGGCACCGGCATAGGGGAGTTGCCCGGCTTGGCCGCGTTGACGGGCAGCTGCGAGAATTTCTGCGGATTGAGTCATGTCGTATTCCAGTATTTGGGGAAACCTGGTTATTATAATTTGGTTGGTAGCGACGACTCGACTACCTCGTTTTTCATCTTGCTGATGCCCTTATTTTTCATTAATCTGATGCACCAAAGAAGGGCAATTTAGAGGCGATGGATTTGAAATGCACCATGAGTGTGCTGTTATATTTTGTTGCACTGATTTGGTGAGTTTTGGCATTTGCTTATTTTTTTGAAAAAAATCGCCAAAATCGCGCTTCATGCAGCTAAGTAACAGCTTTAAGCCCGTGCATTCTCCTTTCTTTGGCTATAGCTGGTGGCATGGAATCTGCTATCATTTCCGTTTGAGTTTTGGCCTATCTTGGTCTTCCGCGCCTGTTGCACGAAGTTTGTGCATAATCGGCTTACACCCAATAATCCTGTATTAATTTGCTCATTTTAGGAGATTCGCATGGCAATGACGGCCGCAGAGGTCTTGAAGATGGCGAAAGACAACGAAGTCAA
>CBINHE010000112.1:0-11915 GCA_966250375.1 uncultured Oxalobacteraceae bacterium
ACCGGCCTGTCACGCCGGGGGTCGCGGGTTCGAGTCCCGTCCACTCCGCCAAAAACAAAAAGGCGAACGAAAGTTCGCCTTTTTTCTTATGCGATAAAATCGTAATCTCAATCTGTCTGTGATTGGTTGACCATGTTTGAATTTGTCCGCACGCATCAACGCCTGATGCAGTTTGTATTGCTGTTGCTCATTATCCCTTCATTCGCACTTGTTGGCCTGGAAAGCTATACGCGCTTTAGCGACGGCGACAATGCAGTCGCCAAGGTAGCAGGGCAATCCATTACGCAACAAGAATGGGATGCAGCGCAACGCGAACAAATGGAACGTTTCCATCAAATGTTTGGCGCACAATTCGATCCGAAGATGTTTGATACTCCGGAAGCGAAGCAGAGCATCCTCGATAATTTGATCGCCCAACGCGCATTGGCTGCGGAAGCTGCACGTGATCATCTATCGGTGTCGGATCAAGCGTTGCAGCAAACCATTCTGGGTATCCCGGGCATCACTAATGCGGAGGGTAAGTTTGATGGCGAGCGCTACAAGGCTTTGCTCGCAATGCAAGGAATGACGCCCAAGATATACGAGGCGCGCCTTCGTCGCGATCTCGCGTTACAACAAGTCAATGCAGCGATTCAGTCCACCGCATTTGCGCCGAAATCCGTGGCATCGCGTTTGTCCGATCTGAGCGATCAGGAGCGTGAAGTACAAGAGCTGTCATTCAAACCCGCCGATTTTGCGCTGCAGGTCAAAATCACCGATGACATGCTCAAGGCGTACTACGATAAGAACAGCAGCCAGTTTGAAACTCCGGAGCAGGCAAAGGCTGAATATGTCGTATTGAATAATGATGTGTTGATGTCGCAAATTACCATCTCAGACGCGGACATCAAGGCGTATTACGAACAGAATGCCAAGCGTTACTCAGTCGATGAGCAGCGCCGTGCCAGCCATATTCTGCTCACCATCAAGAAGGATGCTTCGGACGCGGATAAGGCTGCTGCAAAGGCGAAGGCAGAGAAGTTGTTGGCTCAGGTGCGTAAAAATCCGAGCGATTTCGCGAAGATCGCCAAGGAAAATTCTGAAGATCCGGGTTCCGCTGAGCGCGGCGGCGATCTGGATTACTTCAGCAAAGGCATGATGGTGAAGCCGTTTGAAGAGGCGACTTACAAATTGAAGCAGGGCGAAATCAGCGATCTGGTGCAGTCGGATTCCGGTTATCACATCATTCAACTCACTGGTGTGAAACCGGCTTCAGTCAAAACGCTGGACGAAGTCAAAGGCGAAATCGCCGCTGAGATCAAGACGCAGCTAGCCGCGAAAAAATATGCGGAATCGGCGGAAATTTTCACCAACACCGTTTACGAACAAGCGGATAGCCTGAAACCGGTGGCGGATAAACTGAAGCTCAAGATCGAAATGGCTGACAATTTGGCGCGCCAGCCTACCCCCTCAGTGACGCCGACGGCTCCGTATAACAACGCGAAATTCTTGAAAGCGTTGTTCTCGGATGATGCAATCAAAAACAAGCGCAATACGGAAGCGGTGGAGATCGCGCCAAACACCTTGATTGCCGGTCGTATCATTGAATACAAGCCGACAAGCAAGCGTCCATTCGAAGAGGTCAAAAATATCGTTCGTGCGCGGGTCGTGCAAATTGAAACGGCGAATCTCGCTAAAAAGGCTGGCGAGACGAAGCTCGCTGCACTGAAAACGAAGGATGATGCAGCCGGTTTCGTCAATGTAAAAACAGTGTCGCGTACGAAAGCCAATGATTTCGATGGGGCCGTACTGGCTGCCGTGATGAAGGCCGATGTGACCAAATTGCCTGCTTATGTTGGTGTCGATGTGCCGGGCAAAGGTTATAGCATATTCCGCATAGGCAAAGTGACGCAGCCCGCCGTGGTTGACAATGCGCGGCGTCAGGCTGAGCAGCAGCAAGTTGCCAACGCGTTGGCGCAACAGGAAATGATGGCTTACATTGATGTGCTGAAACAAAAAGCGAAAGCCAAAATCCTGAAGCCGGTTTCGGCGAATTCGGTATCAGCAGATGCAGATTTGCAAGGCAGCAACGACACGGAATGAACAATTGTTCCATAAAAAAAGCCGCTCACAGAGCGGCTTTTTTTACAGGTGCGGCTGTATGTACTGTATGTAAACATGTTTGCAAAGTTTTATGCAAGTTTTTAGCCGCCGCGTTAAAAGTCGCTGGCGAAATGTCTTTCAATTCTAATGGAGCTACTTGCGACACCTGCACAAAATTGCGGTTGATGGTACGTAGGTAGGCAGGATCATAATGATTGCGAGCAGCTCATTGACTAGGGTTTCCATGTCCCCGGATAATGCCATTACCTGCCACTTGGTAATTTTTTCTTTTCCGTGCAAAGGAATCAAGCTATCAAGTTGCGTGTTCAAAGGCTCCGGATGGACGACGAAATGTTCGTAATCCTGCATCAGTAATTCCACGTGCTGGCTCCTTGAAAGTGCGAGCGAGATGCATGGCGAGGTGCGCATTTTTTCCATGAGTGCATCCGGCACACGGAGATTGCCGACCTTTTTACTTTTCGACTCGACAAAAATTACACGATCAGGGGTGAAGTGGCGCAATGCCTGTCAAATGCCACTCTCGAAGGTCTTTGGGGGGGGGCTGTGGCTCGGCAGGCAAATGACCGAGCACAGAGCCGCGGTGCGCAGCAAGTTGTTCCAGACCCAGAACTTGGGCACTTTTCAATGCAAGGGTCTGCGACAAACGACTCTTGCTGCTGCCAGTAGTGCCGCATACGACTTGGAATTGGAAGCGAGAAGGCAATTCCATCAATGCTGTGTTGGCATGTCTGCGGTACTCTGTAACCACCATCCAGTTGCACTGCGGGCCAGCCGATTTTTGTGAGGATATGATCATTGATCCGCTGCGATTACCGCCGCGCCAGCAATAAATCAAAGGTTTCCAATCTATTCAGTACCGGGCAATTAATCGCCCCCGGGATATGGTCTTCCGCGAACTCGGATGGACTGCGTACGTCGAGAATCGCATCGAACCGGTCGAGCTGCGGATAGATTTCTTTGAAAGGGAGCAGGGTGGGATGCTTCATGTGCTCACTTTGCCAAAAGAGGTTTGAGATGCGGCCAAACGGTGGCCAGCATTATGGGTTGTGCAGCAGCGGTCGGATGCATGCGGTCAGCCTGGAATAAATCCGGTTTTCTTGCGACGCCTTCAAGAAAGAACGGGACGAGCGATGATTTGGTTTCTCTGGCTAGCCTGGGGTAAAGCGCGGAAAATGTTTTGGCATAATCGCTGCCGTAGTTAGGCGGGATTTGCATGCCGACCAGAAGTACTTTGGCTTTCGATTTTTTTGCTTCGGTAATCATTGCCCGCAAATTCGCTTCGGTGGCCACAAGCGACAGGCCGCGCAGCGCATCGTTGGCGCCTAGTTCAATGACGACGATGGCTGGACGGTGCTTTTCCAGTAATTCCGGCAGACGTGCTTTACCGCCGCTCGTGGTTTCGCCGCTAATGCTCGCATTGACAATGTCGGCATCGATCTTTTCTTCGTGCAGACGCTTTTGCAGCAAGGGCACCCATCCCGTACCGCGCACCAGGCCGTACTCCGCGGATAGGCTATCGCCCAGCACAAGCATCGTTTTTGATGCAGAATAGGCGCTCGATGTGAACAAGGTAAACGTTATCAGCAATATGGCCCGTAAGGCTCGCATCCGTTCCCCACATTTTTTGAAGCTATCCTGCATGCCTGAACTCTCCACATTGTCCCCGGCTATTGACGCGATCAATTTAAGCAAGCGTGTCGCAGATGCAACCGGCGAACTGACTATTCTTCAAAACGTCAATTTTACCGTGCAAGCGGGTGCAACGCTCGCGATTGTCGGTGCTTCCGGCTCTGGCAAGTCGACGTTGCTGGGCTTGCTTGCTGGCCTTGATATGCCTTCCGAGGGCACGGTCAAGCTGGATGGCGTGGATATTTTTGCGCTCGACGAAGATGGTCGGGCCGGATTGCGTAAAGCAAAGCTGGGTTTCGTATTTCAATCGTTCCAGTTGCTGTCGCATTTGAATGCGCTGGAAAATGTCATGCTGCCGCTTGAATTGCGCAACGACAGCCATGCAAAAGACAAAGCCGAGACGATGCTGGCCCGGGTTGGCTTGTCCAGTCGGCTGAAGCACTATCCAAAATATCTTTCCGGCGGTGAGCAGCAACGCGTGGCGCTGGCGCGTGCATTTGTCAGCGAACCACCGCTGCTGTTTGCCGATGAGCCGACCGGCAGTCTCGATGCCGCGACTGGCGATGCGGTGATCCGATTGATGTTCGAATTGAATCAGGAGCGGAAATCAACACTGGTACTGGTGACGCACGATTCATCCATTGCGTCGCTTTGTAATAGAACGATTACGATTGCCGCGGGCAAGCTGGTGTTGGGTTAATGGGAAAAATGGTGACGATGATGTTCAACGTACGCAATACCCATACTGCTGGCGCAAATGATCGCGATGCCGAGGCAGCGATTGGTGCGCGACGTGCTATCGCGCATGTTGATGTTGATTCACACATTCGTTTAATGCATTTCGCACCACTGGAATCAATTCTCCAGCGGTAACGCCGATCGGCCCGACGCCCTCTTCGACTAATACATCGGCAGCGCGTCCGTGTAGCCAGACGGCGGCCAATGCCGCATTCCATGCGGAAAAATTTTGCGCCAGCAAGGCGCCGCAAATCCCAGCCAGCACATCGCCGGTGCCGGCGCTTGCCAAGGCTGGGTTACCAGTCGGGTTGATCACGATTTCACCATCCGGCCGCGCGATGACGGTGCCGGAACCTTTCAATACGACGATGGCGTTGATACGTTTGGCAAGTTTGCGCGCTGCCGCCGGACGATCGGCTTGTATGGCGCCGCTTGTTGTAGTGAGCAAGCGCGCCGCCTCAAGAGGATGCGGTGTCACTATGGCGCTGCCGCGATGCTGAACCAGGTTTTGCTGCAATCCAGGTTCTGCGGCGATCAGATTCAGTGCATCGGCGTCGAGCACCAACAGCGTGTGTGCGTGCAGTGCTTTTGAAAGCAGGTCGTGCGCTTCGCGTGAGGTGCCCAGACCTGGTCCCACGACTAAAGTGGCTGATGCAAAATCCATGTCCTGTGCGAGGCGACACATCAGTTCCGGCTGCACGCTGTCGTATGCGGGCGCGTCGTTGACAAATGCGGAAAATACGCGACCGGAGCCGCATTTCGCCGCGGCGCGTGCTGCCAGTATCGGTGCGCCGCCCATGCCATGGGCGCCACCGATGACGATGACATCGCCGTAACTGCCTTTATGAGAATTATGCGGGCGGCGACGAAGCGAGTCGGCAAACAATTTCACATTATTCAAGTGCGCATGTGGCGTCTTGAAATAACTGTCGTCAATGTCCAATGATGTGACTTGCACCTGTCCGGCATAGTCACGTCCGTAGCAGGTATGCAAACCCGGTTTGTCGCCGATGAAGGTGATCGTATGGCTGGCACGCACTGCGATACCGTGTTCTCCGACGATATTGCCGGTATCGGCATCCAGTCCGCTTGGAATGTCGAGCGCGAGTATCGGGCAGTCGAGCGCATTGGCATTTTCAATCGCAATGCGCAGATCTCCAGCGATTGGTCGCGCGAGACCAATGCCGAATAAGCCATCGATCACCAATGACCAAGGCGTAGCGGCGATGGCGGACGGAAGAGCCGGATCCATGAAATGGGCGGTAGTACTTTGGGCTCGCCGCAATGCATGTTGTGAGTCCGGTGACTGCTTCGTTAGGTCGGCGTACAGCAAGACCGATATTTGCAATCCCACTTGCGCAAGATGGTAGACGGTTTCCAGTGCGTCGCCCCCATTATTGCCGGGACCTGCCAGCACAAGTACGCGCGCATCGATTTGCGCATCCGATAACAATTCCAATGCGGCTTTTGCGGCAGATTGTCCGGCACGCTGCATCAATGTTCCGGGCGGAAGTGCGGCCAGCGCAGCATGTTCAATTTCACGTATTTCAGCGACGGAGTAGAGCGCGGTCATGGCGGTTACGAAAACCCAATGGAATAAAAATGGCGGGGCTGGAGTTATCCTTGGATTCTATTCGATACAACGCGTCATCGTGATGTGCAATTTGTCGAGAGTCGACAAGATGTATATTGATTGCATCAATTAAAGATACATATGAAGGTTTTCGAAGGCGTTTATCCATTCGAGGAAGGTGGCGTTGCCAAGCGCTTCCGGCATGCGGCAATTTTCGAGGTACTGGCCACGTTGCAGCCGGGAAAACGATGCGCTTCTGCTGTGGACATACCCCATTGCCATTGTTCTCGCAAATCAACGCGAACTTCGGGCTGCGCATCAAGATGGCTTATGTTTCGCGCGAGTCAAGTGAGGTCGCCATCGATCGCGTACAGAGCATCGCGACCCGCGATGCATAATCGAGCTTTCCGGCGGTTTGCCGGATAATGGAGCCCAGCGTGAATGACTTCGCTATTTGCGCGAACTGGTTTCCATGGCTATCGCTTGGTGCGGTGATTCGACCGCAACCACTTCCGTCCCGCGCGCGCCAGTGTGCGCGCAACCGCCAAGCCGACTACGCCTGTGCGATGATCACGCAACCGACCTTATCCATACCGTGACAGTGCCAATCCATCCATGTCGATGTCGGGCGTATATCCGGAGACGATATCGGCCACCAGTTTTCCTGAACCGGCCGCCATCGCCCAGCCGGTTGAACCGTGGCCGATATTGATGTAGACGCCTTTGAGCGGCGTCGCGCCCAGCAGCGGCGCGCCGTCCGGCAACATCGGTCGCGCGCCGCACCAGAAGTTAGCTGTGTTGTAGTTGGCCGCATGCGGGAACCAGTCTTCGCCGACCTTGATCAAGGTGCGTAACGCAGCTTCGCGCAATTCCAGGTCGAGCGACCCCAGCTCGGCTGTGCCGGCGATCCGGATACGATTACCCATGCGGGTGATTGCCACCTTGTACGATTCATCCATCAATGCTGCCAGCGGCGCTTCATCGAAATTCTTGATAGACGTGGTGGCGGAGTAGCCTTTGACCGGATACAGCGGGATATGTATACCGAGGGACTTGAGCAATTGCGCACTTTCGATGCCTGCTGCCAGCACGACCGCATCGGCATGAAACTTCCTGTCGTCAATTTGCAGTGAAACCCGGTTGTTCTCGTGTTGGATGCCGGTGAGGATGCTATTGAAGTGAAATTCGACGCCGATCGATTGCGCAATGTATTTCAGTTGCTTGGTGAAGAGCGGGCAGTTCCCCGACTCGTCTTGCGGCAAGTGCAGTCCTCCTGCCAGTGCCGTCACCGATGACAGTCCTGGTTCGAGGAGGTGCACGGCATCGGCATCGACCATTCGATGCGGTACTTCGCTTGCGGCCAGCAGCGCGAGCGCCGGCTCAGCCAACTGAATTTCACGCTCGGTGCGAAACAACTGTAGATAACCCTGCGTTTGTTCGTATTCAAGCTGGTAATGCTCACGTAACTGATGGAGGATGTCGCGACTGTAGAATGCAACTCGCTGCATGCGTTCCTTGTTGATACGGTAACGATCAAGCTCGCATTCGGAAAGCCACAGGCGAATCCAGCGCCACAGCGCCCGGTCCATGGTCGGTTTGAACAAGACCGGCGCCTCGGATTTGAACAGATACGACAGGATTTTCCTGGGCATGCCGGGAGCTGCCCAAGGGGTGATGTATCCCGGCGCGATAACACCTGCATTGCCGAAACTTGCCTGTTCCGCGACATTGCCGCGCCGCTCGATGACGACCACTTCGTGTCCCGCTTCTGCGAGAAAATACGCGGTGCACACGCCAACTACACCGGCGCCGATTACAGCTACTTGCATGGAGTCTATCCCAAACTCTTCATCGAATCAGGCAGCCATGTTACCAAGGCCTGTACGAAATGCGACAGCAACACTGCAACAATCATCAAATAAATTTGTCATTCCGAACTCCGTGACATGCAGTTACTGGGGTGGAGAGGGAATAACGGCAAGGAGAGGGCATTTGCCTAGTTCGGGAATGGCGCCCCAATGCGTAGTTCCACGATCGCGATCTGTATTGATTTGCATATGATCTGAATGGAATTAATGTTGCGCGCGGCAACAATCCGAAAATGGTCGGCAGGAATCTGCTCGACATGGAAGGCCATAACGGCAAATTCATCATCAAGAGTTTCATTGAGGCCGCCAACGGCAGGGCAAGGGCTGGGTCGATTACAAGTGGCTCAATCCTGTTGTCAAGGTTATCGAACCGAAATGCAGCTACATTGAAAAAGTCGATGATTTGATTATGGGCTGCGGCATTTACAAAGGATAAATGCCGCAGACGGTACATGCTGAGTGAGAGTGAATGCGGCGTTGGCAATTCCGAATATATCTCGGTTGCGCCTTTGCCGAGCCATTGAAATGCCAGGCGGAGGCGATAGCACGGTTGAGAGAAGTACGACAAAGGGCATCGGTGATACAACAAGGGTTCTTCAATTGATCGGGCTTTCCGGGGGAGCATGTCGCGGTATAATCCTTGCTTTCCTGATTTAACCCGCGGTTGCGCTGCTTTGCGGTAGCCAGACTGCATCAACTCTGTCCTCGCCATGCTGATCCTGCCGGGCTCCAACGCTCTGTCTGTCTTTCGTACCCAACGCCTATTGTCGCAACTGCAACTTGCCGAGCCTGCCATCGTGGGCATCACCGGCCGTTTTTTGCATTTTATCGATGCGTCTACCGCACCGAGCCAGGACGAGCTCTCCCGGCTGAATGCGATGCTGACCTATGGCGAGCCGTTTGCCGGCAGCGCCGAAGGCGATGAATTCGTCGTGATTCCGCGCTTCGGCACGATTTCGCCGTGGGCCAGCAAGGCCACCGACATCGCACACAACTGCGGCATGCTGCACATCAAGCGGATCGAACGTGGCATGTCGTATCACGTGCAAGTGAAGCCGGGCTTGCTGGGCGGCGCGAAGAAGCTTTCCGACGCAGCTGTGCAAGCGGTCGCCGCACTGCTGCACGACCGTATGATCGAAATCGTATTGCGTAGCGCGCAGGATGCGGCAGGATTGTTCCGCGAGTTGGAAGCTAAACCGCTAGCATCGATTGATGTGCTGGCTGGCGGTAAAGATGCACTGGTGCAGGCCAATAGCGAACTCGGCCTCGCACTATCCGACGACGAGATCGACTACCTGGTTAATGCGTTCACGCAGGCCAACCGCAATCCGACTGATGTTGAGCTGATGATGTTCGCGCAGGCCAACAGCGAGCATTGCCGCCACAAGATTTTCAATGCGGACTGGACCATCGACGGCGCAAAGCAGGACAAGTCGCTGTTCGCAATGATCAAGAATACGCACCAATTGCAGCCGAAGGGCACCATCGTCGCGTACAGCGACAACTCGTCGATCATCGAAGGTGCGACCGTGTCGCGCTTCTACCAGCGTGGTGCGGCGCAAGGCAATGTGTATGCGGCGTCCGAAGAGCTGACCCACATCCTGATGAAAGTCGAGACGCATAACCATCCGACGGCCATCTCTCCATTTCCTGGCGCCTCCACCGGTGCCGGCGGCGAGATCCGCGATGAAGGGGCAACCGGGCGTGGCGCCAAGCCGAAAGCAGGGCTGACTGGATTTACAGTATCGAACCTGATGCTGACGCACGCAGTGCAACCATGGGAAAACGCGCGTGATGTTACCGAAGCGGTCGCACAGCGCCAGTCGCATGGTCAAGCTGGGGTTTACGGCAAGCCGGACCGCATTGCATCGCCGTTGCAAATCATGATCGATGGCCCGATCGGTGGTGCCGCGTTCAACAATGAATTCGGCCGTCCGAATCTGGGCGGTTATTTCCGTACTTATGAACAGAACGTGGGCGGTTTGGTGCAGGGCTACCACAAACCGATCATGATTGCTGGCGGTATCGGCAACATCTCTGCGAAGCACACGAAAAAGAACGACCTGCCAGTCGGCAGCCTCCTGATTCAGTTGGGCGGCCCCGGCATGCGCATTGGCATGGGTGGCAGCGCGGCGTCTTCGATGGCAACTGGCACCAACACCGCCGATCTCGATTTCGATTCGGTGCAGCGCGGCAACCCGGAAATGGAACGCCGTGCGCAAGAAGTGATCAATGCATGCTGGGCAATGGCCGACGACAATCCGATTCTGTCGATCCATGATGTCGGCGCGGGAGGTTTGTCAAATGCATTCCCTGAAATCACGAACGATGCAAAGCGTGGCGCGATTTTCGATCTGCGCAAAGTGCCGCTGGAAGAAAGCGGCATGGCGCCGAAAGAAATCTGGAGCAATGAATCGCAAGAGCGTTATGTGCTGGCGATTGCACCGGACAGTCTGCCGTTGTTCCAGTACATGTGCGAACGCGAGCGCTGCCTGTTTGCGGTGGTCGGCACGGCAACCGAAGAGCGCCAATTGAAAGTAGTCGATCCGGAACATGGCAACAACCCGGTCGATATGCCGATGGATGTATTGCTCGGCAAACCGCCCAAGATGCATCGCGACGTCACGCATGTGAAGATTGAATTCCCTGCAGTCGACCTGACCGGCATGGACCTGGCCGAGGTGGCGCAGCGCGTTTTGCGCCTGCCGACCGTTGCCGATAAATCCTTCCTGATCACCATCGGCGACCGCAGTGTCGGCGCCACGACGGTGCGCGACCAGATGGTCGGCCCGTGGCAGGTGCCGGTTGCGGATTGCGCCGTGACAACCATGAGTTTTGAAGGATATCTCGGAGAAGCGATGGCGATGGGCGAGCGCACGCCGCTGGCAGTGATCGATGCTGCTGCATCGGGACGCATGGCAGTGGGTGAGTCGATCACCAATATCGCGGCAGCCCCGATCGCCGATATTTCGGACATCAAATTGTCCGCTAACTGGATGGCAGCCTGCGGTCAGCCGGGACAGGATGCGGCTTTGTTCGACACCGTCAAGGCGGTTGGCATGGAACTGTGCCCGGCATTGGGCATCAGCATCCCGGTCGGCAAGGACTCGCTGTCAATGCGCACTACCTGGAAAGATGAAGGCGGCAGCAAATCCGTCACGTCGCCGGTATCGCTGATCGTGTCGGCGTTTGCACCGGTGCATGATGTGCGGTTGGTGTTGACGCCGCAAATCAGGAAAGATGCCGGAGAAACCGTGTTGATCGCGATCGATCTGGGACGCGGCAAGAATCGCATGGGCGCTTCTGCATTGACGCAGGTGATGCAGCAAATCGGCAACGATGCACCTGACGTCGACAGCCCGGAAGATCTGAAGGGTTTTTTCGCTGCAATTCAGCAACTCAACAAAGAGCAAAAACTGCTGGCCTACCATGACCGTTCCGACGGCGGCTTGTTTGCGACCTTGTGCGAGATGGCATTTGCCGGCCGTAGCGGTGTGTCGGTCAATCTCGATATCCTGACGATGGAAAGCGAGCACGCGTCCGATTGGGGCGATTCGAAAAACTGGACTGCGCAGGTCAGTGAACGTCGCAACGAGATGACGCTGCGCGCTTTATTCAACGAGGAACTGGGCGCTGTCATCCAAGTCCGTGCAGAGCAAAAATCCGACGTGATGGACGTGCTGCGCACCTACAACTTAGGCTCGTGCAGTCATATCATCGGCAAGTCGAATGATCGCGATGTAATCGAATTTACGCGCGATGCCAAAGTGATTTACAAGCAGCCGCGTGCCGAGTTGCAGCGCATATGGAGTGAAACGAGCTGGCGCATCGCCCGCTTGCGCGACAATCCGGCCTGTGCCGATGCGGAATACGACCGAATTCTTGATGCATCCGACCCGGGCATCACACCGAAACTGACGTTTGATCCGCAACAGGATATTGCCGCGCCTTTCTTGTCCTTGGGGACGAAGCCGCGAGTGGCGATTCTGCGCGAGCAAGGCGTC
>CBINHE010000113.1:0-11774 GCA_966250375.1 uncultured Oxalobacteraceae bacterium
AGACGCTTCTTCCGGCGTATGGGAAGTTGATGCGGGCTGCTCAACACGATTATTCTCTGGCTCCGGGGACGGGAAACGAGGGGGGGAAGATCCATGCAAGGGGAAATTGTTCATATCAAAGGTAAATTTGGTTGCTTTTGTCTTTGCAAGTTAGGTTATGCAGCGCCCCTGAATGTGGGGGGTGATTCGCGGCGCTTGACCCCCTACTCGTAGGGGCTCCGTGATCTGCGCAAATGCCACTTGGCACCCGGAACATGACAGATGAAATCGAGGGTTTTTCCTGTTCACAAGACGGGAGGCGGCGCCATGACAGTCGCTATGACAACGACGAGAAATCGGTGCCAACGATTGACAATGGGTTCTCTGCCAAGCAGGAAAGACGCGATTTCATGTCACGGTCTGGGGGGCAGCTTGAGATAAGTAGGATGCGCTTGAAAATGGTTCCATCATGCAAATATTTTCCTGATCGCGGCGCTGCAACTCATTGCCATGCCATGACATGCTACCGCCCGCCTTTGCGCGAATTTTGGCCGGCACTTTTCGGCGTATGCGGAGGGTTTCTGCAGTAAAACGTGAACAGTCGCGGAAGCGGCGCGGCATTATTTATATGGGCTATTCCAGAGCACCAAATCGGACATGGAAGAGATGTCGGAAGTCATGAAAAAATCTGGCGCAGGCGGCATAAGGTCCGCTTGCACAAGCTCTCGGCTTGCAAGCCAAGAGACGCAAGGCAAGTGAGTCATTGAGCGCTCAATCGCGCTCACTCGTTTAACTGCTCACACCAATCCCCCTTGACTGTTCATCCTGCGTGCCGCGCGTACTCATGCTCAAACGTTGCGACAGCAACTCCAGCATCTTGTCGTTGAACGTCGGAATGTCGGCCGGTTTGCGGCTGCTGACCAGATTCGCATCGACCACCACCTGCTGATCGATCCAATTGCCGCCCGCATTGCGGATGTCATCCTGCAAGGTCGGCCAACTGGTCAGCGTGCGTCCTTTTACCAGTCCGGCCGACACCAGCAGCCACGGCGCATGGCAAATTGCCGCGATGGGTTTGCCTTCCTGCTGCATGCGTTGCACAAATTGCTGCGCCTGCGGAATGATCCGAATCTGGTCGGCATTGATCGCGCCGCCGGGTAACAGCACCGCATCGAAGTCATCCGGGTCCGCTTCATCGAAAGTCAGGTCAATGTCGAACTGATCGGCTTTGACATCGTGATGAAAGCCTTGCACCTTGCCCTGCTTGTTCGAAATGATTTTTGAACTCGCGCCGGCGCTATCCAATGCTTCGCGTGGCCCGGTCAGTTCGACTTGCTCGAAATCATCGGTCACCAAAATCGCAATGTTCATTCCTGCCAGTATATGTTCCATGATTACGCTCCTGATTTACACTCCTGATCGATGTGGAAACACCATGTAGAAAATGAGTCAACAACGCAGCAAAAGTTCGATCGATACGTGCCTGCCGAATTCAATCGTCCTATCATGTTTGCATCACGGATTTATCCGGATCACTATCACGGGGCCAATTTCCTATGGATACTCTGCACGCCACTTTCGCGACCACTCGCGCCCGCATCCAGCTTCTGCGTCAGGCCATGCAACGCAACAATATCGATGCTTGCCTGATTCCGTCCGCCGATCCGCATTTATCCGAATATCTGCCGGCGCGCTGGCAAGGGCGCGAATGGCTGTCCGGCTTTACCGGTTCGGTCGGCACCTTGATCGTCACGACTGACTTTGCCGGTTTGTGGGTTGATGGCCGTTACTGGTCGCAAGCGGAAACACAACTGCTCGGCACCGGCATTACGCTGATGAAAATCCCGGCAGGAAATAGCCAGCTGCATATCGAATGGCTGGCCGGCAATCTGGCGGCGGGGCAGACTGTCGCCGTCGATGGGGCAGTGCTGGGATTGGCTGGCGCGCGCCTGCTGGAGCAGGCGTTGAGCGCGCACGGCGCCAAGCTGCGCATTGACTGCGATTTGCTCAATGACATCTGGCCCGACCGGCCATCACTGCCGACGCCGCCTGTGTATGAACACGTCGCGCCGCATGCGACCAAGCCGCGCGCCGACAAACTGGCGGCGTTGCGCAACGCGATGCGGTCGCATGGCGCCGACTGGTACTTCATTTCGACGCTGGACGACATCGCGTATTTGTTCAACCTGCGCGGCGCCGACGTCAGCTACAACCCGATTTTTGTCGCGCATGCGCTAGTCGGACTGCAGCGCGCCACTCTGTTCGTGGCTGAAGGCAAAGTGCCGGATGCGTTGCGCGCCAAGCTGGCTGCCGATGGCGTCGATATCGCGCCGTATGCACAGACCACCGCGGCATTGGCGGCGCTGGCGGCCGACAGCACGCTATTGATCGATCCGCGCCGCATCACGCTCGGCCTGGGCAAGGCAATTCCGGCCACGGTGCAAGTGGTGGAGGCGATCAACCCCACCACCATTGCCAAGTCGCGCAAGAGCGACGCTGAAGCCGTGCATGTGCGTGCCGCGATGGAGCAGGACGGCGCTGCCTTGTGTGAATTCTTTGCCTGGCTGGAACAGGCGCTCGGCCACGAGACCATCACCGAGCTGACCATCGATGAGCGCATTACTGCCGCGCGCGCTTGCCGTCCCGGTTTTGTCAGTTGCAGCTTCGGCACGATTGCCGGCTTCAATGCCAATGGCGCGATGCCGCATTACCATGCGACCCAAAAAGCACACGCCACGATCGAAGGCGACGGCTTGCTGCTGATTGACTCGGGCGCGCAATATCTGGGCGGCACCACCGACATCACACGTGTGGTGCCGATCGGCCAGCCCTCGGCGGCGCAAAAGCGCGACTTCACGCTGGTGCTGAAAGGCGTGATCGCGCTGTCCGCCACCCGTTTTCCGCGCGGCGCAAAATCACCGATGCTGGACGCCATCGCGCGTGCACCGATCTGGGCTGCCGGTATCGACTACGGCCACGGCACCGGCCATGGTGTTGGCTACTTCATGAACGTGCATGAAGGGCCGCAAGTGATCTCCGCCACCGCGATGCCGGAGCCGCACACCGCGATGGAGCCCGGCATGATCACATCGATCGAGCCCGGCATTTATCGCCCCGGAAAATGGGGTGTGCGCATCGAAAACCTGGTGTTGAACCAGAGCGCGGAGACGACGGAATTCGGCGAGTTCCTGCGCTTCGAAACACTGACCCTGTGTCCGATCGACACCCGCTGCATCGACTTGGACCTGATGCGGGCCGACGAAATCGCGTGGCTGAACGACTACCATGCAACGACGCGCGCACGTCTGTCGCCGCATGTGACGGGCAATGCCAAAGCGTGGCTGGAAAAGCGGACGCAGGCGGTGCCATGATTTGCTCCCCTCTCCCGCTTGCGGGAGAGGGGAGTCGAGCGCGCCCGCCGTTCCCATTCGCCAGGTCTGGATTCGCGATCCGCTGGGGCGCTTCGAGACACAGGCATTGTTGTGTACCGATGAGCGTGCGACACCTCGGGGACCGATGGGAGGGAAGACTGCGTGCAAATGATGTTGAGCTTGCGTGCCTTGCCACGGACCGAGACACGCTGGCGCAGTTCTGGCCGAAGATCGTGTAATACGGCGTGCCCGATGCAAGGCATGTTTGAGACTTGCATCAAATTCAGGCCGTACCATGCATTACTATCTCAGTGGAATTCCCAATTCTCTCCTCTTGTCTGAATCGAGATCTAACCTATCTGCAGCCTCCATGATATCGGCAGGAAGAATGCCTTGTCGGACATGAGCATTCTTTAACATTGACATCACAAACGCATAACCCGGAAGCGCAGTTATAGGCCCATCCAGCAAATTTTCAAACGCAGTCTTCCCATTATGTGCTCGCTGATGGTGGGCGACGCGATTATTCTCCAATAGCGCATGGAAGGCCGACCTGTCTGCAAATTCCGACTGGGATGTCGTCGCAAGGAAAAACGGTGTACGCCCCTGGTTGTCCGGCAGATTGACATTGACACTTCGATTCGCCAGCAAGGCCTCGGAGACATGAGGGTCGGTTCTCAGTATCGCGCAGGCAAGCGCTGTATAACCATGCTTATTCTCTTGTAAATTGGGGTTTAACCGACGATTTCCCAACAGCGCATGGGTAATATGCAGACGCTCCCAGCCGCCCTTTTCCGCAACATGATGAAGTGGTGTATAACCCTTGTCGTCGGCCAGATTGGGGTCGACTCGAGCATCCTTCAAAAGAGTTGCGACGGTGTTGAATTTGTCATTCAGTGCCGCGCTGGCGAGCGGTGTAATACCATTCTTGTCCGATAGATTGGGGTCGACCCGGGCATCCTTCAGAAGGACAGCGACGACGTTGGGATGGTTATTTGCCGCTGCATGGTGAAGCGGTGTTTTACCATCTGGTCCTCGCATATCAGGAAGGGTATCGTCATTCTCCAGCAAGGCCCTTACGGCGCCGACATGATCGTTTTCCGCAGCATAACTAAGCGGCGTGCGGCCATTCTTGTCTGGCAGATTGGGGTTGGCCTGAGCCTCCAGCAACTTATTGATGATATCGAAACGGCCCTTTTCCGCCGCGTAGCTGAGCGGCGTGCGGCCATTATTGTCCGCTTGGTTAATCTTGACATGAGGATTGGCCAGCAGCGTTTCCACAATGTCGAAATGGCCCCCTGTCACTGCATAGCTAAGCGGCGTGCGGCCATTATTGTCCAGCGTATCAGGCTTGACATTGGGATTGGCCAGCAGCGCTTTGACGATGTCAGGATGGCCTTTTTCCGCCGCGCAGCTAAGTGGTGTTCTGCCGCTCTTGTTCTTTTTCTCGGGATTGTCGTGCTTTGCAAGCAAGGACTGGACTGCGGCGAGGTCGCCTTGATTGACAGCCAGGTGCAATGGGGTATTGGCTTCATGCCAGGTAGAGACCAAATTCGCTGTTGCGCGGAAAAATCTGCCGGTGGCCGCAGGGCCTTCTTTTTTTTCCGGCTGCCTTGACGTGCCTTCTCCTGTGGCGCGGGGCAACAGGGATTGCTCCATTTCCGGCACGTCAACAGGTATCTTGGGGGAGAAAAATGAAGGCAAATTTACAGGACGCATATTAAAAATTCCTTTAATCATCGATTCGTTATTTGAGATTACTAACCGGCAATATGTCAGAATGATCCGATCATTGCTTTCAGTGGTGGGTGTGTGGTTATTGCTGCCATGGAGTTCCATTTTTTGTTTTTTGCCGCAAAAAAATGGGGAACTATGAGAGCAAAAAAATCTTCATTGCATTGCGAAGATGAGTAAATACCCATGTATTGCAAGCGTGGTCGACCGTACAAAAGGATACTGAGATGGCCCTACCCGATAAAGTCAAAATCGTTGAAGTCGGTCCGCGCGACGGCTTGCAGAATGAAAAAGAAACCATCACGGCCGATGTCAAGATCGAGCTCGTCAATCGCCTGACGCAGGCCGGATTCCCCAACATCGAAGCGGCCTCCTTCGTGTCGCCGAAATGGGTGCCGCAAATGGCGACCTCGGCCGAGGTAATGGTGGGCATTGCGCGCACGCCGGGCGTGATTTATTCCGCATTGACGCCGAACATGAAAGGCTTCGAAGCCGCGCTTGCCGTGAAAGCGGATGAAGTGGTGATCTTCGGCTCCGCATCGGAAGCGTTTTCGCAAAAGAACATCAATTGCTCGATCGCGGAATCGATCGAACGCTTCCGCGAAGTCGCGCAAGCAGCCAAACAGCACAACATCCGTTTGCGCGGCAGCATCAGTTGTGCGTTCGGCTGCCCGTACCAAGGCGATGTGTCGCCGGACAGTGTGGCCGACGTGGTGCGGCGCATGCGCGAATTAGGATGTGACGAAATCGATATTGCCGACACCATTGGTGTCGGCACACCGAAAAAAGTGCAAGCGGTGATGACGCGTGTCGCGCAAGAGTTTGCCATCGAGCGCTTGTCTGGCCATTTTCACGACACCTATGGTCAGGCGCTGGCGAATATCTATGCGAGCCTGGAAGTCGGCATTGCGATCTTCCATTCAGCGGTCGCCGGTCTCGGCGGTTGTCCATATGCGAAGGGCGCAACCGGCAATGTAGCGTCGGAAGATGTGCTGTATCTGCTCCAGGGCTTGAGCATTGAAACCGGCATCGACCTGAATGCGGTGGTCGACGCCGGGCAATTCATTTCGCAACATCTCGGACGCAAGGCGGTCAGCCGGGCGGGCAATGCGATTGCGGCCAAACGCGTCAGGATTTGATCCGGGATTTTTCGGGTATCCGGATGTGGGTGTGTCTCACACAGAAATCAGTAACTTAGGCGACGGAGAGCCTACGTGTTCCCGCCCTTTCAAGGGGAGGGCTAGGGGTGGAGCAGGGGTTTCGCGGGACATGTCCCGCGCCTGCGGAACGACACAGGCTTGCAAGCCTGTGTGCGCCCTGCAAGGGGGGATGGGGTAAATCCTCCGAGTTAAACCAATCCCCATCCCAACCAAGAGGATTGCGCTTCAGCTCTTTTTCAGCAAAGCGAACTTGGCTAGACGCTTGCTGGAGGCGAACAAGGGGCTATGCAGCGATGCTTTTGTGTTGCCATGCAATCGCTGGTTAAAGTCCGGTATGCCGTCTATATCGACGCCAAACAGTTGCTTGCGCTGCGCGGTATTGGCAAAGCGCTCGAGATCGGTCGGCACAGCGCTCGCGTAATGTTTCATCCAATAGTGGGAATACGCATAGATGATGGACTTTCTGACCGTATCGCTGCGGTTATCCAGTGCCATATGCAGCACATGAGTATTGAATATCACTGCATCCCCGGCCTTGGGAACGATCTTGACGGCTGCCGACGAAGTATCGATATCTTGCACCGAAGGTTTCGGATGGTCTGCCGGGTATCGATGGCTGCCGGGAATGAAGGCAAGGCAGCCTTGGTCAGGACGCAAGTCCTCCACGAAATAATGAACCTTAACGAGAAAATTCAAAGTGTGCGCGAGGTTAACGCCCAAAACATGGCGAATATCGGAGTGCCATGGATTGGTAAAAGTCGGTCCTGGATAAAAAAGGCGCGCACTCGTGTGGTTCAACTGGATATCATCGCCGACGATATCCACCAGCACTGGAAAAATCGTCGGCAAATCCACCAGATCAACGAATACCGGGTCCTCATCCAGAATGTTGGAGATATCGAAGAAACGCGACTCTCCGGTGCCTGCTTTCGCTGCTTTCTGCCACTGGTCGAAATGCCGCTCGCTGGCTAAATCAAAAGCTGTTCGCGTGTGCTTCAACATGCCGTCAGGAATGACGCCTTTCAGATGCACAAAGCCTTGGGTTTCATACTTCAGTTTGATTTCGGCGATCTCGCTCTTGGAAAACATGCACAGCATCCTTTGATGTTTTTTAAAATGCAGAAGAAAAGGCTTTGTCCCGACGCAGCGTTTCTGCTCAGTTTTTCGAAATCCGCTGGAAAAGCCGAAGCTGCCCTGCGGTGATTGCATGCCAGCTGAATTGTTTCGCATACCGCCTTGTCACTCGAGGAATCCGATATTGCGGTAGGAGATTGGTATCCTTGCCGAGTGCTGTGATCACCACGAGTTTGTTGAAATACCTGCCCAGCATGGCCGCCGCTACGCCATCGGGATAAAAATAATGGGCGTCGATAATATCGAAACCGTAGCCCTCATCGAAGATGCGGCCGATGGCGGATTTGGCGGCATAGGCAAGCGACCATGGCGCAAATGTCATGCCGACTTTCGGAGGTAACGGATACGGGGGTGGACGACTTTTATGCTAAACCGGGTTTCTTCCTTCGGCACCTTGGCAAACGCCGCATATTCGCCGAACAAGCGGTGTCTGAACGGGAGCCAGGGAACAGGAGCGACAACCCTGGGTGTTGCCTTATTAGAGGCGACAAGCTGACGCAGGCTGGTCTGCTCGAAAATACCGTGCTGCGACCACTCGGCATTCGGGAATAACGCGCTGAAGGTAAGGAGTTTCATCAAGCATCAAGAAAGTGGCGGCCGCCCCCGATAGTTGGCCTTTTGTTAAGTAGTGTAAACACGAAATGTCTTTTTTGCAACGCATGGAGTGGCAGAGTTCGTTATTCAAATGTCATACGGTTGAATATGAGAACGGATATTGCGCAGCCCCCATCTGATAGGATTGTCGGATGGAACAAGCCGACCTTGATTTCTACACCAATTATTTGTTGATCCCTTCGGTGAAACTGCTGCCACTTCACTGGTTTGCGTTGGGAATTACCAGGGAATTGCAATAGAAAATCGCCACCTAGGCCCCGATGACCAAGAATTCTGATGGCCATTCCTTGTTTTCAATGATTAAAGGGCTGCAACCGGCACGCCTTGAATGCAAAGTAGAACTCCACCATGATTGACCCAGCCGACACAGTAACTCGCGCACTTCCTCAGCCAACGCGATTGCAGTTTGCGTCAGAGACGCGCATCTATACCGCCATACTTGATCGGGATTTACTTGGGGATTGGACTGTGATGCAGTCATGGGGAGGCAAGAGCAATCAACGTGGGGGCGGGAAAGTCACGCCTGTGGAAAGCTTTGAAGCAGGATTGCAGTTACTTCAAGTCATTGCCAAACGTCGAGGACGGCATGGCTGCAATCAAATTAAATGACCAGTGGCAGCCTACGGTTTCAAGGAAATTGTGGAGTAGCGGCGGCGCTGGGTGTTCAACCTTTGTGGCTTTCCAAGGGAAAGGGAGCGAAGAGATATGACGTGATGGTGCATTATGTTGAACACGGCATGCCAGACAATGCATTGAAATTGGTACTCACCCCAAAAGACAAACTAAAGGCCGCGGCTGTACTTCCGGGCATCAAACTCCAGGAAACTTCTTTCTTTCCGTAGCAGAAAAGGAAAACAATAATGCAGTCAGTTGCTGCCGAACATAAAAGCTTGTTGCTGGAATCCATGGTTACCTCTAAAGTCGGGATACAGCGCCTTGCCGTCGGGTTTCTTCAAGGCGTGATCTTGTACTTTCTGTACCACGCATCAAAGACGAATGCGTGGCCGTCGACAGAGCCATTCTTATTCGCGCCTTTGCTGCTGGTAAGCCTGTTCGTGCCGATACTGTTTATATCCAGCCTTGGACATTTGGATCGGCGGCGTACCGCATTCTGGCTGTTGTTGTCCCTTATGATCATAGGTGGCCTTGGGTTCTATGATGTATGGCGTAACGACATGGCCTACGCATTCTCGCTGGCAGGAGAGGGATCTGAGAGGACAAGATTTCCTTCACCGCTGCTTTTCGTGTTTCTGAGCGCGGGCTATTTCATTGCGCATTCACTGGTGTTGTCGGCAGCGCAGGATCACTCCCGAATCGCAAAATATTCGACCCACTTTGAAATTGCCTGGAAGCTGATGATCCAGCTGGCGTTTTCTGTGATGTTCGTCGGTGCGCTTTGGGCTGCATTGTGGCTGGGCAGCGCCTTGTTTATGCTGGTCAAGCTCGACTTCCTGAAGCAGTTGCTGGAGCAGTCCTGGTTTGCGATTCCGGTCACCGTGTTCGCCTTCGCTTGCGCGATGCACATCACCGATGTGCGGCCGGCAATCGTGCACGGCATCCGCTCATTACTGCTGGTATTGCTGTCATGGGTATTGCCGATCACGACCTTGATCGTCGTCGGGTTTCTGGCAAGTTTGCTTGTGACTGGGCTGCAACCACTGTGGGCCACCAAAAGCGCTACGGCAGTGTTGCTTGGTGCTGCAGCTACGCTGGTGGTGCTGATCAACGCCGCATTTCAGAACGGCGAGATTGACGCAGGGTTACCGCGCGTCATTCGACTGAGCGCCAAACTGGCGGCGTTATCCCTGCTGCCGGTTGCGGGAATCGCAATCTATTCGCTCGGTTTGCGCGTTGCAGAGTATGGCTGGACCACTGACCGCATCATTGCCGCAGCCTGCTTGCTAGTAGCAAGCTGCTACGCTCTCGGATACGCTTGGGCGGCATTGCAGCGGGCAGGGTGGCTGACCTTGATCGCACCAGTTAACATGGCGGCTGCTTATGTCATCCTGGCCGTGTTGTTAGGGATGTTCTCGCCGGTCGCAGATCCGGCACGCATTTCGGTTAACAGCCAGGTCGATCGACTCAGGACCGGTGTGACTTCAGCCGACAAGTTCGATTTCGGATACCTGAAATCCGAGGGTGTTCGCTATGGACAAGCCGCACTCGAGCAGCTCAAGAATCAAACGCATGGTGCAGACGCCGCTGTTATTCGTGAGAAGGCCCAGCGCGTGCTTGAGAAAAAAAATCCCATCCATCGCAACGCAGCAACGGCAAGTTCTGCCGAAGTCGCTTCCAATATCACCGTCTGGCCACAGCAGATGAAGCTGCCCGAGTCATTTAACAAGCAGAACTGGGCAGCGAACAAGCGCACGTGGGAGCTGCCTTCCTGTCTGAAACAAGCTGGTACACCTTGCGATGCGTTCCTCCTGGATGTGGACAGCGATGGCAAACGTGAGGTAATCCTGCTTGGACACGGGCCAATGGCGAATAGTGCTGTGTTGACTGATGATGCAGGCGGCGGCTGGTCCGTATTGGGCAAGTTTCCCCGAGACTTGGCCGGGTGCAAATCGTTGCGGGAAAAGCTGCTTGCCGGTGAGTTCCAGTTGATTCCGCGCCGTGTCAGGGACCTGGAGATCGCGGGGCAGCGCATCGAAATCCAGCAAAATTCCTCCCCTGGGCAGGTGAAATGCCCGTCATGATAAATGACGTAGGTGAACTTAAAAAAGCACTGAATGCCTTGTTTAGTGTCGCCACGTAATACACTGGCTGAAAAAATATGCGAAGCTTGAGGAATAAGTTATATGTCATTCCCATCGCCGCCCATGCGCCGAGAGATTTAACCAAGCTTTTCAAGAGGCTCTTGCATTTGTCGATTCGGTATAACAGTCCAACTCAACCGTTTTAGTACGAAGGAAAATCTGCGTGAAACGTGTCATTTTTAATCAAAAAGGCGGCGTCGGAAAGTCGACGATTGCAGTCAATCTCGCCGCCATTGCAGCAAGCCGGGGGAAGAAAACCCTGCTGATCGATATCGACCCGCAATGCAATTCCAGCCGCTATCTGCTGGGCGAAACCAGTAACGACGTGACACCGACTCTGACCGATTACTTCGAGCAGACGCTGAATTTCGTTCTCTATCCCAAGCCGATCACCAGTTTTGTGCATGCGACACGCTTCGAAAATCTGTCCTTGATTCCATCGCATTCGACAATCGCCGACATGCAATCCAAGCTGGAATCGCGGCACAAGATCTACAAATTGCGCGACATGCTCAATGAGCTAGCCAAAGAGTACGAAGAAATTTTCCTCGATACGCCGCCTGCCTACAATATTTTCTCCCAGTCCGCGCTGATCGCCGCCGACAGTTGCATCATTCCGTTCGACTGCGACGATTTCTCGCGCCAGGCGCTGTATTCCCTGATGAACAATGTTCGCGAGATCAAAGCAGACCATAATCCTGGCCTGGTAATCGAGGGCATTGTGGTGAATCAGTTCCAGGCACGCGCAAGCTTGCCGCAACGGCTGGTCGATGAACTCAAGGCCGAAGGCTTGCCAGTGTTCGACAGCAAACTTTCCAGTTCGGTCAGGATCCGCGAGTCGCACGACCGCTGCCTCCCGATGATCCATCTCGATGCGCGGCACAAGGTCAGCGTCGAATATATGGCGTTGTATGAAGAGCTGCAGGCGGCGTCATAGCCTAGAGCGGATTGCAAACCACTGTAGGGTGCGCCCCGCGCACCGATACCGTTGCAAGAGCACCGGTGCGCGGGGCGCACCCACC